>JBBRPV010000007.1:0-74081 GCA_038227445.1 Burkholderiales bacterium | reverse complement strand
CTGTTCATCGCCCTGGACCAGGGCCCCTTGTCGCTTGCGTCTCGATTCACCCATCGGGTGAGTCTGCCAAACAAGCGCAACTCCCCGCCAGTGCTGGATTTCCTTAGTGTTGGCGCCGGGGAACTGCCGTTTCTAGGTTGATTCAACAGGGCGACGTGGCCGCTTCGAGCCGCGCGAGCCAGTGCATCGCGTGCTCGCGGGTGTTGCCGCACATCTCCAGAGAGGGCTTCAGCCCCGAACAACAGGCGGGGCGTTCGGGCCGGCCGAAGATCGAACAACGGTTCGCTGCATCGAGTTGAACACAGCGCACGCCGGCCAGCTTGCCGCCTGGCATGCCAGGGATTGGGCTTGAGATTGATGGCGCGGTGCAACACGCGCCGCATTCTGGTCGACAGTCCATACCCAAGCGTAGCAAACCCATCGGCGTTGCGGACGCCTGATCCCTTCGGGTGACTTCTCAGCCCTCGCTGCCTACAATCGACGTCTGCTCAAAAATTAGGCAATCCGATGTTCTTCCCCAAGCATTTCGACGTGATCGTGGTTGGTGGTGGTCACGCCGGTACCGAAGCCGCGCTCGCCGCCGCGCGCATGGGTGCTGCCACGCTGCTGCTCACGCACAACATCGAGACGCTCGGGCAGATGAGCTGCAACCCCTCGATCGGCGGCATCGGCAAGGGGCACCTGGTCAAAGAAGTGGACGCGCTGGGCGGCGCCATGGCCGCGGCGACCGACGAAGCCGGCATCCAGTTCCGCATCCTGAACGGCTCCAAAGGCCCGGCCGTGCGCGCCACGCGCGCCCAGGCCGACCGTGTCTTGTACAAAGCCGCGATCCGAAAACGCCTGGAGAACCAGCCGAACCTGTGGCTCTTTCAAGGCGCATGCGATGACCTGATCCTCAAAGGTGGCCGAGTCGCAGGCGCCATCACGCAAGTGGGCATACGCTTCTCTGCGCACGCCGTTGTTCTAACGGCAGGTACTTTTCTTGACGGCAAGATTCACGTCGGTCTGGAAAGTCACAGCGCCGGTCGTGCTGGCGATCCACCGGCGATCGCCTTGTCCGCGCGCCTGAAGGAGCTGAAGCTGCCCCAAGGCCGGCTGAAGACCGGCACACCGCCACGGCTCGACGGCCGATCCATCAACTTCGCGGTCCTGACTCCGCAACCGGGCGACGGCGTACCCCGCGCAGATGGGTCGGCGGCGACCGAGCCGATGCCGGTGTTCAGCTTCATGGGCAGCGCCAACCAGCACCCGCAACAAGTGCCCTGCTGGATAACCCACACCAACGAGCGCACGCACGCGATTATTCGCTCCGGCTTCGACCGCAGCCCGATGTTCACAGGCCTGATCGACGGCGTTGGCCCGCGTTATTGCCCGAGCATCGAAGACAAGGTAAGCCGATTCGCCGACAAAGACTCACATCAAATCTTTCTGGAGCCTGAGGGCCTGACGACCCACGAGTACTACCCAAACGGCATTTCCACGTCGTTGCCTTTCGACATTCAGCTCGCCGCAGTGCGCAGCATGGTCGGGCTCGAGGAAGTGCACGTGCTGCGGCCTGGGTACGCGATCGAGTACGACTACTTCGACCCGCGAGAGTTGAAGGCCAGTTTCGAGACCCGGGCGGTCGATGGCTTGTTCTTCGCCGGGCAGATCAACGGCACGACGGGCTACGAAGAGGCCGCCGCGCAAGGCCTGTTCGCGGGCATCAACGCGGCACTGCAGGTGCGTGGGGAAGCGGCGTGGCTGCCTCGGCGCAACCAGGCCTACATCGGTGTGCTGGTCGATGACCTCATCACCAAGGGCGTGACCGAGCCGTACCGCATGTTCACGAGCCGGGCAGAATTCCGCCTCCAACTGCGTGAAGACAATGCCGACATGCGTTTGACTGAGGTTGGCTGGTCCCTCGGGCTTGTGGACGACGCGCGCTGGACCGCCTTCAATCGCAAGCGCGACGCGGTGGCGCGTGAAGTCGAGCGCCTGAAGTCGAGCTGGGTGCGCCCGGCGGTTCTGCCTGAAGTCGATGCCCGGCGGTTGCTCGGCACCGTGATTGAACACGAATACAGCCTGGCAGACTTATTGACCCGACCCGATGTCGGGTTCGATCAAGTATCTGAAGTGGCGAGCATCGCCACCCCAGGAGCTGCTGTTTCACGTGAAACACTTCGAGCTGAATTCGGCCCGGCGCTTGCCGACGTGGTGATTGAGCAGGTGCAGATCGGCATTAAATACGCCGGCTACATCGACAAGCAAAACCGTGAAGTCGAGCGCAGCGCCCATTTTGAAGGTCTACCCCTTCCCGAAGGCATCGACTACAGCCAGGTTCACGCTCTGTCGTTCGAGGCCCGCCAGAAGCTCGAGAAACACCGGCCGGAAACACTTGGCCAAGCGTCGCGAATTTCCGGCATCACGCCGGCGTCAATGTCGCTACTTTTGGTGCATTTGAAGAAGGGCCGCTTCAAGGGCGTTGTGAGCGCGCAATCCCGACCCGAAGATGCGAGCGCCTGAATTGCCCGGCATGGGCTTGCGCGATGCGTTGGCCGGGATCGGTGATGAGCTGGCGCTTGACCTGACCGATGCACAGCTCGACGTTCTGCTGGCGTATCTCGCCCTTCTGCAGCGCTGGAACGCCACCTACAACCTGACAGCAGTACGTGACCCTGCGCAAATGCTAACGCACCATCTGGCCGACTGCCTGACCGTGATACGCCCGCTGCACCGCCACTTTGGCGCCGATAACCGCGCCCAGAGGCTTCTTGATGTCGGAAGTGGCGGCGGCCTGCCGGGTGTGGTGATCGCTGCGCTGAACCCCGCCGCCCAGGTGACCTGCGTAGATACGGTCGGCAAGAAGGTCGCATTCATCCGCCAATCGGCGGGGGAGCTGGGGCTGAAGAACCTCAGCGCCGAACACGTCCGCGTCGAGCAGCTAAAGGCCCCTGCGTTCGATGTGATTGTGTCCCGCGCATTCGCTTCGCTGGCCGACTTCACGCGGCTCACTGGAAAGCAGCTTGCGGCTCATGGCGTGTGGATGGCGATGAAAGGCAAGACGCCGGGCGAAGAAATCGCCGAACTGCCGCCGGAGCTGGATGTGTTTCACGTGGAACAACTGCACGTGCCAGGCTTGCAGGCCGAACGCTGCCTAGTCTGGATTCGACCACAAACCCAATCTCTATAATTGCCATACTCCCGAACGGTGGTTTCACCGCCCTCGTCGGCGACAACGCAGCTCCTGGCCACCTCCCCGCCCTTTTTGACTCATCTAGAGCACGCCCATGGCCAGAATTTTCTGCATTGCGAACCAGAAAGGTGGCGTCGGCAAGACGACAACCACGGTCAACCTGGCTGCGGGTTTGAGCAAGATCGGCAAACGCGTTTTGGTCGTCGACCTCGATCCGCAAGGCAACGCGACGATGGGCTCCGGCGTCGACAAGCGGGCTTTGAAACTCACGGTCTACGACGTTTTGCTGGAAAACGCTTCGATCGCAGAGGCGCGCCAACGCAGCGACAAAGCGGGCTATGACGTGTTGGGCGCAAACAGGGAGCTGGCGGGCGCCGAAGTCGAACTGGTGCAGCTCGAACGCCGCGACAAGCGCCTGCGCGAAGCGCTTCAGGCAGTCCACAGCGAATACGACTTCGTGCTGATCGACTGCCCTCCTTCCCTAAGTATGCTGACCCTCAACGGCCTGTGCAGCGCGCACGGCGTGGTCGTGCCGATGCAGTGCGAGTACTTTGCGCTCGAGGGCTTGAGCGATCTGGTGAACACCATCAAGCAGGTGCACGCGAATCTAAACCCCGATCTGGAAATCATCGGCTTGCTCCGAGTGATGTTCGACCCACGCATCACCCTGCAGCAGCAAGTGAGTGAGCAGCTCAAGGTGCACTTCGGCGACAAGGTTTTCAACACGGTGATCCCGCGCAACGTTCGCTTGGCCGAAGCGCCAAGCTACGGCCTGCCCGGTGTGGTGTTCGACCCCGCGTCCAAGGGCGCGCAGGCGTTTGTCGAGTTTGCGCAGGAAATGTCGCAGCGCCTCGGCCCTGCATGATGCTGGTTGGGCTCAACCCCGCATTCGACCCAACGTTGTTGAGTCGGATCGAAGACGCCGGCCTGAACGCAAGCGCTCCACCGCAGCAACTCTGGATCGACGGTTGGATGGTGCGGTTTTCGCCCGGCAAAGCCAAGCGCGCACGCTGTATCAACGCGGTGGCGGCCGGCTGCTTGCCGCTCGCCGAGCGGCTGATGGCATGTGAGACCGTCTTTACAGAAGCGGGCTTGGAGTTGATTGTGCGCATCACGCCGTTCACGCTGCCGGGGGGGCTGGACGGTATTCTCGAAAGCCAGGGCTGGCGCCGCCTCGATGAAACCCGCGTCTTGGTGCTTGCCGATATTTCGGCTTTCAACGCGCCATGTCCGGTCGTCTGCGGAGGTGAAATCCGCGCCGTCGGGTGCGAGAGGTTTGCGCATCGTATCGGCGGCCTGCGAGGCTCTCCGCTTTCGCAGCGTCAGGCGCACGCCCAGCGCCTGCAGAACTCGCCGGTGCCGTTTCACGCTTTCGAAATGCTTGTCAACTCGGAGCTCGCCGCTTGCGGCCAGTTTGCGATTGAAGGCACTCTGGTTGGCTTGTATGACGTGTTCACGGCACCGGCCGCACGCGGCAACGGGTATGCCGGCGCACTGTGTCGTCACCTGATGCAGCAAGCACATACTCTCGGTGCAAGGCAGGCATACCTTCAGGTTGAAGATGGCAATCACCCTGCTTACGCGGTGTATGACCGCCTCGGTTTCGCCGAAGCCTACGCCTACCACTACCGCGAACGCGACACTTCCGCAGTCTGAGCTGCTGCCGAACCGCCCGCTACGTACAGAGCTACAGAGCTACAAGCCGAGCGATTCTTCCAGCCCGAGGTGCACGTTCATCGCTTGCACGGCGGCGCCACTGGCACCTTTGCCCAAGTTGTCGAGCCGAGCCATCAGTAGCACTTGGCTGTCGTTGGCAAACACGAAAATGTCGACGCGATTGGTGTCGTTGCAGGCCTGAACGTCGAAGAAGCCACCGTCTGCTTCCAGCGTGGTCGGGTCACGCAGCGGCATGACGCGGATGAAGCGCTCGCCGGCATAGTGCTTTTCGAATACGCCCTGCAAATCCTGCGCGGTACAAGTCGAACCCAATTGAGAAAGATGTAAGGGCACACTAACCGTCAAACCCTTGTAAAAATTGGCAACGATGGGCGTGAACATCGGTTTGCCTGTCAGACCGGTGTGCGCCATCATCTCTGGAACGTGTTTGTGCGCCAGAGTCAGGCCGTAAGGCCGGGGCGCGTGGAGCCGGGCATCGCCACCGGCTTCGTACTGCTCGATCATCATTTTTCCGCCACCTGAATAGCCGGTGATCGAGCTTGCCGACACCGGCAACGAGGCCGGTACCAGCCCGGCGCCAACCAGCGGCCGCATCAGCAGGATGAACGCCGATGCGTGGCAGCCAGGATTCGAGATGCGCTTGCTGGTGCGAATGTGTTGGCGCTGATCGGATGCCAGCTCGGGCAGGCCGAAGGCCCAGCCCGGCGCGGTGCGGTGCGCGGTGCTGGCGTCGATCAGGCAGGTGTTGGGGTTGGTGACAAGCGCCACCGCTTCTTTGGCTGCCGCGTCAGGCAGACACAAAAAGGCGACGTCTGCGGAGTTGAGAAGGCGCGCGCGTTCGACCACATCTTTGCGCTTTGCGGCATCGATGCGCAGCACCTCGATATCGCTGCGCTGCGCGAGATACTCGTGAATGCGCAGGCCGGTGGTGCCTTCCTGGCCATCGACGAACGCGCGGTACTTCATGGCTTTCTCCACTGCTTAGAAATGTTCAACAGCATAAACCAGCACCATGCCTACAGCCCACGCTCCGAGCCTTCGTGTCTTGTTGTTGCCGGGCTGGCAGAACTCTGGGCCGTCCCATTGGCAAAGCCGTTGGGAAAATCTGCACGGGTACCTGCGTGTCGAGCAAGGCGACTGGTTTTGGCCGAAACGCGGCGACTGGATGGCGCGCCTGGAAGAGGTGATCCTTCAGAGCGAAACCCCCGCGGTGCTCGTTGGCCACAGCCTCGGTTGCCAACTTGCCGCCTCATGGTCGGCGCACTCGCAGAACACCGCACTGGTCAAGGCCGCGCTGCTCGTTGCCCCGCCCGATCCCGAGCGCGACGACACGCCCCCGCAGCTCTACAACTGGCGTCCGATCACGCGCGAACGCCTGCGGTTCACGAGCCTGGTCGTGACCAGCACCGACGACCCCTTCAGCAACGCTATGCGTGCCACTGCGATGGCCGATGCCTGGGGCAGCGAGTTGGCCTTGATCGGCGCACGCGGCCACATCAACGGCGACTCTGGCCTCGGCGACTGGGCTGAGGGCCACGCCATGCTGCGGGCACTGGTTGAGCTTGCAGTTTGATCGTCCACAATCGTCGACATGGTCACCAAGAAACCCAAAGGCCTCGGCCTCGGCCTCGAAGCCTTGCTCGGCCCGCGCGTCAAAGATGCCGAGGAACTCGCCAACAGCGCGAACAACGGCACCCCACACACGCTGAAACTCACGCAACTGCAGGCTGGCAAGTACCAGCCGCGCACGCGCATGGACGAGGGCTCACTTTACGAGCTGGCCGAGAGCATCAAGGCACAAGGCGTGATGCAGCCGATTCTCGTGCGCCCCGTGGCTCCGGGCCGCTACGAGATCATCGCCGGCGAGCGACGCATGCGCGCCGCGAAACTCGCCGGGCTCGACGAAGTGCCGGTGCTCGTGCGCGAGGTGCCAGACGAAGCCGCGGCTGCGATGGCGCTGATCGAAAACATCCAACGCGAAGACCTGAATCCGCTCGAAGAAGCCCAGGGCCTTAAGCGCCTGACCGATGAATTTGGACTGACTCACGAGCAAGCTGCGCAGTCGGTCGGCCGCTCGCGCAGTGCGGCGAGCAACCTGCTGCGCTTGCTGAACCTGACTGAGCCCGTACAGCAAATGCTCATGGCCGGCGACATCGACATGGGCCACGCGCGCGCATTGCTGCCGCTCGAAGGCGCACAGCAGATTTTGAGCGCAACCGAGATCGTCGCGAGGAAGCTCAGCGTTCGCGATGCAGAGCGGCTGGTGGCACGTGCCGGCACCACCACCGGCCGCCAGACACCGCTGCTGCGCGCTCGGCGTGAGAAGGGTCGAGACCTCCAGCGCATCGAGCAGGAATTGTCGGACACGCTGACCGCCGCGGTCGAAGTGCGCGTGAAGAAGCGTACGAAGCATGGAGAGCAAGGCGAGATCGCCATTGCTTTCGGGTCGCTCGATGAGTTGAACGGCTTGCTCGAAAAACTTGGGCTCGGCGCACGGTGAGCGGCTCGTCAAGTCGGCACCGGGCGACTGACAACACGCTGCACCTACGATTGGAAACGCAGCCCTTGAGTGTTGCCCAAGTGAGCGGAACTTTGCCTAACCTTGCCCTCTCATCCCCACACGTAGCATGTCAGCGCGTTCACGCTTCGGCACGTTGCTTGCTAATGAACGATCATGCAAACGATTCCCGAAATGAGCCGCGATGCCCGCTCTACTCCGGGGACCAGCTGGCGCAGAATGAAGGAAGCTTGAAGCTAACGATCCGCTGATAACCGGAAAGCTCTGATGGCGCCCGCGGGGTGTCATCAGAACTCCCCCAGACGGTGAAGGGACTGCGACTCCCCGATCCGCCTCCTTGTACTCCACAGGAGATCAGAGCATGGATGTGATCAGCAATTTCGCCGCCCGATTCGAGCGCAGCCGCGAAGAAGAATTCTCGGTCGAGGACTACCTCGCGGAATGCAAGCGCAACCCCGTTGCGTTTGCAACCGCAGCCGAGCGCATGCTCAAGGCCATTGGTGAGCCCAAGATGGTCGACACCCGCAACGAGCCGCGAATGTCGCGAATCTTTGCCAATAAGCTGATCAAGATTTACCCCGCCTTCGCAGAGTTCTACGGCATGGAAGACGCCATCGAACAGGTGGTTTCGTACTTCCGCCACGCAGCACAAGGGCTGGAAGAAAAGAAGCAGATCCTCTACCTGCTCGGCCCTGTGGGTGGCGGCAAGAGCTCGATCGCCGAACGGCTTAAGCTGCTGATGGAGCAGGTGCCGTTCTACGCGATCAAGGGCTCGCCGGTGAACGAGTCACCGCTCGGGCTGTTCGACTCTGTGGAAGACGGTGCGCTGCTCGAAAAAGAATACGGCATCCCGCGGCGTTACCTGAACCGCATCATGAGCCCGTGGGCCGTGAAACGGCTCGAAGAGTACGGCGGGGATATCCGCAAATTCAAGGTCGTGAAGCGCTACCCAAGCGTGCTGAAACAGGTCGGCGTTTCCAAGACCGAGCCGGGCGACGAAAACAACCAAGACATCTCGGCGCTGGTCGGCAAGGTCGACATCCGTAAGCTCGAAACTTTTGCGCAAGACGACCCCGACGCGTACAGCTTTTCTGGCGGCCTGTGCCTGGCCAACCAGGGGCTGCTTGAGTTCGTAGAAATGTTTAAGGCGCCAATAAAAGTGCTGCACCCGCTGCTCACCGCCACGCAGGAAGGCAACTTCAAGGGTACCGAAGGTTTCGGCGCCATACCATTCGACGGCGTCGTGCTTGCACACAGCAACGAGAGCGAGTGGAAGACTTTCCGCAACAACAAGAACAACGAAGCTTTTCTAGACCGCATCTACATCGTGAAGGTGCCCTACTGCCTGCGTGTGAGCGAAGAGGTCAAGATTTACGAGAAGCTGCTGCGCGGGTCTTCGCTCGCCGAGGCGAAGTGCGCTCCCGGCACGCTAAAGATGATGAGCCAGTTCGCGATGCTTACGCGCCTGAAAGAGCCCGAGAACTCGTCGCTCTATTCGAAGATGCAGATCTACGACGGGGACAACCTCAAAGACACCGACCCACGCGCCAAGAGCTACCAGGAGTACCGCGACTACGCCGGGGTAGACGAAGGGATGAGCGGGGTTTCGACCCGCTTCGCGTTCAAGATCCTGTCCAAGGTCTTCAACTTCGACACTGCGGAAGTGGCGGCCAACCCGGTGCACCTGATGTACGTGCTTGAACAGCAGATTGAACGCGAGCAGTTCCCGGCAGAGACCGAGCAGAAGTACCTCGGGTTCATCAAGGAGCACCTGTCGACACGCTACGCTGAATTCATCGGTAAGGAAATTCAGACCGCCTACCTTGAGAGCTACAGCGAGTACGGCCAGAACATCTTCGACCGTTACGTCACCTACGCCGACTATTGGATCCAGGACCAGGAGTATCGGGATACCGATACCGGCGAAGTGTTTGACCGCTCGTCGCTGAACTCCGAGCTAGAGAAGATCGAGAAGCCGGCAGGCATCAGCAACCCGAAAGACTTCCGCAACGAGATTGTCAACTTCGTGTTGCGCGCGCGTGCCAACAACGCCGGCAACAACCCGGTGTGGTCGAGCTACGAAAAGCTGCGAACGGTGATTGAGAAGAAGATGTTCTCGAATACCGAAGAGCTGCTGCCGGTCATCAGCTTCAACGCGAAGGCCAGTGCCGACGAGGCCAAGAAGCACGAGAACTTTGTGAACCGCATGGTGGACAAGGGCTACACGGCGAAACAGGTTCGACTGTTGTGCGAGTGGTACCTGAGGGTGCGCAAGAGCAGCTAGGCCAGCGCAGCACCCGACAAGGAACCTCATGCTTCAGCAGATCATTGATCGCAGGCTCGCGGGCAAGAACAAGTCCATCGGCAACCGCGAGCGCTTCCTGCGCCGCCACCACAACCAGGTGCGCGACGCAGTGCGCCGCGCCGTCGACGGGCGCGGCATTCGCGATATGGAGCGCGGGGAAGACATCCACATTCCGAAGCGCGACATCAACGAGCCAGCGTTCGGCCACGGCCCCGGCGGCACGCGGGAAATGGTGCACCCCGGCAACCAGGAATACGTCACCGGCGACCAGATCGAGCGGTCCAAGGGCGGCGGCAAAGGCGGCGGTAAGGGTGAATCCAGCGACTCTGGCGAAGGCGACGACGATTTCGTCTTTCACTTGACCAAAGAAGAGTTCATGCAAATCTTCTTCGACGATCTGGCGCTGCCACGTTTAACGCAGACCCAGCTTGCCGAAACACCGGAATGGAAAAGCCACCGTGCCGGCTTCGTCAGCGACGGAACACCGAGCAATCTGTCCGTCGTGCGCTCGATGCGCGGCGCGATCGGGCGCCGCTTGGCAATCGGGGCCGGTTCGCGCGGCGAGTTGCACGCACTCGAAGAAGAACTCGTACTCGTACTGGCGCAGCCAGAGACCGCCCTGCGCGAAACGCTTCGGGAAGATCTGGAACAGCGCATCAGCGTGTTGAAGAACCGGCTCGCACGCATTCCCTACCTCGACCCGATCGACCTTCGCTTTCGCAGCCGCCTAAAAGTGCCGGTGCCCACCACCAAGGCGGTGATGTTCTGCCTGATGGACGTGTCGGGTTCGATGGACGAAGCGCGCAAGGACTTGTCGAAGCGCTTCTTCATCCTGCTTTACCTGTTTCTCACGCGCCACTACGACAAGATCGACTTGGTGTTCATTCGGCACCACACGCAAGCGCAGGAAGTGGACGAAGAGAACTTCTTTCACGCCCGCGAAACCGGTGGTACGGTGGTGTCAAGCGCGCTCGTACTGATGGACGAGATCATCAAGGCGCGCTACTCCCCGAGCGAGTGGAACATCTACGGAGCGCAGGCCAGTGACGGCGACAACTGGCACCACGACAGCGGCCGTTGCCGCGAGTTGTTGACCGAACAACTGCTGCCGGCCTGCCGCCACTTCGCCTACGTGCAGGTGGCGGAGGAGGAGCAAAACCTCTGGGACGAGTACACACGTCTGCAAAAAAACCACCCCCACTTCGCGATGCGCAAGGTGACCCAGGCTTCGCAGATCTACCCGGTGTTTCGCGAGCTCTTCAAGAAGGAAGGGACCACCTCTTGAGTCAGGAGACAACATGAGCGGCTTTCCTGGGGAACGAAGAATCAATGTTGGCCAGCCTCCGCCCTTCATGGGCGACCGCCGCAGGTCGGAACGCAAGCCGCTGCAGGCGCCCTTGCGAGCCGGGCCGCGACCGGCAGCGAAGCTGCCCGACCCGAGCGACTGGAGCTTCGAGCTGATCGAGCAGTACCACGAGGTGATTCGCGCCACCGCACAGCGCTTCGGTCTTGACACCTACCCGAACCAGCTTGAGATCATCACCTCAGAGCAGATGATGGACGCCTACGCCTCGGTGGGCATGCCGGTCAACTACCGCCACTGGAGCTACGGCAAGGAGTTCATTGCCAACGAGAAGAATTACAAACGTGGCCAAATGGGCTTGGCCTACGAGATCGTCATCAACTCCGACCCGTGCATCAGCTACCTGATGGAAGAGAACACCACCGCAATGCAGGCGCTGGTGATTGCCCACGCGGCGTACGGCCACAACAGCTTCTTCAAGGGCAACTACCTCTTCAAGTTGTGGACTGATGCTTCGTCGATCATCGACTACCTCGTCTACTCGAAGAACTACATCGCCGAGTGCGAGGAGCAGTACGGCCTGGGCCCGGTTGAAGAGCTGCTCGACAGTTGCCACGCGTTGCAGACCTACGGCGTTGACCGTTACCGCCGGCCGAGCAAGTTGTCGTTCGCCGAAGAAACCGCGCGCCGCAAAGAGCGCTTGGAGCACGCGCAGTCGCAGGTCAATGACATCTGGCGCACGCTGCCGAAGAAGGCCGAGAAGGCCGAAGACGTGGCCAACGCCAAGCGTTTTCCAGCCGAGCTGCAGGAGAACATCCTCTACTTCGTCGAGAAGAACGCACCGCTGCTCGAACCCTGGCAGCGAGAGATCGTGCGCATCGTGCGCAAGATCGCGCAGTACTTCTACCCACAGCGCCAGACACAGGTCATGAACGAAGGCTGGGCCACGTTCTGGCACCACCACTTGCTCAACACGATGTACGACGATGGGTATCTCACAGACGGAGTGATGATCGAGTGGCTCAAGTCGCACACCAACGTTGTGTACCAGCCGCCTGTGGGGCACCGCGCGTACAGCGGCATCAACCCCTATGCGCTGGGTTTTGCGATGTACACCGACATCAAGCGCATCTGCGAATACCCAAGCGCCGAAGACCGCGAGTGGTTCCCTAGTTTTGCCGGCACGCCCTGGTTGCCGACGCTCGACCACGCCATGCGTAACTTCAAGGATGAGAGTTTCATCGGCCAGTACCTGTCACCGAAACTGATGCGCGACATGCGCCTGTTCGCAATCGTCGACGACGAGAAATCCGAGACCCTGGCGGTCTCGGCGATCCACGACGACTCGGGTTTCCGGCGGGTGCGCGAAGCGCTGTCGCGCCAGTACGACCTGAGTTCGCGCGAGCCCGACATCCAGGTCTGGAACGTGAACCTGCGCGGCGACCGCTCGCTGACGCTTCGCCACACACGGCACAACAACCGGCCGCTGCACGAAGGCTCGCAAGAGGTGTTGAAACACGTGGCCCGCCTGTGGGGCTTCGGCGTGCAGCTGGAAAGCGTGGACGCGGCCGGCTCCGTGGCCCAGCACATGACGGTGCCCGCCCCCGCGCAGTAAAAAATCGGAAGCCCGGCGGATCCGTACCGTCAGTGCACCCGGTGCGATTTCTCAACCGCTCTGTAGTTTCCAGAAGCCGGCCGCGACATCTTTCAAAACGCAAAAGTATTCCCTGGATTCAAGTGGTCGAGGTCGCGGGTTTGTGTTCCACGCATTCCGAAACACTGCACTAGCATCGCTGCCATGGCCAATCGACTCACCCAAATCGCAACCCGCACCGGCGACGACGGCACCACCGGCCTCGGCGACGGCACCCGCGTGCCCAAAGATCACCTGCGCGTGCAGGCCATGGGCGACGTGGACGAGCTCAACTCGACGATTGGCGTGCTGCTCGCCGAACCCCTGCCCGCTGACGTGCGGGAGTTGCTGGGCGTGATCCAGCACGAGCTCTTCAACCTTGGCGGAGAGCTGTCGATCCCCGGCTACGAGCTGCTCAAGGCCGAAGCCGTGTTGCACCTGGACGAGGCGCTGGCCCACTACAACGACGCCTTGCCACGCCTGAAGGAATTCATTCTGCCGGCTGGCACCCGCAGCGCGGCCATCGCCCACGTGGGACGCACGATCACACGACGCGCCGAGCGGGCTGTGGTTGCGCTGTCAGGTGCCGAGAAAATACGCGCCGAACCGCGCCATTACCTGAACCGGCTCAGCGACCTGCTTTTCGTGCTGGCGCGCGTGCTCAACCGCGCCAACCTCGACGGCCTGGGCGGTGACGACGTGTACTGGAAGAGCGAGCGTCTGGCGCGTGACGCGCAATAGGCGACGCTCGGCACCGATGCACGGGGCGTCTGGGCGGTGGAAGGTTTCGAAAATAACGGTCTGAATTTCGCCCTCTGAGAACTGCACGGGAGCGATTTCTTCGAGGAGGCGGAGCGTTCCAAGACCGCTGAAACCACGACTTCCTGCGCCGCCGATCTTCTGCCGCCCGGACTATCAGCGGGCAGACGCGTTATGCGCGGCGCTGAACTTTTCCATGTTGAGTTCGCGCCAGCGCCTACGGCTTGGCCTTGCGGCGCGCCAGCACGGCTTCGCTCAACACGCTCAACACCTCCAACGAGTGTTCCCACCCGATGCACGCATCGGTGATGCTTTTCCCGTATACGAGTTGGGCCGGGTCGTCCTTGCCGGCGCTGAACTTCTGCGCTCCGGCCACCAGGTGGCTTTCGACCATCACGCCAAAGATGCACCGGCTGCCTGCCATCAGCTGCGCTGCCACGTCACGTGCAACGTCGACCTGTTTTTCATGCTGCTTGCTGCTGTTGGCGTGGCTGCAGTCGACCATCAGCGTGCAGTCGAGCTTGGCCCCTTCGATCTCTTTGCAGGCCGCCGCCACATGGGCTGCGTCGTAGTTGGGCGTCTTGCCGCCGCGCAGGATCACGTGGCAATCGGTGTTGCCACGTGTCTCGACGATGGCGACCTGGCCGTTCTTGTGGATCGACAAAAAATGGTGCGGCCGCGACGCTGCAAGAATCGCGTCAATGGCAATTTTGATGTTGCCGTCGGTGCCGTTCTTGAAGCCTATCGGCGCGGAAAGACCCGAGGCCAGCTCTCGGTGCACCTGACTTTCGGTCGTGCGCGCGCCGATCGCGCCCCACGAGATCAGGTCCCCCAGGTACTGTGGTGAGATCACGTCAAGGAACTCGCTGCCCGCAGGCATGCCCATGCGATTGATCTCGAGCAACAGTTGCCGGCCGATGCGCAGACCTTCGTCGATCCGGTAACTCTCGTCAAGGTAGGGGTCGTTGATCAGGCCCTTCCAACCAACTGTGGTGCGCGGCTTTTCGAAGTACACGCGCATCACAATCTCAAGTGTTCCGGCGTACTTGTCGCGCATGGTCTTGAGCTTGCGCGCGTACTCGACAGCCGCTACCGGGTCGTGGATTGAGCAGGGACCCATGATCACGAGCAACCGATCATCCTTCCTCTTCATGATCTTACGGATCGCGCTGCGCGTGTCCCCGATCAAGGTCTCGACCGGCGTTCCGGCGAGCGGAAAGAAGCGGATCAGATGCTCGGGCGGCGGCAGCGGCATCACGTCCTGAATCCTCTGGTCATCCGTTTGGCTTGTTCGTTCCGTGTGCGCATACCAACCCTCGATGGCCGTGTTGCTGCTGCTGGGTGAACTGGGCATGGTGGTGGCTCCTGGTGTGTTCTTGAGGATTGCGCAGATGAAAAAAAACCGCCGGGGATTAGCCCGGCGGTTTCTGGAGATTCGTTGCGCTGTCTACCTTGTGTGCGCGCTTCCCTCTCCGGCCGCCGAGCGGTGCGAGAACCAGGAGTACGCAAAAAAGTAGGCAGGGCTAAACAACATAGGAGCGAATGTAGCACGCACGATTCGGCGGGTAACGTGGACGCTGTCTTCGGGGTGGGTCGTCTGCGGGCTCACAGGCCTGTCCGCGCCAATCCAATATTGAGCTGGGATTGATCGCCTGCCGCGTAACGGCAACCTGTGGATGTATGCCTTGGCCTGTTTCGCCCGGCGCCAACACGCCGCTGACTCTCTCGGGCCCAGTCGGGGGAACGCGAGCTGCGCGCCGCCGCCCGATAGGTGCTTGACGAACGATGGAGATTCGCCGCTGAAGGTCAGCGAACCGAAAGTGCGAACACTGATGAATACGCTGTTGGTGCGTGCGAGTAGGCCGCCGAACGGGAGGTCGTCACCGTCGGCGGGCACGCTCAGCGGCGCCAAGGCCGTTCCACTGCACCATGGCCGTCTGCGCGAAACATGGTGCCGTGTTCATCGAGTGCTTGCGCCTCATCGCGAATGAATGTGATTTTCGTCGGCGTCGGCCGTGGCGGAGCAGAGCAACAGTTCGTTCGGCCCAGCCCAGCCGCCAGATGTTGAGAACACCTGCAACTGCTGAGTCATCTCGTCCCACGCAGCGGCCTGTGCGGCCGGTGGCAGCGCCTTCAGCATTTGCATGATGGGCGATGCCGCGCTGCGAACAAACTCGATGTAGTGCTGCACCGAGGGCAGCACGAACGGCGCGGCGATTGGCTGCACGGCGATGTCGATGAACCCGGCCTCGCGCAGCAGCCGCAGCATCACGCCCGGCTGGCCGAGGCTCATCAACCCGCCCGGCTCGAACGGGCTAACCTCCGCCACCCCGGCGTGGCGATGCGCGGCCCGAGCAAGAACCGCAAGGCAGGGGTTGGCTTGCGGTGTTGAAAACACCAGCGCACTGAATCGCCCCCCCGGCCGCAGCGCCGCGCGCGCGCCCTGCAGCGCCCGCAACGGCGAGGTGCAGAACATCAAGCCGAGGCGGCAGACCGCGGCGTCGAAGTTCGCACCGGCCAGACCAAGAGCCTGCGCATCGGCCACGCGCGTCACTGCAGTCATGATGCCGGCTTCACGCAACCGCTCTTTCGCCAAGCGGAGGATGCGGGGCGAGATGTCGGTCGCCAACACCTCACCGCCGGCGTCGATGCGTTTAGCGATATCGAGCGTCTGGTCGCCGGCACCGGCGGCGATGTCGAGCACTCGCGCGCCGCGTGTCAGGTGCGCGGCATCCAGCATCGCTGTGGTGGCGTCGCGCAGCCAGGTGCGGATCGAGGGAGCATGCCGGTCCCAGCCCTGTGCAGCATCGTCCCACGGATGCCGTTCGGCGTCTGCAAAGAGCACGCTCATGATTCCGCCCGGACGCCCGTAGCGCGCAAGACGCCTTGCCAATACAGCTGGTCAGTGGCGATGCGCCCGGCCAGCGCCAGCGGTGTGCTCGCCGTGACCGCCATGCCGGCCTCGCCAAGTGCCGCCAGGACTGACTTATCGGCGGCAGCGACTTGAATCGCCTGCGACGCTGCTTCAACACTGGCTGCCGGTGCGGCGCCCGGCATGAAGAAGGCGAACCACTCGCGCATCAGGAGGCTTGGCCAGCCTTGTTCGACGAAGGTCGGCACGTCAGGCAAGTAGACGCTGCGTGTGGCGGCCGAGGTCGCAATAACGCGGAGCCGACCTGTCGCATGGTGTTGGCGAAGCAGCCCCTCTGGCAGGATCAGCGCGGCGATGCGCCCGCCCATCAGATCGACCAGCGCCGGTGGTCCGCCAGGGTAGGGAACGTGCTGCCACTCGACCTGCGCCTCGCGGAACAAAGCTGCGCCGAGCAGGTGTGGCAACGTGCCGGTCCCGGGCGATCCGAAGTTCGTGAGGCTCGGGTTGCGGCGCGCCCACTCGATGAAATCGCGCAGTGTGGCCACGCTTGCCGGAACAGCCTGGCCGACGGCCAGCCCCAGCGTTGCTTCGGCGGCCAGCGACACCGGCTTCAGGTCGATCGCCGGGTCGTAGCCGAGCTTGGCGTAGAGATACGGGTAAACGGTCGCGATGGCGCCCTGGGCAAGGAGCATCGTCATGCCATCGGCATTCGACTGGCGCAGCGCCGCAACGGCCAGTTGGCCCGCCGCGCCAACGCGGTTGTCAACAACAACGCTGGTTGCGATGCGGCCGGCAAGCTGCTCGGCATAACGGCGCGCCACGGTGTCCGGGATGCTGCCGGCCGGACCGCTGCAGAGGATGCGCAAGGTCGCAGGCAGAGTGGCTGCCTGCGCCGCGCCCGCCCGCATGAGCGCGGGCACGGCAATCAGCGCGCCGAGGGCTGCGCTTGCGCTTGCGAAGCGGCGCCGTGAAATCAATTTTTGAAGCATGTCATCTCCTGAGGTGGGGCCATGGGGCCGTCAAACAATCGCTCAAAGCACTTCGCCTGAGTGAGCTGACCGTAACGGCAACCTACCTAGAGATGACTTAAGGATTCGCTTTTCAGGCTTCGCGCAAGGTCTCGACCAATGCCTCGGTCTCTGCAGCCGGGCGGATGCCGAGCAGCACCGAAAGTTGCTGGCGGCAATGGCGGTAGGCCTCGTAGGCCTCGGCGCGGCGGCCGAGCACGAGCAGGCACCGGATCAGCCGGCGCACGATGTCCTCGGCCAGTGGCTCGCGCTCGATCACGCGGCGATACACCCGCTCGGCCGCAGCGTGCTCGTGGTGCGCCTCAAGCAGCGCGCCTTGAGCTTCCATGTGGCGCACGAACCTGGCCCGCAGACGATGCCGCGCGACAAGCACTTCGGGGTGCGCCTCGTCGCCAGCCAGGAAGTCGCCCTGGTACAGCGCCAGCGCCTGCTCGGCGACGGCAACAGCCGCTGCTGCACCCGCACCCGCACCAGCACCAGCACCAGCACCAGCACCAGCACCAGCACCAGCACCAGCACCAGCACCAGCACCAGCGCCAGCGCCAGCCGTTGCATCGACAGACAACCCCGCCGCCTCACGCAGGCAGGCTTCGAGCGCGGCCACATCGGTCCAACAACTGGCCGGGTTCAAGCTCAGGGCGCCGGCCTGCAGCACGAGTTGCTTCTCGCCGATCAACTTGCGCAGGCGGTGCAAAGCGTTGTCGAACGAGTTCTGCGCCGCATCCCCCTCTGCCTCGGGCCACAGAAGCGCGGTCAGCCGATCGGCGCGCACGCCAGCACCGCCCAGCGCAATCGTCAGCTTCAGCAGGTCGAGCGGTTTGCGGCTTTCCTTTCGCGATTGGACGAGCGCCTGGCCGTCGCGCTCGATCACAAATGTCCCCAAACACCGGATGCGCACCGGCCACGGCCAGCGGGCCCCGGCATCGGCCGGCGCGGCGAGCGCGTGACGGCGAATCAAATGGAGCGCAAACGGTGTATCAATGTCGTTGGCCAGCGCCAGCGCAACGAGTCTGGGCATCATGTCGCCGCAGCAGTAGGGCATGGGCCCGAAGTCGAAGCCATAGTCGCGGCCCAAGGCGAAAGCGCGCGCCAGGGCGGTGAGAGCGCGGGCGTTCTCTCCGCCACACTGGGCGAGGTGAGCCTCGATCAGCGACGCGAGCCAGTGGTGCCAGCGGCAGACGGTATAAAACGGGTGCGCAAGCACGGCGTCGAGCGTGCTCTGTGCATCAGCCAGCGCGCCAATCTGGGTCGATGCGAGCGTTTGCCCGAGAAGCGCGATGTGCTCGCGCAGCGGCCAGCCGCTGGCCTGGCCGCTGGCAACGGCGGCGCGCATCAACTGATCTGCGCCCGTCCAGTCGCCGTCCAGCAGCATCAGCATGCCGCGCTGAAATTCGTAGATGGTTGAATCGCTGGCGTTGTTCAACTCCAGCAGCGCAGCGGCTTCGGCCAGGTGCGTGCGCGCAAGCGCTGCATCGCGTGCCGCCAACGCGGCCAGCACCAACAGCAAATGCGCCCGGCCCCGCATCGGCGCTGGGGCGCCACGCGTCACCGCGAGTGCCTGCCGCGCGTGCGCCAGCGCCTCGTCGACTTGGCCCCGAAGCGAGCGAATCATCACCGATGCGCTGTACCAGCGCAGCAACGTTGCCGGCGCCGCGTCGACGCCGGCGCACATGCGGTCGACCTTGAGCAGCACGCGGTCTAGCCGCGCGGTCTGGCCGGTCCACAGGAGGTAGTAGGCGAGCGTGCCGAGCAGGATGCGCTGGCTGGCGCCAAGCGGTTGGTCGAGCAGTCGCTCAGCGCGGTCGGCAATTGACGCGGTAAGCGGGTGCGCGGTGGCACAGTGCACGAAGGCGGCCAGCAGCCCGGGCAATACACGCAGATCGGTCTCGTCGTCGCGGTGCGCGAGGTAGGTGCCCGCATGCGACTCCAGCATCGGCATCCAGCGCTTGATCGGCTGCAGGCTGGCGCCGATGAAGACGATGGCATCGGCCGCGGCGGCGGCGGTGCAGAACGCGCCGCGCGCGTCACCGATCGCGTCGTAACCCAAGCGAGCGCGCTCGAGCTGCTCCAGCGCCTGCGCCGGATCGCCAGCGAGGCTGCAGTGGCCGAGCCAGTACCAGGTTTGCGGCGCATCGCAAACGATGTCGGGTGCTGCGTCCAGGGTGTTCTTCAAAACCGCAAGGATCGACTCACGCACCAGCGCCGTTCGCCCCTGGGTGACGAGGCCCGCAGCCTGTGCATTGATGCGCTGCAGCGCTTCGGGCCAGGCTTCGGCGGCGATCAGCAGGGCGATCGCGGCGTCGCCCTGGCCGTGCGCCGTGAGCACGTTCGCGGCCTGCACGCGCAGGGTGCGCAGCGCTGGCGCGGCGAGCGTCTGCGCTGCGCGCGCGCGGAGAAATTCGCTGAAAAGTGCATGGAAGGTGTAGGCCGCCACGTTTCCCTCACGGCATTCGGTGAAGAGGCTGCGGCGCGTGAGGTCGGCCAGCAATTCACCGGATCGTGCGTCGCCGCTGACGGCTACTGCCATCGCGGCTGTCGCGCTGGGCAGCAAGGCAATGCACATCAAGGCCTGCGCATCACTCTCGCTCATGCCCGCAAGCACCTCGGTCGCGAAAAACGCGAACAGCCGCTCGCGGGCCGTGCCGCTGCGCAGCGCGGCGCCAGGGCCGAGCTCGGCGCGCGCGGCAATCAGTAGGATCATCGCTGCAGCCCAACCGTCGGTGAGCTCGCGCAACTCGGCACCACGCCAATCGCGGCCATGTAAGTCGACGAGTTGCTGCGCGTCGGTGTCGTCGAAGCGCAGCATCGTCTCGTCGATGAGATCCAACTGCTGGCCCGCCATCGCACGGGCATAGGCCGGGTTTGGCGGTTCGCGGCTGATGACGAACACGCGCGCGCCCTCGGGCAACTCGGTGAGGGCAGCGGCGATGCCCATGTGCAGCCCGGGCGCGTCGCCCAACTCCTGCACGTTGTCGAGCACCAGCGCCCAGGGCAGCGGTCGCTCGGCAGCGATCCGGCGCATACAGCGGCGGACGTAAGTAGGCACGTCGCGCAGGTCGTCCGCGCTCGGCGGCGAAGGCGCGCGTGGCCGGGTTCCAGTCGGCTTCGGCAGCGCCGCGGCGAGCTGCAGAAAGTGCGCGAAGCTGGCAGGATCGGCATCCCCATTGTCCAGCTGCAACCACAGGCACGGGATGGCGCGGCTTTGCAGGTAGGTTGTGACGAGTGTTGTCTTGCCAATGCCTGGGGGTCCGGCGATCCAGACCGCTGCGGCTGGCGAGGCATCGATCACCGCGAACAGCCGCTCTCGCCCGAACGCACGCCCCAGCCGCGGTGGGCGCGTTTTGCCGAGGGCAGCGGGGCGTTTCGTTTGCGGGCTCGACATGCGCCCATCTTAGGGGTGAGCTTCGCGCCTCTGGCGACGAAGGGCACGAGGCTGCCGCGCAGCGGCGATCAACTACCGTCCTTGCACGACAGTCTGGGTGTTTGGCGACGTCCAGTCGCCCAGACTCGCTCCAGATGAACACCGGACATAACCCATTGAAGGTTCATCGCCAGGTCAGCCGCTACTCGAAATCCTCCGAGATGAAGCTGGCGGTGAAATCGGGCGGAATTTCGCGCGCGATCTGGACAGCCCCGTCTGGACGCGGGCGGCAAAAATCGCGGCGCCAACATCGCGCCGGTTGAGCCGGCATCGACGATGCCGATGCGACTCCCCAGGTTCCGGCCGCCGTTTGCGATCAGTTCGTGAGCGAGGTCTGCTTCAGCACGGGACCTCAGCTGCCACAAGGTCATCGTAGCTTTCGCGTCGCCGGATCAATTTCGCCGTGTCGCCGCTAACCATCACCTCCGCAGGCAACGGACGAGCGTTGTAGTGGCTCGCCATGGCCATGCCGTAGGCGCCGGTTGAAAAGATCGCGAGATGGTCTCCCTGTGCGAATGCCGGCATCGCGCGCGCGCGGTCGAAGTAGTCACTTGTTTCGCAGATAGGCCCAACGATATCGGTAGCGGACAACTCGACGCCCGCGGCCTGGAGATGATTTTCCATCTCCAGCCAGCTCCCCTCGGCACCCTTTACCGTCGTGGGCCAAATCGCATGGTACGCACCATAAAACGCGGGCCTCAATAGACAGTTCATGCCAGCATCGAGAATGGCGATGCGCGTCTCCCAGCCGCGTTTGAGGTATTCGACCGTGGCGAGCAACACCCCACTGTTGGCAGAAATGACGCGTCCCGGTTCGATCAAAATCTTCACGCCCCGTCCATGCATCGGGCGCAGCCTCTCGCAAATGACAGACGCGATCTCGCGCACATCGTTGGCGGGCGGCTCACCGGCCCGGTACTGCACGGGGTAGCCACCCCCGATGTTCAAATGGCTGATGTTTCCGCCGGCCGCCTCGACTTCAGCCATGAATTGCTCGGCTCGATCAATGGCCGCGATGTAAACATCTGCCCGGGATATCGGTGACCCCAAGTGGAAGTGAATTCCGCACAGGTCTGTTTTCTGCCACCGGCGCGTGAACAGCCTCAGGGCGTCCGGCATCGGTATTCCGAACTTCGTCTGACGCCCACCAGTGGAGGTTTTTTCTGGTGTGGTCACATCGGCCACATCGGGATTGATGCGCAGGGAAACGCGCGCGGACACGCCTTCTTCAACCGCCAGGGCGTCGATGCGTTCGACTTCTTCGATCGATTCGGCGTTGAACATGAAGATGCCTACGCGCAGCGCTTGGCGGATCTCGTCCAACGACTTGCCCACTCCAGCAAAGACGATGTCCTGGGCGGAGGCGCCGGCCTTCAACGCGCGAAAGAGTTCGCCGCCACTGACCACGTCAAAAGACACACCGAGGTCCCTGAGCGCGCGCAACACGCTGAGATTGCCGCAACTCTTGACCGAGAAACAGATCTTCGGGGTGATGCCTTCGAATGCCGATTTCAACAGTTCGACTTGCGTGGCCAGTGCCCGCCCGGAGTAGACGTACAAAGGACTGCCGTACTCCTCGAGCAAGCGATCCGCGGGGATCTCGTCGACATAGAGCCGGCCACCGCGGTAGTGCATTGAGTTCATGGTTGGGTCATCTCGGTCGGGCTGAGTTTTCAATCAAAAACAGCTCTCGCCAGGCCCTTGAAAAAGTCATGGCGGGAGAGGTCTTTGGCTTGCATCGAGGCAAGCCGGTCATTATTGTCCACGCGTCGCGGGTCATGCCTGTAGGGCGGCGCAAGGCCACGACTAGCCGCGGAGGCAACAGGCCATTTGCTCGGCCGCTTCCAGTGCGGCAACGCTTGTGGCGACCAAGCGAGCCAAACTCGAACGCGCTCACCGGACAGTCGCTGTTGGTGAGCCGCGGCTTGTTTATGCGATGAGGCGGGTTCTGGAACAGCGCGCTGAGGGCGGGGTTCAAACAGGAATTACACACTGATACCCGGAAGGCGGGCGTCCTCGGCCGATACTGGCTCCCCATTGTTCAGCCGGGGCGAGTACCTGAATCGCTCCGGAAGTGTGGCAGCGCGGCTGCCCGAGCGCGAACGTCGGGGCCTGGCCGCCCGAGCACTGGCGAGTTCGTAGTCAATAACTGATTTAGCTGCCGAACACGGCGTGAGCAGCAGGTTCGTCTGCCAACAAAAGAGCAAAGCCAGCGCTGCGTTGGACGAACGCATTGGCGATCAACGCGTCGGACGATGAGGTGCCTCCTTGCCTGACTAAGCCCCCAGCGGTTGAACCTTTCATTCATATCAACAACTCCGCAGGCTTGACCTGCGCATGGCGATAACAATGTCCAAAATCAAATGTTCGAGAAACAAGCTGGTGTTAGCTGGCTTGCTCAGTTGCGCTACGGCCGCGTCAGCACAGACGGTACAGAGCTTCACGGTGGTCAACGCCGACACCGGCGCCGACGTCGCAACCTTCACCTCCAGCGGCACCCTCACCGCGCGCCCGCCTCGAATCAATGTGCGGGCCAACGCGGTTGGCACAAGCAAAGTCACCTTTACTGACGCCTCCTCGACCACACACACCGAGAGCAGCGCTCCGTTTGCCTACAAAGGGGATCGGAATGGCGTTTACAACCCGTGGGCTCCGGTCAATGGCGTGTACGTTATCAATGCGGCACCATATTCGAGCTCCGGGGCGGCAGGCCCGAAGGCCTCTTTGACGCTGACGCTGAGCCCGGCTCCAGCACCAGCACCAGCACCAGCACCAGCACCAGCACCAGCACCAGCACCAGCACCAGCACCAGCACCAGCACCCGCACCAGCACCAGCACCAGCACCCGCACCCGCACCCGCACCCGCACCCGCACCCGCACCCGCACCCGCACCCGCACCCGCACCCGCACCTGCGGTCACCACGTGTATCGACAATCCAAGCTTGGATGCGAGCTGCGCCCAAGGCAGCGTGGGCACCACGGCGGATGACAGTCGGCTGCTGCCCCTGGTGCCTTCAATATCGCGAAGTGTTCATCTGGTCAACATCAAGCCAGGAGGCACACAGAAGAATCCCGACCGTAGCCTTAGAGATATGGGCTCCTTTGATCGGCCCCACATACCGCCGTATCGAACCACTGCAGATGGCAGAATTGCCATGCAAACGAAGACCCGCACGGGTCCAGACCAGATTGGCACTTTCCGGTTCTTTTTGTATGAGCCAAAGCGCCTGAAGACATCCTTTTTATCTTCAGGCACAGGAGATCCCTCTGGCACGGCCAGCATGGAATTGTTGGCTGATCGCAATGCCTTTGAACTGCCAAGTAGCAAGTTTGTCGGCCCGAACCTCGCTGGGTTCTTGGTTCACTCAGCGATTTGCAACGACCCTAAAGTTCCTACAGTGAAGACTTGTGGCGCGGATGGCCAAAACGATTGTCATCAGTTCTCGGTGATCACACCGTTTATAACCAAGGCCAACGACAAGGATCAAATCGAGTTGTGGGGAACCAAGGTCACGGTTGAGGTCGAGAATCCAAAAACCGCCACATCGAGAATTCGTGAGATCAGAACCGAGCCGCCCGTGAAGGGAGCGACGTGGTCTCAGCCTGGTGCTCGCATACTGCTGGAGCACACAATCACACGAGACGGTCGCTTATTGGTTGCCCGTGTGGGCAGTATCAGGCTTCAGTACACGGGCGAAGACGGCAAGACCATCTCGGGTGGCTACAACGCCATCTACAGCGCCATCGACCCCAGCCTCCCCGCCTGCGACCCCGCTGGGTTTTCGACGCCATACCCGATCTCCCACATGCCCTATGACCCACGGATCAAGGCCAGTTACGGCGTAGGCCGCTTTCGCTGGACCTACCCGGATGGAACCGTGATTCCAGATGGTGCCGGACTTGCAGCCACTTACCCATGGGTCAGCAGTAATGGGGAAAACCTGTTCTTTGGAACCAGTGATGGGCAAAAGTCTTTGCAAGGCTCTGACAGGGATCGGTACGAAACCCGCTGCCTTGATGGCATCCAGTGCGATCTCGGATTTGTCGAGGGCGGCAACCAAACCCGTGCTGTTTCCGTGGTCGGAGCGTGGACTCAGGGACGGGTCGTGCTCATAGACAACATGATCAATAACACCGACTACGATGTAGGCCCACTCCCAACGGGCCAGCGGATCGTCAAGCTTTTTGATGGCAGTGACAGCAAGTCGTGGGTGAGGATTGGCTCTGGATCTGGAAATACCAGTAACGGCGGCCTCGACACCATTCGAGGCGCCTCTGGCAACATCAATTTCATCGACTCGATCGAGAACAAACTCAACCATGACAAGAACATGAAGCTGCATGTTCCGAGAGATGTGGCCTGGCTGGTCAGCAACGGAACCGCCACCGATGTGGTTGCCTTCGACGATTGGTTAAATCCCCGTTACCTAATTTCTTCCGAAATGGTGCAGTCAAAGTCTGGCGCAGGCATGACGGAGAACTACAAGCGGGTTCAAAATGCTGCGTCTGGCCTTTACAAGACACCTGCATACGGCGAGATCATCGGCAACGGTGAGGTGGAGCGGGTTGCGATCGGGGGCGTTCAAGGCAAAGGCCTCTTCATGCGGCCGTCTTCAGGTCTTGCGTACACGATTTCAGCGGACCAGCCACGTGTGTTGCAAAACGGCGTATGGTATGTCGGGGTGTCTATCGACCCACGCATGAGGAATGACCTCAACTATCGCCGGTTGCTCGGATTCCCTGACGGTTCGGCCATCGATCTTCGAGGCTTGCACTCGGTTAGTTTTGTCACGCCGGCCGGCAAGCGTTTTGATTTTCCTCTGAATACAGCGTTGCCGTTTTCAGCCTACAGCCATCTTGGGTTCCGTATTCACCAAAACGGCATACGTGTTGAAGTTTTTCGTGATGGAATGCTTGTCCGGGATTGGAGAAATCCGAATCCAGCTGCGGATCAATTGTTGCGTATTCAGCCGGGCACATTGTCGGTTGGAAGGAGCACTAGCACGTCCAATCCAAGCGTCGGCTTTCACGGTTGGGTTGATAACTTCAAGGTGGTGGGCGATGCGCAAAATATGAACGATGAGGAGATGTGCAACCAATCCCTTGGCTCCATTGTTGCCCTTGATCGCACGCTTGACGCAAATTCGCCTCTACTGAGAAAGGCTCAAAGCGTACCAAGCCTATTCCATGACAGAATTCGCCGGGTATCGGGCAGAGCCGACAGCCTGTTCCTTTGTTTCGATTCCAACAAAAATCAGGATGGTTGGGTCGATCTCAATGTTCTGCCTGCGGGAGCGGTATCGCTTCGCAGTAAGATAATTTTTCCGGAAGGGCCGCTGGTCTTTAATCAGCCCAGGCCAGACAGCTCCAACAATCTGTTCTGCTTGGGCTGCCACACCGATGATGGTTCGGGCCGTCGCCCGCCCTCACTGCTGGTGAACGCCTTGACTCCCACGGCTCAGATCATCAAGGCGCTGGATCCTCGTCGCCAGCCATCGGAGCCACCGCCCAAGGTGTTCGGGCATCTGCCGGCGGGTACCTGGACACCCTTGCCGCTGGCAAATGAGGTTGCACCCATCGGCGGAAAACTCATCGATGAGTACATCGCCCGCTAAGGCCCCCTCCACTGCGGGATTCAGTTGATCCATTTTCATGGAGAGCTTTTGATCCCAGAAACAGCAGCTATCCGACCCTGGCGAGCGCCGGGGTCGGAGATCGTCTCGTGCTTTCGGCGGTTCAGTTGTCGGCGCTGGGGTGGATGCCCTGCAATCTTCATGAGCGGAGCTATTCGGCACCGGAACGGCTGTAGACCGTCGAAGTTTGGGAGGGAACGCCCGCAGCTGGCTGTGCGTATCGGATCCAACCCTGTCATGGCTCTGGCATAACCAGAATTTTCGCTGCCGATCCTCGACGCCCATGGCGGGCGTCGTGTGGATTGGTCCGCAGACTGGCCAATGCTGGCGACCGTGACGAACGGCTCTGGCCTGCAACGCACCAACCCGGACAACGGCATGCGCTGCGGCATCGGAGATTCAGTGAATCTTGCAGCTGCGCCGTCGTCAACCGCCTCGACATTGCTTCAGCGAAGACCATCATCGCAAGTCAGATTCTTCCCGGTGCCAACGCATTGGTAATCAGCCGCTGTACGCCCCGTTCGTGGAAAGGGACGATGAAGAAGAGATAAATTTTTCCGTACAGGTTGTGAACCGAGCAAACCGTTGACACGACGATGCTCGCGTTCTCACCCTCTATGAGCTTGACGAGGGAAAGCCTGAAGTCAAGGTGCTTGTTGTTGCGGCCCACGACGAGCTCGTTTTCATCCAGGTGAAAAATTGGCCACAGGCCGATTTTTTCGCCGACGCGATAGCTGTCTTTGGCTCGAACATGCAGGACCTCTGCGGCTGACGGCGCGTCGAGCCGGCACCACGTTGCCACAAGGTTGCGCACGATGAGAACTGATTTCATCCACCAGGGCATGTGCGCAAAAATGCCGAGAAAAATGTCTGGCAGCGTGGCCCGCTTGTCACGCAAGGGTGCTCGGTATGCATCGCGAAAGTAGGATGCCTCGACCCAGCGTCGATCCAGCACGCTGTGCAAGGGCACATCGCACCTTACGGTTGCCATTCGCCGGCGAAAAACGACAGAGCCAATCTGGCAACTAGGCCGGGAGGGATCATGTGACCCAGCCCAGTCCGGCTGCGACGAAGATGGCCGATGACGGCATGAGCGCCCAAAGCGGCGACTTCGGGAACGCCATAACCCCAACCACGGAGGCGCCGAACAGGTACAGGCCGATGGTCATCAGCATGCCCATGTCAGCGGTGGCGATCGCGCGCAAGGCGATCTGTCCGAGCAGGGTCAACAGCGGGCCCACAAGAATGAACCAGAACGCCAATCGACGTGAGTCGCTGCGCATGAAGCGTCCAACGAACCCCTCTGCAATCGCCTCGCGGATGGGAACTTTGAACTGAAATAGCCCAAAAATGACATGGAAAACTCCCAAGGCAATCAATATCTGCGCAGCGATAGGCAACATTTTTTAAGACCTCTTTACCGAACGGTTCTTGCATAGTGCCGGCGTCGCTCAGCCCGCCAACTCAATTGAAATTCAACAGGGCCAGAAATTTTCACGCCGAAGTTGGTGTCGTGCCGATGGCTACGGCGAAGTCGCGCGTGTGGGCATTGAACCCGAATACTTGCTGGAAGCCGCAACACATTCGCACTCGAAAGCGCAATCCCTTGCAAGCGGAATAATCGCCCTCGCAGAGTACGTTTGCGCAACGCCAGGCAGTCGACGCGCGCAGACGGCGGCCACGAAATCGGTGCGAATCCGAAACTGCATGAAGTGCCAGCGTTCGGCGAGATCGTCCATGGATGGGTCGGTGGTGAACTCAAGCTCGCTGTTCGATCCGATTCGAAAGCTGAATTGGTCGAGCGGCATGGCCAGGCCGAGGCCACGCGCCTTGACGTAGGACTCCTTGAGGGTCCAGAGGCGAAGAAACATGTCCGCGCGCGAGGAAAGCGGCGTGGCTTGGAGCATTTCGCATTCGGTCGGAGCGAAATAACTGCGCGCAATATCGACCGGTGCGGCGCGTGCGCTGAGGCTTTCAACATCGACACCCAGTTCGTTTCTACGCGTGACGCCAACGAGGATGAGCCCGGCAGTGTGGGAGATGTTGAACGATAGCGATTCGATGTTCTCCCCATGGTTGGCGATCCCGGGCCGACCGTGGGCGCTGGACACGAACTCCCACCGAGCAGGTTCGATCGCAGCGTACTTTGACAGGACGGTGCGTATGCAAGCCCGAGTCAACAGGTAGCGGTGCCGGTCCCTGGCGAAATGAAAACGCGCCAGCTGCACGCGCTCCTGCGGCGACAACATTGCCACGTATTGCTCCAGCAAACAGGTGTCCTGGATCTCATCTGGAAAGGTCAGCCAGAGATGGACGTGGTCAGGCTCGATGATCAGCATGGGCGCCTCTCGCGCTCCTTCGCGAAGCCTTCGAAAGGCTCCGGCTCGCCTTCCCCGCTCAGCCCCTGCACACCGCCTCCAGGTTTCGGATGTCGCGGCCAAACGGCGTGAGGGTCGGAAAAACCCGGGACTTGCTCGCAGGCGGCAAGGCGTATCGCAGAAACGTCGCCAGCGTGCCTGCTGGACCCACGTCTACATACACGTAGTTGCCTTGGGATTCCAGCTTGTCAACGAGGGCGGAAAACTGGATGGGCAATCGTGCGACCGACCAAAAATGATTCATCGGCAACTGCGTCAGGATTTCGACCGCCGCACAACACGCCACTGGCAATTGCGCCGACGTGTCGGCGACCGGGCCGGCCTCATGCAGACGGGTGCGCAAACCGTCCAGCCAACTGGAGTGGAATGGAAACCGCACCGGCAAACGTTGAAAGGTCGTCTGATGGCGGCGCAGGCACGACTCGATAGCGGGCAGTTCACGCTGCGGTGCAGAAACCACGAAGTGATTTTTGAAGTTGCGTGCCGCCACCTCGCAGCGGCCTTGCAGTTCGTCATCCTGAAGCACACGAGAGTCTGATCGCACGGCGATCATGCCGCCGCGCACAGCGTGATCCTCCACCACTTGCGCCTGTTGCACGATCGAGGTCAGTGCATGTTCCCACGTCATGCAGCCGGCAAGCGCCGCAGCGGTGATCGTGCCCAGGCTGACACCCAACACCATCGATGGCACGACGCCACGTCGAATGAGCGACTGCGCTGTCGCCCACTCGACCATGAAGATGGCCGGATGTGTGAGCGGCAAATGGTCGAACGTGTCCGCCTTGGTCTTCGTCGTGTCGTACATCGCGCTCAACACCGACAGGCCCGACAGATCACGCACCAGTTCTTCCATGCGTTTCATCCAATGGCGAAAGAAGGCATCGTGAAGGTGCAATTCCAGACCCATTTGGAAGTACTGCGAACCTTGCCCGGAGAAGGCGAACACTGTCTTGATGTCTTGCATGAGTATGAGATGCGAATCCGCTGCTTATGCGATGTTAGACTGCGCCCTCGCGCGCAGGTCTACAGAATCAACCAGCGGGCGCGAAATGTGCAAACGAGTTGGTTGCGAACGGCGACACATGGTTTAGGAGCACCCAATGTCAGGAAACGTAGTGACTATTGAGGAGGCCTATCCTGGTGTGGCCAAGATCACCTTGCACGACAGGGAGAACAAAAACATGTTCACCCGGGCTTTGACGGCCGGGCTGCTGGATGCGTACCGGCAGATCTCGCAGAGCCAGCGCTTCCGTGCCGTCGTCGTGACGGGTTACGACAGTTATTTCTCGACCGGCGGAACACGTGCTGACCTGCTGACGCTGCAAGAAGGCAAGCACTACTTCGATGAAGTGGACATGATGCGTCCGCCTTTGCTTTGCGAACTTCCTGTCATTTCTGCGATGCAAGGTCATGCACTGGGCGGCGGCTTGGCGATGGGGTTGTTCTCCGACTTCGTGGTCTTGAGTCTTGAGAGCGTCTACAGCGCCAGTTTCATGAAATACGGCTTCACGCCAGGCATGGGTGCGACCTACATCCTTCCCAAGCGCATGGGTTTCAACCTGGGATATGAAATGCTCATGAACGGCGACGACTTCCAGGGCGCCGAGTTGCAGCGGCGCGGCGTCCCGTTGCCCGTTCTGCCGCGCAAGGAGGTCGTTCCCTATGCCATGAAGTTGGCCTGTGGCATTGCAGAGAAGCCGCGGGAATCTATCGTGACGCTCAAGGCGCACATGGTGCGCGAGCTCAGGGAGCTGCTGGATGAAACTGTCCGGCTTGAAATCGAAATGCACAAGAAGACCTTCCATCGACCTGAGGTTCGGCACCGAATCGAGCAGATGTTTGAAGGTCAAGCGTCAGTGGGTTGAGTTAACGCCGACCCCCGCGACCGGCTCCCGCCGAAGCTGCAACCTCGGGCAGCATTCGGCATCTTCTCAATGCCGGGAACACCGACAAGGTCACTGTCGGACAGTCCCGGCAATGGGAGCTGTTGGGATGTTTTAGGTCGACGGGGCCCGGTCGCCGAGGGCGCGTTCGGTTGTCCCGCGCGCAACGCCAGCGTCCCCATGCGTTTGAGCATGGGAGTCACCATCGGTATCGACAGCATCGTGCTGCCCACGGCCATCAGCAGCAACGCAGTGAACGTTTCGTTCGTGATGACGCCTTTGTCCAGCAGCACGTTGGCGAAGATGATCATGATCAACGCCTTGGTTTGAAGCAACCAGCCGATGATGCTGCTTTCACCACGGTGCCAACCCAGGATCCTGCCCGCCAGGGAGACGCCGAGCAACTTGCCCGCGACCGAGGCCACCAGCAGAACTCCTGCCGCCATGAACACCGCGGTACCACCGACCTGCCAATTGGTTCGCAGGCCGGTGCTCAGGAAGAAGACGGGCATCAACACAAGAAGCACGTGCTCGCGCAATGCGTCCATCCGCTTCTGGTCGAACCAATGTGAATCCATGCTCGCACCGGCGAGGAAAGCGCCGACCATGTAGTGCAGGCCCGACCAGTCGGCGCCCAGGCCACAGGCCGCGAGCCAGAAGATTGACACGTACCAGCGGTCCCGCTCGGAGATGCGCCTCATGAGGGATCGAAAGCCAAGCCCCGCGACGATGAACACCGCCAGAAACAAGCCCTGCTTGCCCATGCGATTCCAGTCGCTCAAGATCACCGCGAGCACACCCCAAATCGCAATGTCGTCAATGCTTGCATAGCGAAGAATGCGCTGCCCCAGCGGCTGGCGCAGGATGTCCAGCTTCTCCATGAAAAGAATGAGGATGGGGAGCGCCGTGACGGCGCAGGACATGCCGACACCCAACACGAACTGCCACGCGGCCGCATTGGCGCCGATCCAGCCGGGAAAGGCCAGCAACGCCAGGGCCGCGAGGCTGCCAAAGACGAGCGGCATACCCAAGGCCAAACCCGCGGTGACGCCGCTTTCGGTGCGGTGCTTCCAGGCCTGTTGCAGATTCAGTTCAAGGCCCGCAATCATCACGAACAACATCACGGCCCATTGCGCCACGCCGTTCAGCGCCTGAATAACCACGGGGTTGAACACAAAGTTGTAGTAGTTTGGAAACGATGCTCCCAAGACGCCCGGCCCCAAAATGATGCCTGTAATGATCTGCACCACCACAAGTGGTGCATAGTATTCCGTACCCGCCAGCCGCCATATAAGATAGGGCACGCTGAAGATAATTAGCATTGCAATAAGATATATCTCGCTTGTGTTCATGTTGATACTCCCCATTTTCGCGCGTCTTACACCAAATTGGTGCGGGCATCTGCTCGCAAAATTTTGCCAACGAACAGCCAGGATTGGTCAATCCGCGGAGCATGTGCTCACCATGCCCTCATGAAGCAACGAGTCTAGCCGCCGGCTCTATAGGTTTTGTGTGTCAGCACCCCCCAATTCACACACACCCCCCTAACTTCACTTGCAGCCCCGTCAATCCTTAGTGATTGGCCCCGAAATTGCTGTGGTTTTGATCAGGTAGCTTTTAGTGCGACGCCCCTAGTTTTTAGTGCGGATCCCCTAGTTTCCAAAACTGCCCCCCTAGGTTTGTAGGCGCTTCTTGCTTGCGAAATTTCATCGATGACTTATATTCTCGACTGAGTCGAAAGACACATTCATTGACGAATACGTATGTCTTCTTTGTGAAAATCGTATACGTCAGAACACATTCAATTTCTCGATTTTGTCGAGTTTAGAGGTGACCCCAAATGAAGGTTTACAACGTTCATGAGCGCGTCGTCAGGTGCACGAAAAAACAGGCGCAGGAAATCATGAGCACCTACGGCTCGTTGACAGACCGCATGTACCCGTTTGACCGTTGGCCCAACATGTACCTCGAAGGCCCGCCCGGGCCGACGGTGGTCGGCAGTGTTTTCAATCGGGGCGCTGCACGCCTCGTCATCACGCTCTTCGAGAATGGTGAACAACTGCGATACAGCTGGAAGTTCCTGAAGCCGGCCGGCTTCGACGGCACCCACACCGGATCCGTCGTTGATTTGGGCAACGGCACGATGGCGTTCCGCTCTGTCATCGACATGCACACCCGGGGCTGGAAGGCGACGTTGCTGTGGCTGTTCGTCATGCACTCCTTGCACGACGCGGTCGTCGGCGACAGCTTCGACAAGCTCGAACGCGAGTTGGGCCTGACGCCCAAAGCTCGAACCTGGACCCCTTGGGTGCGCTTGCTCCGTCGGCTGAAAAGAGTGAAGTCGACCGAGTACCAGCGCCTGCACCGCGAGCAAGTCCTTCCATAAGGTCGCATTGCTCAAGGGCGGTGCCGCACATCCGAGCCGGCGTGGCCTGGGCGGCGCGCCCGACGGGTGAGCCGACACGCTTCCTGTACTTAAACGATTGGAGAAGTCTCGATGGCTGTAGCTGGTATTGAAGCGATGAACGTGTTCGGCGGAACTGCGTACCTCGACGTCATGAAATTGGTGACGCATCGCAAGCTCGACGTGGCACGCTTCGAGAACCTGTTGATGAAAGGCAAGGCTGTTGCCTTGCCCTATGAAGACCCTGTGACTTTTGGCGCCAATGCGGCCAAACCGATCCTCGATGCCATGAGCCCGGAAGACCGGGCTCGCATCGAAATGCTCATCACCTGCTCCGAGTCGGGCATCGACTTCGGGAAGTCAATCAGCACCTATCTTCACGACTACCTCGGCCTCAGCCGCAACTGTCGTTTGTTCGAAATCAAGCAGGCCTGTTACGCCACGACTGCCGGCTTGCAGACCGCTGTGAACTTCATCCTGTCCCAGGTGTCGCCTGGCGCGAAGGCGTTGGTTGTGGGGACCGATATCTCGCGGTTCATGGTCGCCGATGGTGGCGAGGCACTGTCTGAAGACTGGTCATATGCCGAGCCGAGCAGCGGTGCTGGCGCGGTGGCATTGCTGGTCAGCGATACGCCGCACATCTTCCAGGTCGATGTCGGCGCCAATGGTTACTACGGCTACGAGGTGATGGACACCTGCCGCCCCGAGGTCGACAGCGAAGCCGGCGATGCCGACCTGTCGCTGCTGTCCTACCTCGAATGCTGCGAACAGACGTTCCTGGAGTACCAGCGGCGCGTCGACGGTGCCGATTACCGCGAATCATTTCAATACCTGAGTTTTCACACGCCGTTCGGCGGCATGGTCAAAGGCGCGCACCGCAACATGATGCGAAAAATTGGCAGGGCCAAGCTGCCTGAGATCGAGGAAGACTTTCGCCAGCGCGTGCTCCCAGGGCTCGACTATTGCCAGCAGATCGGCAACGTGATGGGCGGCACCCTGTTCGTGGCCCTGGCGAGCACCATCTGCAACGGGCGATTCGATGCTCCCAAGCGCATTGGCTGCTTCTCCTACGGCTCGGGCTGCTGCTCGGAGTTTTTCAGCGGCGTGGTCAGCGCCGACGGCGCCCGCCGCCTGGCCCAGATGAACATCGCTGCCCACCTCGACCGGCGCTCCGCCTTGACCATCCCGGAGTACGAAGACGTACTACTGAAGAGCAGCTGCGTGCGTTTCGGCACCCGCAACGTGAAGATCGACCGCGAGACCTTGCCCGGCCTTAAGGCAGCACGCCGCGGCAAGCAGCTGGTGCTCAAAGAAATCAACGAGTTCCATCGCCTTTACGAGTGGCTATGACGGATTGCGAAACACTGCGGATCACGAGGCAGGGAGCGGTCTACACGATCCAGATCCACCGGCCGCATGCGAACAACACCATCAACGCTGCGTTGATCGCCGAAATGCGCCTGGCTCTGAACGAGGCCGCGCGCCTCGAACACACGATTGTCGTCATTGAAGGCCTGCCCGAGGTGTTCTGTTTCGGCGCTGACTTCTCCGCCGTGAACGAGCGCAGTGAACTCGACCCGGAGCCGCTGTACGAGCTTTGGAATCAACTCGCCAGCGGCCCTTACATCACGGTCGCGAACGTGCGCGGCAAGGTGAACGCAGGGGGCGTCGGCTTCGTTGCCGCATGCGACATCGCTCTGGCTGACCGCAGCGCCAGGTTCAGCCTGTCCGAACTGCTGTTCGGGCTCATACCGGCGTGCGTGATGCCCTTCTTGATCCGCCGCGTCGGATATCAGAAGGCACATTACCTGACGACGATGACCCAACCGATTTCGGCAGAGCAAGCCTGCTCGTATGGGCTGGTCGATGCTTGCGAAGAGAAGAGCGAGGGGCTTCTGCGCCGACACCTGCTGCCCTTAAGACGCCTGTCGCGCAAGACCATCATTCAATACAAGGCCTTCATGAATGAAGTCGAGCCGCTGACGCAGGAGGCGAAGGCCGCGGCTCTGGCAACCAACCGAGCAGCGTTCGGCGATCCGCAGAACATTGCAAGCATCGAACGCTATGTCAGAAGCGGCGTCTTTCCATGGGAATCGGCGGTCGCAAATGGCCTCTGACGTGGTGACGCTGGAAGAAGTGGAACCCGGCATCGCAAAGATCACGATGCAGGATCGTGTCCACAAAAACAGCTTTTCCCGCGGCCTCATCGAGGGCCTGGCCGACGCGTTCGAACAGGTTGGCCGGCAAGACCACCTCAAGGCGGTCGTGTTGACAGGTTACGACTCCTACTTCGCGTCGGGCGGCACGCAAGAAACCCTGCTTTCCCTGCACGATGGCGACGGGCGATTCACCGACAAGCCGCTGTACGACCTGCCGCTGCACTGCCCCATTCCGGTGATCTCGGCCATGCAAGGTCACGGCATCGGAGGCGGCTTCGTCATGGGTTTGTTCGCAGACTTCGTGGTCCTGAGCCGCGAGAGCCTCTACACCACGAATTTCATGAAATACGGGTTCACGCCGGGCTTCGGGTCGACCTGCGTCGTCAAGGAGAAGTTGGGGCTCAGCCTCGCACAGGAAATGCTCATGACGGCCCAGAGCTATCGCGGCGATGAGCTGGCCCGCCGGGGCGTGCCGTTCCCGGTGGTGTCACGCACGGAAGTGCTCGATGTCGCCCTGTCGCTCGCACGCAGCGTGGCGGAAAAGCCGCGCGTCTCGCTGGTGACGTTGAAAAACCATCTCGTCGGCGACATGCGCGTCACCTTGCCTGGCATCACGGCATTGGAAGTCGCGATGCATGAGAAGACGTTCCACATTCCTGAGGTGCGAGAGCGCATCGAGGCCTTGTTCAAATCCTAGTACGCAGGCGCACGGAAGGATCAATCAGCATGGACGCATTTGTTTTTGCCGGGCAGGGCTCGCAGCGTGTCGGCATGGGGGCCGAGTTGTTCGACGTCGTGCCCGAGTTCAGGCGCTTCGAGAGCGAGATTGATGACCTGCTCGGCTACTCGCTGCGCACCGTGTGCCTCAAGGACCCTGACAGGAAATTGCAGCAAACGGCGTACACCCAGCCTGCGTTGTACGTGGTCAATGCCCTGCACGGATATCACGCCTTGTCCAAGGGCCTGCGGCCGCGCTATCTGGCCGGCCACAGCCTCGGGGAATACAACGCGCTGCACGCCGCAGGCGTGATCGACTTCATCACCGGCCTGCGCCTCGTGCACAAGCGGGGCGCCTTGATGAGCCAGGCCAGGCACGGCGGAATGGCGGCCGTGGTCGGCCTGCCTGCGCGCCGCATCCATGAGTTGTTGCGCGAGAACGGCTTGACTGAGCTGGACATTGCGAATTACAACTGCCGGACACAAACTGTGATCTCCGGCCCGGTGGCGGAGATCCAGCGCGCAGGCCCGCCGCTGGAACAGGCCGGCACCACCGCCTACGTTCCCCTGCCGGTCAGCGCGGCCTTTCACTCGCGCTATATGAAGGAAGCGGCACGCGAGTTCGCGCAGTTCTTGTCCGGCTTCACGTTCCGCGCGCCAGAGATCCCGGTACTTTCCAACGTCACCGCGCGTCCGTACAAGTCGGTCGAAGACTCGATCCTGGCGCGAGACATGCTGACGCAGCAAATCTTCAGTCCGGTCCAGTGGACCAACTCCGTACTTTATCTGCTGGACCGGGGTGTCACGACCTTCCATGAGATGGGCCCGGGGAACGTGCTGACGCGCCTGGTCCAGCAGATTCGACAACCGCCGGATACCGGCATGGCGAAGCCAGTGGCTGTCAGTCCCGCCACCACCCGGGTCGCCGTCCAAGGAAGCGAGGGCGCATGAAGAAGCTGCCGTTAGATACCGCGCGTGAACGCATCGCCATCATCGGCATGGCCTGCCGCATGCCGGGTGCGCGAAGCTATGCCGAGTTCTGGGACAACCTGCGCAATGAAGTCAACAGCGTCGGAGAAATTCCGCCTCAACGCTGGAGCAAGGACGAGCACTACTCGGTGGACCCGGAAGCACCGAACAAATCGGTCAGCAAATGGGGCGGATTCATAGCCGGCGCAGACGAGTTCGACGCCATGTACTTCGGCATCTCACCGCGCGAAGCCCAGTACATGGACCCACAGCAGCGGATCATTCTCGAACTCGCTGCCAGCTGCTTCGAGGACGCGGGCTACCCAGAGTCCAAGGTCAGCGGCAGCCGCACAGCTGTCTACATCGGCGCCTCATTGACTGACCACCTAGCCTATCTCGGCGGCTCACAACAGGCCGTCTTCGGCTACTGGGCAACGGGCATGGCGATGAGCCTGATCTCCAATCGCATCTCGTACCAGTTCAACCTCAACGGCCCGAGCATGTGCGTCGACACCGCCTGCTCGAGTTCGCTGCTCGCGCTGCATCATGGCATCCAGTCGCTGCGATTGGGCGAATGCGATATGGCTCTGATCGGTGGCAGCAGCGTGCTGGCGACACCCATCCACTTCACCTCGTTCTCGAAGTTGGGCATGTTGTCGCCGGACGGCATGTGCCGCACTTTCGATGAAGGCGCTAACGGCTATGTGCGGGGCGAAGGCGCGGGCCTCGTGCTGTTGAAGTTTGAATCTCAGGCCATCGCAGACGGTGATCGCATCCTCGGGATCATCAGCGGCACGGCCGCCAATCACGGTGGGCGGGCGCGCACGCTGACTTCACCGAACGCGTTCTCACAAGCCCGCGTCATCGTTGAAGCCCACGAAAAGGCCGGCATTGCGCCTGACAGCGTCAGCTACATCGAGGCCCATGGCACTGGCACGCCGCTAGGCGACCCGATCGAAATGATCGGCCTCAAGCGGGCCTTTGCGAAACTGGCCGAGCGAAGCGGCGTGACGCTCAAGGAAAACTCATGCGCCGTCGGCTCGGTCAAGACGAATATCGGCCATCTGGAACCGGTCGCAGGTATCGCGTCCTTGGTCAAGGTCCTGCTGTGTCTGTCGCACAAGACCCTGCCGAAGCTGCTGCATTTCGAGAAGCTGAACCCGCGGATCGAACTGCAGGGCAGTCCGTTTTACATGCTGAACCGCACCGAACCGTGGCGGCCCACCCAGTCAGCAACTGGGGAAGACCTGCCAAGGCGCGCAGGCATCAGTTGCTTCGGCTTCGGTGGAACAAACGTGCACGCCGTGGTCGACGAGGCACCTCTGCCGGCATCGCGTTCCGCGTGCGCAAAGCCAGGCCATCTGATCTGCCTGTCTGCAAAAACCGAGGAAGCATTGCGGCTTCGTGAACAGCAGTTGCTCGAGTGGCTGGATGCGGATGGATCCGACGCCGAGCTTCGCGACATCAGTTACACGCTGCTGCTGGGCCGACAGCATTGGCAATACAGGTCGGCGTTCATGGCGCGAAGCCTTGCAGAGGTCAAGAGCACTCTTGCATCGGCCGGCGCATCGGCAGAGTCTGCTTCACTGAACCGGGGTGCCGTGGCGCCGGCCAAGCAGGAAGCCCTGGGTGCCGATGCAGGAAGCCCGGCTGCCACCTTGGTCGAACAGCTGCGGCAGCAGGTGCTGGGCGACGACGCCTACTGCGCTGGGCTGAGCGCTCTTGCCGAATCCTTCTGTGCCGGTGTCGGCGTCGACTGGTCGCTGCTTTTCGCGAAGAGTGATGCGCGTCGCATTGCGTTGCCGACCTACCCGTTTGCTCGCAAGCGTTACTCCATCTACGTGGCGCCGAACGAACTCTCGCCGGCGGTGACGCCACAACCCGCGCCTGTCGTCGCATCGGCAGCGGCGCCTCACGCACCCGTTGCCACTGTCGCAAACGAACGCGCGGAAAGCGTGCGCCGGCCACGCATTTCGCTGCCCGCTTTGTCTGAGCCTGCGCGCTCGACAGCCAGCGTCCGGATGCCCGACAACGCAGCGGCTTCACCTGCTCCTAGGCTGCCGACAGAAGCGCCTGTATCCAGCGCAGAAGTTGCAGCCGCCAGCGGCCCTCGCAAGCCAGTGTCAGCAAAGCAATGGCAAGAAGAGCTCAGAGACAGCCTGGCCGCGGCCCTGTACGCCGACGTGGACGGGGTCGACGTCGCCCGCCCGTTCGTCGATCAGGGCCTGGACTCCGTCGTCGGTGTGGAGTGGATGCGCAACCTGAATCGCACCTACGGCTTGAACATCGCCGTCACCAAGCTCTACGACCACCCGAGCATTGAAGCCTTGGGCCGATTCTTGGAGTCCGAAGTCGCGAAGCGCGCCGCGCGAGCCATGCCACCAGTGGCCGCAGGGGTTGAGTCGGCCTTTCCCGCGCTCGCCACCGGCGTTGCTGCACCCGCGCACCGCCAGCGTCTGATGCTGTCGCCAATCGCTGTCGCCACCTCGGCCGTACCGCCCGAATCTGCAACGGCAGCGCCATCGCCGCGTCCGCCGCGTGAAGCGGAGCAGCCCCCTGCCGACGCTGCCGTCACCCTCTCGCGGGTGACGCTCGATGACCTCAAACAGCAATTGCGCCTCAGCCTAGCTGCTGCTTTGTACATGGAAGCAGAACTCATCCAATTCGATCGGCCGTTTGTCGACCTGGGCCTGGATTCCGTGGTGGGCGTCGAATGGATACGCGCGATCAACAAAAGCCAGGGGTTGAAGCTTGCGGCCACCAAGCTCTACGACTATCCGACGATTCAGACGCTGGCGGCCTACATCGCGCCTTTGCTCCCGGCCGGCGCAAACGCCGAACCGCCGGCGGCAGGGGCCCGTGCTCGCATGCCCATGAACGACGCCGCGCCGGCCTCTCGCCCGATGGCTGCGGCGCCGTGCCGGCCCGACGCGGTCCGGTCGCTGCCTGTGCCAGTGCGCGATGGCCCCTATGGCCTCGTGCTTTCGACGGTGCACGGGCTCGATGAGCTTGCGTTGGGCGACTGGGCCGTGGCCGCGCCGGCGGCCGGTGAAGTGACGATCCGCGTCCACGCTTCGGCGATCAATTACCCGGATGTGATGTGCGTCCAGGGGCTGTACCCAACCCAGCCGGACTACCCCTTCGTGCCGGGCTTCGAACTGGCGGGCGTGGTGTCGGCGCTGGGCGCGGGCGTGTCCTCGTTCGCCGTCGGCGACGAAGTCATCGCAGTCACGGGGCACAGCCTGGGCGCACACGCGAGCCACGCCAGCGTTGCCGTTGGGCAGGTGATCCGCAAGCCATTGGGCATGAGCTTCGAGGTTGCCTGCAGCATCCCGGTGGTCTTCTCGACTGTGCAGCAAGCCTTTGAAACGGCGCGGCTTTCGGCGGGCGAACACGTGCTCATTCAAACCGCGACCGGCGGCTGCGGCCTCGCGGCCGTGCAGATGGCCAGCCTACTGGGCAGCGTTTGTTGGGGCACCTCGAGCCAGGACCACAAGCTCGACGTGCTGCGCCGGATCGGCGTCGATCACGTCATCAACTACAGGACGACAGCATTCGACACCGAGATACTCAGGCTGACCGACCAGCGTGGCGTCGACGTGGTCTTGAACATGCTGGCCGGCGACGCGATCCAGCGTGGGCTCAATTGCCTGGCGCCGTTCGGCCGCTATCTTGAGATCGCAGTCCACGCGCTGCGCACCAGTCAGAAGCTCGACCTGTCGCGGTTGGTGCAAAACCAGTCGGTGCACAGCATCGATTTGCGGCGAAGGATGTTGAGCGGCGGTATTTCGTGGAGCGCCGCCTTTGCGCCTTTGGTGCCCTTGTTCGAATCGAAGCAATTGCGGCCGGTCGTCTCGCGCATCTATCCCGTCGGGCAAATCGTCGAGGCCATGCAGTACGTGCTGCAGGGCAAGCACATCGGCAAGGTCGTCATCAGCCACACCCGTGCGGAGATGGTCGACTGCACCGAGGCCTGCATCGAAGGCGTGCGCGAGCAGCGGCAAGCTTGTCTCGACTCGCACGCAAACCGCCAACGGCTTTCGTTCTCCGCCGCGCCAGCACCACTGCCGATGCCTGCGGTGCACGCCCAAGAAGACATTGCTGTGATCGGCATGTCGGGGCAATTTCCGCAGGCTCCCGATCTGGATTCGTTCTGGGACAACCTGCGTCAGGGCAAAGACAGCGTTACTGAGATTCCCGGCGGCCGTTGGCCCGTGGCGGCCTACTTTGATGGCAATGGCCGAGTGGCTGAGAAGACGTATTGCAAGTGGATGGGTGCGCTGGACGGCGTCGACCAATTCGACCCTCTGTTCTTCAACATCGCGCCGGCCGAAGCCGGGTTCATGGATCCGGAGCAGCGCCTGTTGCTGCAGAACGTCTGGCATTGCCTGGAAGACGCGGGCGTCCGACCCCGTGACCTGGCCGGCAGCCGTTGCGGTGTTTTCATGGGCAACGCGTCGGGCGACTACGGGCTGATGCTTGGGGCGGACCGGCTGACGGCCCACGGCCTGATGGGTGGTGCTGCCTCGATCGCTTCGGGGCGCGTTTCGTACTTCCTCAACCTTCAAGGGCCGTGCATGTCGATCGACACGGCGTGCTCGTCATCGCTGACTGCGCTGGCCGAGGCCTGTAACAGTCTGGTGCTGCGCACCAGCGACTTGGCATTGGCCGGTGGCGCCTATGTGATGTCAGGCCCATCGATGCACATCATGGCCAGCCAGGCGGGCATGCTGTCTCCTCGAGGTCGCTGCCAGACCTTCGACCAGAACGCAGATGGCTTTGTGCCGGGAGAAGGCGTGGGCATCGTGCTGCTGAAGCGCCTGTCTGACGCGGTGCGCGATGGCGACCGCATCTGCGGCGTCATCAAGGGTTGGGGCATCAAGCAGGACGGCAAAACCAACGGCATCACAGCGCCGAGCGTGAATTCACAGATCGCGCTGGAGAGAGAAATCTACGAGCGTTTCAACATCAACCCGGAACACATCTCGTTGGTCGAGGCCCATGGCACCGGCACCAAGCTGGGTGACCCGATCGAAGTCGAGGCGCTGACGCAATCTTTCCGTGCCCACACCTCGAAGAAGCAGTACTGCGCCTTGGGTTCGGTCAAGGCCAACATTGGCCACGCGCTGACGGCCGCGGGCATCGGTGGCTTCATCAAGGTCATGCTCTGCATGGAAAACCGGACCCTCGTGCCTTCGGTTCACTACACCACGCCCAACGAACACATCGATTTCGCCGAATCGCCCTTCTTCGTCAACACCAAACAGCGTGACTGGAACCCTGCCGGCAGCCCGACGCGAATGGCTGCCATCAGCTCGTTTGGCTTCAGCGGAACCAATGTGCATCTCGTGATGGAGGAAGCGCCGGTGCAAGCGCCGCGCGCGGATCATCGGCAGGTCCGCCAGTTGATCCTGCTTTCAGGCAAAACCGACGCAGCCCTGAAGGCAAATGCGGGCAAGCTGCTCGACCATGCGCGGGCGCATCCGGAATTGCGCCTGGACGATCTGGCCTACACCTTGCAAATCGGCAGAGAGTCGATGCAGTTCCGCCTCGCGTTCACGGCCGCCTCGCACACCGAATTGCTGGAGCGCCTGGAACGTCATGCGCGCGGCACGGCGTCGCAGCCAGAGGGCGTCTCATCGGCCGGCACGACCGCCAAGTTCGTGTCGTACTTCGAGACCGACACCGACGCGCAGGCACTGCTGCGCAGCTGGATGAACAAGCAGGACCTGGAGAAGCTGGCCGAGCTTTGGCTGCAAGGGCTCGACATCGATTGGCGCCTGCTGCATGCCGGCACCCACCTGCGGCGCGTGCGACTGCCCGGTTACGCCTTTGCGCGCGAGAGCTACTGGTTGCCGTCGGCGTTGCGCGTGGCTGCCCCTGCACAACCCACGGACGTGCGCGCAGCGCTGTCCTACAGCGCGTCTGCAGCGGCACTGCACCCGTTGGTGCACCAGAACGTTTCAAGCTTCTCGGAACAGCGCTTTCGGTCGCATTTCTCCGGTGCGGAATTCTTTCTGACCGATCACAAAGTTCGGCAAGGCGCGGTGTTGCCGGGCGCCGCTCAGCTCGAAATGGCGCGGGCAGCGATGGTGCAGTCCACGACGCAATCCGACAGCGCCGCTCGGATGCTGACGCTGCGCGACGTGTCCTGGATCCGGCCGCTGTCGGTGGGCCCGGAGGGTGCCGACGTCGGCATCAGTCTGAAGCTGAACGCGGATGGGTCCACCGATTGGCAGGTCGATGCCATGGCAGAGCGCGCGCACCCCAAGCTGTACAGCAAGGGCACGGCCTGCTGGGAGGTGATGGATCGGTCTGCGCCAGTCGCCAAGCTGGACTTGACCGCCCTGCGCGCCGAATGCACTTTGCCGGGCCTGGATGCCGCAGCGTGTTACGCCGCCTTTAGCGCCGTGCAACTGGACTATGGGCCGGGGCATCGCGCTCTCGTTCATGTCCATCGCGGTCGCGACCTGGCCCTGGCTCGACTTCAGTTGCCGGCCGCCCTTGAGGCGGGGTTCGGGGACTACACCCTGCATCCCTCGCTGCTGGATTCGGCGCTCCAGGCCTGTGTTGGCCTGCTGGTCGATGGCTCGGGTCTGCTGCCCCGGCTGGCGTTGCCGGCCGGGTTGCAGGAGCTGCAGATCCTGGACGCTTTCCAAGCCAGCATGTGGGCGTGCGTGCGTCCCAGTGCGAGCGCCAATGCGGGTGGCGCGGGCGATGTGGTGCTAGACATCGACCTCTGCGACGACGGCGGGCGTGTCTGCTTGCGACTGCGTGGCCTGGTCTTGCGTGCGCCGGGTGGTCAAGACCCCGGCATGACACCGAACAAGCACCCTGCAGGGGTCGGGCTGGCGCGGCGCACCTGGACTGCGCGGGAACGTTCGGCTGCACCCACTGCCCATGGCCTCGCCACCGTAGACCGCCTGGCCGTCTTCTGCGAGTTGGACCATCTCGAAGTTGAACGGTTGAAGTCCGGCCTGCCCGGCGTGCGTTGCCTGTTCCTGAACCGCGGGCCCGACGACCTCGGCACGCGCTTCGGCAAGCACGTCGAAAATCTGCTGCGCGAATTGCGGCAGTCTTTCCAGACCACAAGCTCGGCGCCGCTGAGGGTGCAACTGGTGCACGGACACACCGGCGAGAGCGCCTTGGCTGGCGCCCTCGGAGGCATGCTGAAGGCCGCCCAACTGGAGAACCCGCTGATGACCGGCCAGGTCATCAGCGTCGATGCCCGCGCGGATGCCGACCAGATCGTGACGCTGGTTCAGGAAGAGAGCCGCCAGCGTGATGAATTCGTCCGGGTCCAGGGCCACCAGCGCGAAGTGGCCTGCTGGAGTTCGGTGGCACTCGCTTCGTCGCCGGAAATGACCTGGAAAGCCCATGGCGTCTACCTGATCAGCGGCGGCGCAGGAGGCCTGGGGTTCGCCTTTGCCGCGGACATCGTCCGTCGCACGCCGACCGCACACGTCGTCTTGACGGGCCGCTCCGCCTTGACCGCGGCGCAGCGCGCGCGCGTCCAAGCCCTTGTCGCGGAAGGCGGGAGTGTCGAATATCTGCAGCTTGATGTGGCCGATGGGCCAGCCGTCTTCAAGCTGTTGGCCGAGATCGAAGGCAAGCGCGGCCGGCTGGACGGCATCCTGCACAGCGCGGGCGTGCTTCGCGACGGCTTCATCCGCCAAAAGCAGCTCGCGGATGTGCCTGCGGTACTGGCGCCGAAGGTCGCCGGCCTGATCAACCTCGACGAGGCCAGCCAGGCCATGGCTCTGGATTTCTTCGTGAGTTTCTCTTCAATGGCCGCCGTCATGGGCAACTTCGGTCAGGCCGACTATGCCGCTGCCAATGCGTTCATGGACGTTTATGCAGCCTACCGCCAAGACCTGGTGGCAGCGGGGCAGCGCAAGGGCCGCAGCCTGTCCATCAACTGGCCGTTGTGGGATGCCGGCGGCATGCAGGTTGACAAGGCGAGCGCTGAGCGCATTCGTCGCACCATTGGCATCGTGGGGCCCGAGCAGGGCTTGGAGGCATTCCACCGAGCGATGGTGCTGCCCGACGCCCAGCTTGCGGTGACCGTGGCCACGGCAGACGAACTCAACGCAACCCGGTCAGTGGGCGAGCCGGTGATCGTGGCCACCAGTGCCGAGACCCGGGGCAAGGTCCGGGACTTCGTCATCGATACCCTGGTCAAGGTGCTGAAGATCCCAGCCTCCAGGCTCGACGCGAAAACGCCTTTCGAGAAGTACGGCATCGATTCGATCGTCCAAGCCACGCTGATCCAGGAAATGGAGAGCAGCTTCGGTGAATTGCCCAAGACCTTGCTGTTCGAGCACTCGACCATCGACGAACTGGTCGACCACCTTGTGGCCCACCACGCAGGTGCCTGGCCCAAGCCAGCCGCAGCGACAGCACAACCCATCCCCGACCCGGCCCGGACTGTCGCGAAGCGCGACGCACCGATCCGCACACTGGTGAACCCATTGCCGGCGGCCGCCTCGGCCAACTCCGGCGCCCGCGCCGCGGACATTGCCATCGTCGGCATGGCCGGCCGCTATCCGCAGTCGAGCACCTTGGATCGGCTGTGGCAAAACCTGCTCGGTGGTCGCAACTGCATCACCTCAGCGCCGGTCGGGCGCTGGGCCGGCGCCCTGGCGGACAGAGAGGCAAGCGCGGAGGTGTTGCTGGCTCGCGCAGGCCTGTTCGGCGGATTCCTGGACGGCGTTGACCGCTTCGACCACCGCCTGTTCGGGGTCGCCAAAGAAGAGGTGCTTGCGATGGCGCCGGAACTGCGGCTCCTTCTGGAAGTGGTCTGGGAGACGCTGGAGGACAGCGGCTACAACAAGTCCCGCCTGCAAGCGCTGCAGAACCGGATGGGCCTGGGCGTCGGAGTCTTCATCGGAAGCATGTACAGCCAGTACGAATGGGGCATGGCCAACGTCACCGAAGCCGCCACGCATTCGAACCAGACAGAGTGGCAACTCGCCAATCGCCTGTCGCATTTCTTCGACCTCCGTGGGCCAAGCATTGCGTTGAACACCGCCTGTTCGAGTTCACTCACCGCCATCCACCTCGCCTGCGACAGTCTGCGCCTGGGTGGCTGCTCGATGGCCATCGCCGGCGGTGTAAATCTAACGCTGGACCCCTCCAAGTACGCCGCCTTGCGGCAGGCCAAGATGCTCGACGGCGGCCCGCGAAGCATGAGCCTGGGCATCGGTGAGGGTTACGTGCCCGGCGAGGGCGTCGGTGCCGTGCTGCTCAAGCCTTTGGCGATGGCGCTGCGCGACAACGATCGCATCGATGGCGTCATCAAGAGCAGCTTCGTCAATCACAGCGGAGGGCGCCAGAAATACACGGTCCCAGACCCGAAACGTCAGGCCGAATTGATCAGCAACTCGATCCGGCAGTCCGGCCTCGACGTGGAAACCATCACCTATGTCGAGACAGCTGCAAATGGTTCGCCTTTGGGCGACCCGATCGAAATACTGGCGCTGCGCAACGCATTCGAACAGCTCAGCACAAAGCGGCAGTTCTGTTCCTTGGGCTCGGTGAAATCCAATTTAGGACACCTGGAAGCCGCCTCGGGCATCTCGCAGCTCAGCAAGGTGCTGCTGCAGCTCAAGCACCAGACCCTTGTGCCCTCGATCCATGCCGAGCCGTTAAATCCCGCGATCAATCTCGCAAGCGGCGCCTTTCAACTGCAGCGCGCCGCCTCGCCCTGGCCCCAACCCACCGACCGGGCGACAGGGGAGCTGCTGCCGCGCCGCAGCATGATCAATTCCTTCGGAGCAGGCGGCGCCTACGCCAACCTGATCGTCGAGGAGTTTGTTGCCGCACAGAAGCAGCACCCGCATGCGGAAACAGCAAGCTGGCCGTGTGTGTTTTCAGCCCAGACGCCGCGCAGCCTGATGCGTTACTTCAATCGGCTGCGCAAGCACCTTGAGCAGCGGCCGGAATTGCACGTGGCGGATGTGGCGTCTTCGCTGGGCAAGATCAACAACGACCTGGAGTGCCGCGCCGCCATCATTGCGAGCTCGGTCGCTGACCTGCTGGCCAAGCTGGCTGCGGTCGCTGAGGCGCCCGACAGGGCCGGGCCCGGCGTCTTCCTGCCGGCGGCCCTGGCCACAGGTGGCCACACAGAAAACGCCGATGCAGCAGACCCCGACCTGGCTGCGCAGTTGACCTCTTGGATCCAGGGGCAGGCGTCGACCTGGCAAGGCCTTTCCGACGGCGAACGCCCCTGCCTGTCGTTGCCCAAATATGCCTTCGAACACGACCGTGCGTTTCATTTTCAGCATGTGCCGGCAGCGCGACCAGGGCAGCGAAGCGCCGAAGTCGAAGCCTTGTTCCAATCCATCTTCGAGCGCATTGCCCAAGGCACGCTGTCGGAAGAGGAAGCCTGGGCACTCGTTCAATCCTCCGAGGCATGACGCCATGAAGCACTCGACATTCACCCAGCTCTATGCCCGTGTCAAGGAGCGCAGCTTGTCTGCGCAGGAAGCCGCTGCAGCGTTGGTCGCGCATCATCCGGCGCTCGGGCTCGAACAAGGTGCGGCGGTTGCGCCAGCGTTCTCCCATCCAATGGCCGAAGGACGGCTGTATGGCTATGAAGACGCCTATCTTCGAGACCACCTGGTGGATGGCCAACGCGTGCTGATCGGCGTGACTTTCGCCAGTCTCGCCATTGAACATTACTTCCGGGCCAGTCCCGAAGAGACTGGCGTCCATCTGCATGGGTTGGAGTTCCGGCGGCCGGTGGCGGTGAAGCCGGCGCAGTCGGTTCGCATCGGCATCCGTTCGACGCCGATCGAGTCTGGCCTGGGCTTCGAGGCCACCTGCACCGAGTCTGGCGATGGCGCCGCGGAGGTGGTGGCCGTCGGAAAGCTGTACGCCGAAGCGTTCGCGCAGAGCCGCATCGATCTGCATCGGCTGCGCCAATCGCTGCGGCCGCACGACGACCTGTCAACGATCTACCCGCAAGGCAACGCACTCACGCTGGGCGACAGCTTTAAGACCCTCACCGAGGTGTACGTCGGCGAACGCGAAGTGCTGGCGCGCGTGGCGCTGCCGCAGAGCGAGGCACAGACGCAGCCCTCCTACGCGCTTCATCCCTTGCTGATCAACAGCGCCTTTCTCGGGCTGACGCCACTCGTGGCTCAGTACTACCGCACCGAGATGTACTTGCCGTTCGGCATCCGCGACATCCGTCTCGCAAAGCCGACCGGTCTGAAGGCTTGTTGGCTGCTGATACGCCTTGCGAAAAAAACCGATGAACTGATCCTCTTCGACTTCGACCTGATTGACGACGACTCCCGGGTCGTCGGGCGTTTCGAGGCTTGTGCGCTGAAGCGCCTGCGTGCGCCTCAGGCCGACGTGCTGGCTGCATCGGCTGCCGGCGCCACTGCGTCCGGTGGCCGCCGCGAAACCGTTGCCGTCAACGACGAGGCCGCGCTTGAACCCAATGATCTTTATGCGCACATCCAGAACTACCTCATTGCCAAGATCACTCAGGCTTGCGGGATCGCACCCGACGACCTGGACGTGCGGCGCAACATCATGGATATGGGCCTGGAATCGGCCCAGCTGGTGCAACTCGGCGCCGTGATCCAGGATGAAATGGGGGTCGAGCTTTATCCGACCCTCTTCTTCGAGTACACGAACGTTCGTGAACTGACCGATCACTTCCACAAGGACCATCGCGAGAAGTTTGCCAAGCTCGCCCGGCAAGCGACTGGTGGACGAAATGCCAGTGCCTCAGCAACGTCGGCCGAGCCCACGAGCCAGACCGCTGGCACGGTCGAGCCGCGCCCTGCTCCTTCTAACGAGCGAGAGCCGATTGCCGTCATTGGCATGCATGGGCGATTCGCGCAGGCCGACAGCCTGGACGCGTTCTGGAACAACCTGAACGGCGCTGTCGACGTGATGCGCGAAGTGCCAGCGGACCACTGGGACGTACGGCCCTGGTTCGATGTGAACCCCGAAGTTCCCGACAAGACCTATTGCAAATGGGGAAGTTTCATCGACGGTGTCGACCAGTTTGATGCGCCGTTCTTCAACATTTCACGGCGCGAAGCGGAATGGATGGACCCGCAGGTCCGGATGCTGTTGGAGAGCGTCCACGCCGCAGCCGAGGACGCTGGCAACATCAACCGGTTGCGCGGCACCAATGCCGGCGTATTCGTGGGCGCCTGTTTCCACGACTACCAATACAAGATCGACGAACTGCGCTTGCCGGTGAATCCCTACATGGGGGTGAACAACACGCACACGGTGCTGGCCAATCGCATTTCCTACCACTTCGACCTGACTGGCCCCAGCATCACGGTCGACACGGCCTGTTCCTCATCGCTGGTGGCCTTGCACCAGGCCTGCCAGGCCTTGCGCAATGGCGAATGCGAAGTGGCCTTCGTGTGCGGCGCCAACCTGCTGCTGTCATCGATGCACTACCGCGTCTTCAGCAGCCTGAAGGCCTTGTCGCCGACCGGGCGTTGCCACAGCTTTGACGCCAGCGCCGACGGCTACGTGCCTGGCGAATGTGTCGCCAGCGTTTTATTGAAGCCCCTGAGTCTGGCCATTCGCGACGGCGACCACATCGAAGCGGTGATCCGCGGCTCGGCCGCGCTGCATGGCGGCTACACACCCTCGTTCACCGCACCGAGCGTGTCTGGCGAACAGAACGTGATCCTCCAGGCCTGGGACGACGCGCAAGTCGACGTCGAAACGATCACGTATCTGGAGGCCCACGGGACCGGTACGAAGATTGGTGATCCGATCGAGATCAACGGCCTGAAGAACGCCTTTGCCGCCCGCACCAAGAAGCAAAGCTTTTGTTCCGTCGGTTCTGCCAAGGCCAACATCGGTCACGCCGAAGGCGCAGCCGGCATTGTCGGCATGCTCAAGGTGATCTTGCAGATGAAGCACCGCCGAATTCCGCCGTTGATGGGGTTCAGCAAGCTGAACCCCTACATCAGCCTGGAGCAGTCCGCATTGCGTCTGGACCCGGCAGGCGCCGAATGGCACAGCCCGCAGGGCGTGCCGCGCCGCAGCGGCATCAGCTCATTCGGCGTCGCCGGCGCCTACGCGCACGTCGTGCTGGAAGAGTACCTCGGCGTTCGCGCCGAGGCCGAAGCTCCGGCAATGGGGCAAACGCCGGCGCTGATCGTGCTGTCGGCCAGGACCGAAAAGGCCTTGAAGGAGCAGGTCGAACGCCTGCTGGAATTCATCCGCAGCGGTCGCCTCAATGACGACGACCTGGGCAATGCCGCCTACACCCTGCAGACGGCTCGCCAGCCGATGGCAATCCGACTGGCACTGCTGGCTCCGTCGGTGCGGGTGCTGGAAGAGATGCTGGCTGCGCACCTGCAAGGCAACTCCGTGGCCGACCTGTATCTCGGCCAGGTAAAACGGGCCGAGGCTTCGCAGCAGGCCATGTCGACCCAAGACACGCAGCGCGTGGTTGCTGCGTCGATCCGGCAGGCCGAGTTCGGTCGGGTGCTTGACATGTGGGTGTCGGGCACCCCGGTGAACTGGGACCAGTTGTATGGCACGCACCGCCCGCGCTGCATCTCATTGCCGACCTACCCCTTTGCCCGCGAACGCTACTGGCTGCCCGACGCGGAGATTCAAGCCGCGTCGCTGTCGTCAGCGATGGTGGCGTCAGCGACGGTGGTGTCAGCGCCGAAGCCGGCTCTCGGCCTGCGGCTGGAGAACACATCAAACCTGTCCATGCAAAGCTACCGGACGGAGTTGCGCGGTGACGAGTTCTTCCTCGCCGACCACCGTGTTCGCGGCGAGAAAGTGCTGCCCGGCGTGGTCCATTTGGAGATGGCACGGGTCGCAGCCGCACATGCATGGAAAGCGCCCGAAGCGGGGCGGACTGCGGTGCTGTTGACCCAGGTCGTCTGGTCGCGACCCATCGTGGTTGGCGCAGGTGCGCAGGCATTGCGGTTGGCATTCGGCGTGGGTGCCTCGGGCGCGCTGGCTTACGAGATCTGCGCCGCCGGCGACGACAAGGACGTCGAACGGATCGTCTACAGCAGCGGCGTTGCAAGGATCCAGCCTGCAGAAGCGGCAGAGGTGTTGGACATCGCGGCGCTGCGGGCCGTTCACAACCTGCGCACGGTTGCAGCAGCAGACTGCTATAGGCTGATCGGCGCCATGGGTCTGGACCTGGGCGCGCGTTTGCGCGGCATCGAGACCATCCATGTCGGGCCCGAGGGCCTGCTCGCCGTACTCAAGCTGCCCGCCAGCCTGGCCGGCGAGCCCCATGAATTTGTTCTGCATCCAAGCCTGACCGACGCCGCACTCCAAGCCTGCGCCTGCCTGTTGATCGCTGACGCTGACGCTGACGGTGCGAACCCCAGGCTGACCCTGCCCCATTCGCTGCAAAGCCTTGAGGTGTTGGCACCGACCAGCGAGTGCATGTGGGCCCTCATTCGCCCGGCGAAGGCTGCTACCGACGCCGCGGGCATGCGCCATGTCGACATCGACTTGTGCGACGAGGCGGGCCGCGTCTGCGTGCGCATGCGCGGGCTGGGCTTCAAGGTGGTGACTCTCGCGCCTCATCGGGCGGCTCCGGTGCAGAGTGGGGTGCAGAGCGGGGTGCAGCCCGTTGCAAGGCCCCTCCTCGAAGCCGCGACCTCCGTCTTGCTGGCCAGCCGCGAATGGACAAGGCAAGCCGTTGTCGACGTTCACGCGGAAACGGTCTATGCAGCACGCGAGCTCATGTTCTGCGATCCCGCAGAGGCGGCGGGCAACGGCGGCATCGCCGATGCCTACCAACACTTCGCGGTGCGCGTGCTCGGCTCCATCCAGACCTTGTTCCAGCAATCCGTTGCGGGGCCGGTGCTGCTGCAGGTGGTGTTCGCTGCATCGCCGCAAGCATCGATGCTGCACGGCCTGGCGGCGCTGCTGAAGACGGCGCAAATGGAGAACCCCCGGTTCTTCGGCCAGGTGATCGAGGTCGAAGCAGGCACGGACGGCTCGGCGCGGGCGGCCTTGCTGCGTGCCGACGCCAGCACCTTCGATCAGAGCATCCGCCACGGAGTTGGCGGGCGGCACGTGTTGAGCAGCCGTGAGCTTGCGACCGAGGCTGCGGCCGGGGTACGGCCATGGAAAGACCAGGGCATCTATCTGATCACCGGCGGTGCCGGGAAGCTGGGATTGCTGCTGGCACAGGAGATCGTGCAACGAACGCAATCCCCGACCCTGATCCTGGCCGGCCGCGCGCCGCTGTCTGAAGGCCAGCGGGCGAGCATGGATGCATTCCGTGCGATGGGTGCCAAAGTCCACCATCAAATCTTGGACGTGACCGACCGCCAAGCTGTGGACGCGCTCTTGGCCACCACGGTGGCGGAATGTGGCCGCATCGACGGCATCGTGCATGGCGCGGGCGTTCTCCACGACGAGCTCATCCGCAACCGCAAGCCCGGCGCGTTGGCCAGGGTGCTGGCACCCAAGGTTCACGGCCTGGTCAACCTGGATGAAGCCAGCGCAAACTTGCCGCTCGATTTCTTTTTGATGTTTTCGTCCATCGCCGGCGTGTTCGGCAACGCAGGCCAGGCGGACTACGCCGCCGGCAATGCCTTCATGGACGGCTACGCACTTTTCCGTCAAACCCTGGTGCAAGCCGGACGACGCAGCGGCCGCAGCCTGTCGATCAACTGGCCGCTGTGGCAGCAGGGCGGTATGCGCCCGAACGAAGCCATGGCAACGCTGCTGCGTGAGGGCTTCGGCATGGTTGGGATGGACACCGGCGCAGGGTTTGATGCCCTGTACAGCGCGATGTCATTCGATTCGGCGCAATTGGTCGTTCTGGCCGGCGTGCCAGACCTCATCCGGGCCCGGCTGCTGCCACCCCAGGTGCCAGCATTCGGGTCGGCTCGGGCTGTGGCCGGGGTCGCCTCCACATCCTCCTTGCTGCAACCTGTCGCCCCGACCGCGCGGGTCGACCCCAAGCCCGTGGCCGCGAGCCAGACGGGCGTGCAGAACAAAGACTTGCTGGACAAGACGCTTGAGATGCTGACGCGGCGCGCTGCTTCGGTGCTGAAGATGCGGGCCGATGAGGTGGACGTGCTGTCCGAGCTCGACACCTTCGGCTTCAACTCGATTGCCTTGACGGAATTCGTGAATCTCATCAACGGCGAATTCGGGCTCACGCTCTCCCCCACCGTCTTCTACGAGTATTCGACCCTGGCACGCTTCGGGCAGCACCTGACCGCCCAACATCGAAGCGCCTTGGCGGCCAAGCTGTTGCCGACCGCTTCGGCCCCGGCATCCACCGCAGTGCTGGCTAACGATGCAGCACAACCTGAACTCGCAGCGTCGGTGGCACACCAGCCGCCAGCGATCCGCACGAGCGGCCGTGTCGAGCCCGCTGAAATGGCCACGCCCGCAGCGGCCAAGGCCCATGTAGAGGCGACCGGCGCGGACGCTGTGGCCATCATCGGCATCAGCGGCAGCTTCCCGATGGCCGGCGACCTGGCGACTTTCTGGGCCAACCTGCAGGACGGAAAGGACTGCATCAGCGAGATTCCCGTCGAGCGCTGGGACTGGCAGGCGATCTACGGCGATCCGCTTCGGGCCACCAACAAGAGCAACGTGAAGTACGGTGGCTTCATCGACGGCGTCGCCGAATTCGATCCGCTGTTCTTCGGCATTTCGCCGCGAGAAGCGTCTTTCATGGACCCGCAGCAGCGCTTGTTGATGACACATGCCTGGCGCGCCGTCGAAGATGCTGGCTATGCTGCCAGCGCTCTTTCCGGCAGCAACACCGCCGTTTTCGTGGGCACCACAGCCACCGGCTACGGTGAGTTGCTCAATCGCAGCAAGGCCCGCATCGAGGCCTACACCGCCACCGGGCTGGTGCCCTCGATGGGCCCCAACCGGATGAGCTATTTCCTGAATTTGAAGGGTCCCAGCGAGCCCATCGAAACCGCGTGCTCATCCGCGCTGGTGGCCATCCACCGAGGCGTTGAGTTGCTGCGCAACGGCAGCTGCGACATGGCGCTGGTGGGCGGCGTCAACACCATCTTGAGCCCGGAACTGCACATGAGCTTCAACCGTGCAGGCATGCTCAGCGAAGACGGTCGCTGCAAAGCCTTCTCGGCGCAGGCCAACGGCTTCGCGCGCGGCGAGGGTGTCGGTGTGATGCTTCTCAAGCGGCGCGATGCCGCCGAGGCCGATGGCGACCACATCTACGGCGTGATCCGCGGCAGCGCTCAGAACCACGGCGGTCGTTCCAAGTCACTCACTGCGCCCAACCCAAAGGCGCAGGCCGAACTGCTGAAGCAGGCCTACCTCCAAGCCGGTGTGGACACCGCGACGGTCGGCTACATCGAGGCGCACGGCACCGGCACCGCACTTGGCGACCCGATTGAGGTCGACGGTTTGAAGATGGCTTTCCAGCGGGAGGCGGGTTCGCCGACCGCGCTGCCGCATTGCGGCCTGGGGTCGGTCAAGAGCAATGTCGGGCATCTGGAATTGGCCGCCGGCGTGGCCGGTGTCTTCAAGGTGTTGATGCAGCTAAAGCACAAGACACTGGTAAAAACGCTGCATTGCGACAGCGTCAATCCGTACATCCAACTCGAGAACAGCCCGTTCTTCGTGGTGCACGAGAACCAGCCCTGGCATGCGCTTCTGGGCGCCGACGGCACTGAATTGCCGCGCCGTGCCGGCGTCAGCTCGTTCGGTTTTGGCGGCACGAACTGCCACATCGTGATCGAGGAATACGTCGACCGCCGCCCGGTGGTGGCCACAGCAGCCGCGGGCACGCCGCACATCATCGTGTTGTCGGCCAAGAATCCAGAGCGCCTGCGCGAGCAAGCCAGGCAACTGCTGGACTTCGTCACCGACACGGGTGCCAGTGACGATCAACTCGGCCGCATCGCTTACACGCTTCAGGTGGGTCGCGACGCAATGGACGCACGGCTGGCGGTGCTGGCGACGACATCCTCCGAACTGCTGGAGCGCCTGCGTGCATTCCTGGCCGGCGCGACCAGCGAAGGCATCTACGTCGGAAGCGTGACGCGCGGCAACGAGACGATGGCGCTGTTCGCCGGCGATGACGAACTGCAAGAGGCGGTGGGCAAGTGGCTGGTGCAACGCAAGCTGCCCAAACTGCTGCGCCTTTGGGTTCAGGGGCTGGCGGTCGACTGGGCCAGCCTGCACGGCAGCGCGCGTCCGCTGCGCATGGCACTGCCGACGTACCCGTTTGCGAGTGACAGCTACTGGATTCCGAAGCCCGAAAGCAACGTCACGCCGATCGAAGTGTCGCGCGAGCGGCGCCTGTCGGCGGCGACGAAGTGCTACCTTGAAAAGTCTTGGCAAGCTTGCAAGGACCTGCCCGCGCCGCGCGTGGCTGGCGCCGCAACGCGCAGGCACGCGATCCTGTCCACAGACGAAACCCGGCCTCTGGCCGAGGCGCTTCGCCGACACCTGCCGGGCGCAGTGGTTCTGGGACCGGTCGACTGGGCTGCTGAAGGCACCGCCCGGCGCCGCAACGACGCGCAGCCATACGCCGGCTGCATCGATCTGGTGGGCTGCGGACGGGCGATGTCAGACCCCACCGAAGCGGTGGGTGTGCTGCAGGACATCCTGTCTCGCGACGCGAAGGAAGGCGTGACCCTGCTGTGTATCACCAAGGGTCTGGAGGCTTTTGAAGGCTCCGATGTCAACCTCGCCGGCGCCACCCGAGTGGGCCTGTACCGCATGCTGCAGAGCGAATACCGGCACGCCCGGTCGCGTCACGTCGATCTGCCGGCCCAAGGCCATGACGAGGCGCTGGCACTACAGATTGCCGCCGAATACACCAGCGACAGCCGCGATGCCGAGGTCTGCTACCGCAAGGGGCGCCGCCACCTGGCCGTACTGAGAGAAGACAGCCGCTGGGCGCAACCATCGCCGCGTCTGGCGTTCCCGGCGGATCAGGTGCTTTGGGTGACCGGGGGCACGCGTGGCCTGGGTTACCTGGTGGCCCAGCACTTCGTGGCCAAGCATGGTGTGCGGCGATTGGTGCTCAGCGGGCGCGAGGACATCGCGCCCCGCGAGCAATGGCATCTGCATGAGAGCGAAAACACGCCGATGGGCAAGAAGGTGCGTGCTTTCCAGGATCTGGAACGTCAAGGGGTCGAACTGCGAGTCGTGGCAATGGACCTGACCGACGGCGCGGCGGTGCGCGCGAACGTGCAGCGCATCAAAGACTCACTGGGGGCCATAGGCGGCGTCATCCACTGCGCCGGCACCGTCAGCATGCAAAACCCCGCCTTCGTGCGCAAGTCGCGCGACGAGATCCAAGCGGTGCTGGCGCCCAAAGTGAGCGGGCTCGACGCGCTCTACGCGAGCCTGCAGGATGAACCGCTGCAGTTCTTCGTTCTGTTCTCGTCGGTCTCGGCGCTGATCCCCAGCCTGGGTTCGGGCCTGAGCGACTACGCGATGGCGAACGCCTACATGGATTACTTCGCTCAGGCTCACGGTAAGGGCAGCCCGCTGCTGAGCATCCAGTGGCCACGCTGGAAGGAATCGGGCATGGGCAGCGCTACCGGCTCGGCCTACGACCGGACCGGCCTGCTGAGCCTCAGCGACGAAGAAGGTTTGGCGTTCCTCGATGCTGTGCTGGCCCACCGCGTCAGCCCGGTCGTCATGCCGGCAAACTGCAACCCGCGCCTTTGGAACCCGGCCGCGCTGATGCAGGCGGTGATCGAGCCTGAACCACTGCACGCCACCGGAGGCACCGTGCTGGCACTTTCATTGCCCGGGTCCGACTCCGCGGCAGGCGCAGAGCCTGCGCGCGCGGTCGCTCCCAAGCTCCCCGCGCAAGGCATCAACCCTCAACTCGTTCAACGTTGGTTGACGGGCTTCTTTGCAGAGGAACTGCGCATCCCGCCCGAGAACCTGCGCGTCGACGTGCCGTTCCAGGACTACGGTATGGAGTCCGTGATGCTCGCGCAGGTGGTGGGCCGAATGGAGCGTGAATTGAAAGACGTGCGGCTGGATCCGTCGATGATCCTGGCCCACCCCACCATCGCTCAGTTGGCGGCCCACCTGGCTGCCGCTTATCCGCAAATCGTCACCGCCCTGACCGACGCCGCGGCGCCGACAGCGGCCGCGGCGCCAACCCCAGTTCGTGCCGAGCCGGCTGCAGCCGATCTGCGCAGTGCCGTGCCGCCAAGCCATGCTCCACCGAAAGAGGCGCCGGACACAGCACCGGCACCGGCACCGGCAATTGCTCATGCACAGGGTGTTCGCAATGAACGTGTCGCCGTGGTCGGCCTGTCGGCGCACCTGCCCGATGCCCCCGACCTGGCAACCTTCTGGGACAACCTGATGAATGGCCGAGACAGCATCCGAGAAGTGCCGGCCACACGCTGGGACATCGCGGCCCACTTCACCCCGGACAAGCTTCGTTCCGGTAAAAGCATCAGCAAGTGGGGCGCCTTCCTTGACCAGATGGAGGACTTCGATCCCGAGTATTTCAAGATCGCGCATTCGCTGGCCGTCCAGATGGACCCACTGGAACGCCAGTGGCTCGAAGTCAGCGCAGAAGCGTTGGCCGACGCGGGCTACAGCGACCGCAAGCTGTGGGGTCGGCGTGTCGGCGTGTTCGTCGGTGCCCGCAGCAGCAACTACCGCGACAAATTGACGCGGATCGACAAAGACGTGGTGGTCGGGCTCGGCCAAAACTTCATCGCGGCCCACCTGGCGCACATCTTCAACTTCAAGGGCCCGAACTTTGTGGTGGACGCCGCCTGCGCCAGCTCGCTGACGGCCATTCACCTGGCCGTGCAGAGCATTCAGCGCGGAGAGTCGGAAATGGCGCTCGCCGGCGGAGTCGAAATTTTGCTCGACGAAAGCCCCTACGTGGTGCTGAGCACGGCGCAGGTGTTGTCGCCTGATGGCCGCTGCAAGACCTTCGACGAAAGCGCCAACGGCATCGGCTTGGGTGAAGGCTGCGCGGTGCTCGTACTCAAGCCGCTGAGCCGGGCGATTGCCGACGGCGACAAGATTTACGGCGTCATCGACGGCTCGGCAATCAACAACGATGGGCACACGATGGGCATCACCACGCCCAACCCTTCGGCGCAGAGCGAGCTCATCGAACAGGCCATCGACGCCGCGGGGATAGACCCGGCGAGCATCAGCTACGTCGAAACGCATGGCACCGGCACGCTGATCGGCGACCCCATCGAGTTGGGCGCACTGAACAAGATCTTCCCTGCTGGCGAAGAACACCTGCAATCCTGTGGTGTGGGCAGCGTCAAGAGCAACATCGGCCATCTGCTCAGCGCCGCCGGTGCGGCCAGCATGGCCAAGGTGCTTCTGTCGCTGATGCATCGGAAGTTGCCACCCACGATCCACTGCGAGCAGCCCAACCCGCGCTTCAATTTCCCACAGTCGGCGCTGTATCTGGTGCAGCAGGGCATCGATTGGCCGAGCGTTGGCAAGGTGTTGCGCGCCGGGGTGAGCTCATTCGGTCTGGGCGGTAACAACGCGCATGTGATCGTCAGCGACGAAGGCGTGCCGAACCACTTGCGCGCCACCTTGGAACCCAGAAGCCCGTTGCCGATCTTCAAACGTCGCCGCTGCTGGCCGCAGAGCGATGGGGTTGTCGGCCACGAAGCCGAGGTACTGCGGCCCACGCCGGCGACGATCGACCCGCTGTTTGCCTGGACCGAGAAGCCGGCCCCGAAACACCCGTCGCTGGACCGCGCAATGCTCGATCTCTTCGACGCCCGGGAGGTTTTCGTACCCGAAGACCTGATGGCACACGAACACCGCTCAACGTCCTGATGGTCAGTCTCAAGCTTGGCTGCACCCATGAAATCGATGCGTTTCGGCAAGGGGCAAGCCGCAAACCACAGCGATGCCGAGCAGCATCGCGAGGATTTGCAACGCCGCCACGTCCCAAAAAAAGGCACGGTTTCATGTGCCGTCAACCGTAGATCAGGCCACCAGACCTCTGCGGCCCCGCGCCCGGCGCGACCGTGGCGCCTGCACCCGACATCTTTATAGGAACCGCCGTGAATCACGAAGACCGAACATTCGAGCAGACGCTGCGCCACGACAACCCCATCGTCCGTGACCACCATGTCCATGACGTGCGCACTCTGCCGGGCGTCACGCTGCTCGACATGGTCTATCGCTTAGCCCCGCAATGCTTAGGGGCAGCCGCGATCGAACTGCGGCAGGTGGTCTTCAAGCAACCGGTCGTGACTTCGGAGGAGTTCGACAAGACCATCGTCGTGACCTTCACGCCGGTGGCCGAGCACTGGCGCATCACGGTGGGCAGCTACAAATCCCGCGACGGCCAGCGCCTGGACGGCGCCTACCGCGACAACATGGAGTGTTTGCTGTACCGAGTCGCAGACCACAGCCCGGCGCGGACCCTGGATGTGGCGGCATTCATCGAAGCTGCCGAGCACCGGCTCGACATGAACGATGTCTACGGGCTGGCGTTGCGGGCCGATATCAAGCACGACGCCTTTATGAAGACGCAGGGAACGGTCTACAGCCGCGGCAGCGCGGAGCTGATGCACCTGAGTCTGAGTGACGAGGCCGAGCTTTTCTTGCCGCACTTCCACGCCCACCCTGCGCTGCTGGACGGCTCGACCTTCGCCGGCCAGTCGATGCGCGTTCGCCGCGGTGCCGGGGTTGACGATCACACGCCGTACATCCCGTTCACCATCGAGCGTTTCCGCCTTCACCGGGCGCTGCCCAAGACGGTCTACACGTACTCGGAGAATGAGGCGCGATGGCGCGAACTCGACGGCCCGCCGCCCGACGTCAGCGCCGGCGACCTCACGCTCTTCGGGGCCGATGGCGAACTGCTGGCCGAATTCACCCGGTTTTCAATGAAGCGCATCCGTTCGGCAGCGCTGATCCGAAGCCTGCTGGAGGAAACCCAGGGCCGCGCGCTGCGCGGGGGCCAGGCGGCCTCCCCCGAGCGGCCGATCGCCCTTCGACCAGCTCCTGCTGCTCGAATGGCGCCTGTCGGCGCACCGCCACTGGGTGCTGCACCCACTGCCCAACCCACGGTCGCCTCAGTCATCCAGCTGAAGATCGCCACGGCGCTGAAGCAGCCGCCGGAAGAGATCAGCCTGAGCGACAACTTCTACGACCTGGGCATGGACTCGACGCAGTTGCTCAGCCTGACCAAGGAGTTGGAAACGGCTCTCAACCAGGAGCTCTATCCGACCTTGCTTTTCGAGCACTCCAGCATCGAGCGTCTGGCGGTCTACCTGAACAAGGAATACGACACCCAAGCGCTTCTCGATGCACCAGCGTCGCCGAACGCGGCCAGCGCAGAAGAAGCCGCGCCGGTCGAACAGGCTGAACAGGCTGAACACAAGGTGCTTCTTTTCGTGCCAGAACAGCTGCAGGCACAGGCCGTGACCCGCGCGCCAGGCACCTCGCTGCGTCGGCACGTTTTGTGGCTGTCGGAAGACCTGTCGAGTCGGGCCGACCCGGCGTTCGAAGCGGCCCTCAAAGGGTCGGCTCACGTCGATGCCGTGGTGCACTTGCATGCTGAAGACGCACCAATTCCGCAGCAGTTAAGCGAACTTCTGGTGAAGCTTGTCAGCCTCATCAAGGACCTCGTGGCGGAGCCGACGACGGAAGACGTGCTGCTGCAACTGGTGGCGCCGGCGTCTGGTGAGCGGAGCTGGGCGACGATGTTCTCCGGTTGCTTCAAGACGCTTGCGATGGAACACCCTCGCATCCGCAGCCAAATCGTCGTGATTGCCGGCCTGCCGAGCCAGCAGCCAGCGGCGGTCGCCAAGCTGCTCGAACTCGAAGCGTGCGGTGCCACCAAGATGTCGACGCTGTTGGCTTACGACCAAGAGCTGCGGCTGCGGACCACCCGAGCCCTGCACGAAATCCCTTATGACGCCCAAATGCCCCGCTTCGATTTCCGCGACGACGGCGCCTATGTCATCGCCGGCGGGCTCGGCGGACTCGGCTTCATCTTGGCCGACCATTTGACGACCCGTATCCGGCCCAAGTTGGCCTTGCTCGGCCGCTCGCCGCTGAATGCTGCCGGCCAGCAAAAGCTCGATCGCTTGACGCAGCAGGGGGCAACGGTCAGGTACATCCAGGTGGACCTCGCCAATCTTGCAGCCCTGCGTGAAGCTTTCGCGCGCGTTCGCAGCGAATTCGGATCGATCGCCGCGGTCGTACACAGCGCCGGCATCGTCAAGGATCAAGTCATCGGGCGCAAGAACCTGGCCGACATCTCCGCCGTGGCCGACGCAAAGATCGCCGGGCTGTGGAATCTCGACCGGGCGTCGGCCCAGGATGAGCTCGACTTCTTCTTGGTGTTCTCATCGCTGTCCGCGGTCACCGGCAACATCGGCCAAGTCGACTACGCCAGTGCGAACGCGTTCATGGACGAATTTGCGTTTCATCGAAACGCCATGGTGGCCAGCGGCCGGCGACATGGTCACAGCCTCAGCATGAACTGGCCGCTGTGGGCCGAAGGCGGCATGGCGATCGGCGGCGGCGTGCGCCTGCTGTACCAGTCCTCCGGGCTGCACCCGATGCCGAGCGACACCGGCGTTGCGCTCATTGAGTGGGCATTGCGCGCAGGCCAAACCCAATTGGTGGTGACCTATGGTGCGCAAAGCAGGATCCGCAGCTTGATCGCTGCTCATGCGCCGGTCAGCTCGCAAGCAGTTCACCTCGACACAGTTGACGCCGGGCTGGCACGGCAGGCGGCAGACGCAACGCCCCAGCCCGCGCCGGTGGTCGCCCTCCACTCCGAAGACATCGCGATCATCGGCATGGCCGGTAGGTACCCGCAGGCGCGCGATGTTGGCGAATTCCATCGCAACTTGAAGGCAGGACGAAACTGCATCACCGGCGTACCAACCGAACGTTGGGCTGGCTACGACTTCGGCTACCGCGTCGAGGACTACTACAAGTTTGGCGGGTTCGTCGATGGCATTGACGAATTCGACGCCCTGCTGTTCAGCATGCCTCCGGTCCGTGCCCAGTCTTTGGATCCGCAGGCACGCCTGTTTCTGCAGACCGCCTGGGAAGCCTGTGAAGACGCGGGCTACCAAATAGACCGCAAAGTGAACCACTACCGTGGGGCGGGCGAACAGTCAGTGGGCGTCTTCGTGGGCGCGTTCTGGAGCCACTACGAACTGTTCGGTGCGCAAAGCACTGCCCGCGGGGAGCCGGCCTCATGGGGCGTGAGCCTGTCCTCAATCTCGAACATGACGTCGTACTGCATGAACTTCCACGGTCCTTCGGTGGCCGTGGACACGATGTGCTCTTCCGCGTTGACCTCAGTCCATCTGGCCTGCGAAAGCGTCCGAAGAAACGAATGCCACTTTGCGATTGCCGGGGGCGTGAACCTCACCACCCACCCGCACAAACTGATCTTCCTGCAGCAGAACCATTTCCTTTCATCGGAAGGTGTTTGCAAGAGCTTCGGCGAGAACGGAGACGGCTATGTGCCGGGCGAAGGCGTAGGGGCCGTCATGCTGACCACAGTGGAACGGGCGCTGCGCCTGGGATACCCGATCCGCGGCGTCATCAAAGGCTCAGCCATCAATCACGGTGGCAAGACCGCCGGCGGTACGGTGCCCAGCCCCGTGGCGCAAGCCGAGGTCATTGCAGATGCCTTGACCGCTGCCAACGTCGATCCCCGCACGCTGAGCTATGTCGAAGCGCATGGCACCGGCACGTCGCTCGGTGACCCGATCGAGATACAGGGCTTGAGCAAGGCGTTTTCGCGTTGGACCGACGACCGTCAGTACTGCGCCATCGGCTCGGCAAAATCGAACATCGGCCACCTCGAGGCTGCCGCCGGGATCGCCGGGCTGACCAAGGTGCTGCTCCAGTTCAAGGACCACGAAATCTATCCGTCCCTGCATGCCGAGAAACTCAATCCACTGATTCCTTTCCATGACTCGCCCTTTTACGTGCAGACGACCAACAAGGCGTGGGAGCGCCCCGAAGTCAGGCTAGAAGTCGGCAAGGTGATCGCCCCAAGGCGCGCACTGATCAGTGCCTTCGGCGCCAGCGGTTCGAACGCCAGCATGGTGCTGGAAGAGCATGTAGCTGCCGAAAGCGCTGCAGGAGCGAGCGCGCATCCGGCGCGTCAGCCAGTGGGCATTGTTCTGTCGGCTCGCGACAAGGATCGCCTGGCCGAAATCGCGCACCGCCTTCGGGCTACCTTGCAGGAAGGCGAGCTGCAGGAACGCGACCTTCCCGCCATTGCCTGCACCCTGCAGTTGGGGCGCGAGTCCATGGAGGAACGCGTGGCGATGACCGCGGCGTCGCTGGAAGAACTGTCTTCGAAGCTCGATGCCTTTGTCAGTGGTACCCCCGCAGTCCATGGCGTACATCGTGGCCGGGTCAAACGCAACAACCCAGTGGGCGCGCAACGGGCCGCAGACGCCCACCACCAGACCGAGCTCACGCAATGGATTGCGGACAAGGCTTACCCGCAACTTCTGGCAGCCTGGGTGGAAGGCGAGCCGGTGGACTGGAGTGGCCTTTATCGCGATGGAATGCCACGCCGGGTTCACCTTCCCACCTATCCCTTCGCGCGCGACCGACACTGGGTCTCGATGCGCACCACCGCGCCTGACGCGTTGGAGCCAGTGGTGGCTCAAACGAGCCCCGAGCCATCGCTTGCAACCGCGGCACTTGCGGACGTTCAACGCCAAGACCCTTCAACAGCGCAGATCGCATTGAGCCGCCCGGGGGCGGTGAGCGCGAGTCCGCCGGCCACTGTTCCGGCGCGCAAGATCAGCCTGTCCGCTTTGGCACCATCAGTTGCCACGGCGCCGATGGCGACCGAGAGCTTGTCAGTGCACGAGCCCGTGGCCATCGCGCCGGAGCCGGCGGCGGCGGCGGCGGCTCCCGACACACCAGCGCCCGAGCTGGAGAAGATCAAACGAGCGTTGAAGAGCAGTCTGGCGATCACCCTCTTCATGGACCCGACCGAAATCGGCTACGACATGCCCTTCCTCGACATGGGAATGGACTCGATCATCGCCGTGCAATGGGTCAAGGCGGTCAACGCCGAATTCGGCACCGCAGTGAAGGCCACAGTCCTGTACGAGCATTCCACGCTCGATGCGCTCGCTGCGCATTTGGGCGCGGGCGCGGGCAGTGCCCCGAATCAGATGCCGGCAGAGGCGCCTCCTGCATCGGCCACCGCAGCTGAACCCCCGCCGGCCGACAGGCCAACGCCACGGCCACGGCCACAGCCACAGCCACAAGAACAGCCACAGCCCAATCAGGTCGAACCGCCGCAAGCAACCGCGGCCGCGCTTGCGGACATCAGTGCATCTTTGCGCGCAAGCCTGGCCGCTGTCTTGTTCATGGCCGAAGACGAAATCGACGATGACGTCACGTTCCCTGAATTCGGCATGGATTCCATCATTGCCGTGCAGTGGGTCAAGGCCGTGAATGCACGGCACGGTACGGCGCTTAAGGCCACCGTGCTGTACGAACACACCCACATCCGCGCGCTGAGCAAGTATCTGCACGAGGTGTTGACTGCGGCGCACTCCGCTCCCCCAACGCTCCCCACGCCGGCGCAGCCGATGCAGCCGGCACAAACGCCCACGCAGGGCGCATCGTCAACCGAGTCGGCCACTTTCACGACCGGGCACTGGGCTGAGGACTGTGCCTATGCATTGGAGGGATGCTCGAATGTGAGCGTGTCTGTCGTTCCACTGGCACTGGGATTCGGCATCGAAATGGTGGCCGCGGGCGCCGGAACACCGGCCGTGCTGCTGACCCCAATGGGCGCACTGGCAACGGCGTGGATGCACCAGGTGCGCGAGTTGTCGAAGAACCACCGCGTGATGGTCTTCCATTACCCCGGTCATGGCCGCAGTGACTTCACCGCCGCGCGCGCCACCTTCGCCGCCATCGCCGCCGCGGTGTGCCAGGCCCTCGAGCATATTGGCGTGGACGAGCCCTTCCACCTCGTGGGCTGGTCGATCGGTGCGCTGATCGCGCAGAAGATCGTCTTGCAACACCCCGCGCGCATTCGATCATTGACGCTGATCAGCACGCCAGCACGCGCAGAAGAAGGTGACACGGTGGACGCCACGATTCAGGTGCTGGGGAACCTGTCGAACGACTTCGCGGCGCACGTGCCTGCAGCTGCAGCCGACTTGAGGGAATCGCAATTCGACTTCATTCGAGCGCCGATGAAGTTGGACTTGGTGATGCCGTATCTGTTCGAAACGATCAACTTTGACTATGGCAGCGCCGCCCGCATCGAAGCCGCGACCCTGATCGTCTTTGGCGCCGACGACAGCGTGATCTCATCAGACCACTGCTTGTTGCTGGCCAGCCAGATCGCGCATTCCCGTCACGTCTGCCACGAGTTGGGTGGCCATTACCTGCCGCTGCAAAACCACGAATGGTTCAACGAAAAGCTGAGCAACTTCTTCCGCGAGGTTGAACGCGGACGTCACCGAAGCAAAAGGCAGGTCGCCGATGAACTGCCGGCTTGATACACCGCGCGCCAGCACCGCGCCTCCAAGGCCATGCCCTCTCTTTCTTTTACCCCTCACAGGAGCAAGCACGACATGACCACCGAAACCGTATTTCAAGTGATCACCAGAATAGTGATCGAGGTACTTCCAAATTTGAGCGGCACAACATTCAAGCCGACCGACGTTTTGGAAGATCTGGGGGCGAACTCACTGGACCGCGCCGACATCGTCGTCATGACGCTGCAGGAGCTGGGCCTGACGATCCCACTCACCGAGGTGTTCGGCCCGAACAACATCGGCGAACTGGCGGAGTTGCTCGATGCCAAGCTCCAGCTCGCCTGAGCTCATCGTCTCCGGGCTCGGTGTCACCGCGGCCATCGGGCGCGGCAAGCAGGCTTTCGGCGCCGCCTTGTTCTCGGGCGAGCATCGCTTCGCCGTGATGCAGCGCCCCGGACGGCAGCAGGACACTCAATTCATCGGCGCCGAGATCGAACCACTCGGGCAGATCGACAGGTTGCCTGAAAACCTGTTGCGCAGCACCTCGTTCACCGCGCAGGTGGCACTCGCAACGCTCGGTGAAGCGTGGGTCGATGCCGAGCTCGACGGTGCGGACGGTCGCAAAATCGGACTGGTCGTCGGCGGCAGCAATCTCCAGCAACGCGAACTTATGCTGGCGCAAACGCGATGTGCTGGCCAGCTGCAATATCTGCGCCCCAGCTACGGCGTCTCCGTCTTCGACACGGACATCTGCGGACTGTGCACTTCGGTGTTCGGTATCCAGGGTCTGGCCTTCACTGTGGGCGGCGCGTCGGCCAGCGGCCAGTTGGCGGTGATCGAAGCCGCCGAAGCCGTGCGGTCCGGACGAGTGGATGTGTGCATCGCCATGGGTGCCTTGATGGACCTGTCGTATTGGGAATGCCAGGGCTTTCGCGCCATGGGCGCGATGGGATCCACGCGCTACGCTCAGGCGCCCGATTTGGCGTGCCGGCCGTTCGACGCCGAACGCGACGGATTCATTTTCGGCGAAGGATGCGCAGCCCTCGTGTTGGAGCGCGCCGGACGGCGCAAACCTGGGCGCTGGCGGCCCTACGCCAAGCTCAGTGGCTGGTCCATGAACATGGATGCCAACCGCAATCCGGACCCTTCGCTGGCCGGCGAGGTGGCGGCCATTCAGGGCGCTCTGGCCTTTGCCGGCCTGGCGCCCGCAGACATCGGATACATCAACCCGCACGGTTCGGGCTCCCTGGTGGGCGACGTGACCGAACTGCAAGCCTTGCGGCAATGCAATTTGCGCCACGCCGCCATCAACTCGACGAAATCGATCACCGGCCATGGCCTGACGGCCGCAGGCGCGGTGGAGGTGGTGGCCACGCTGCTGCAATTCGAGGCACGAGCATTGCACCCGTCGCGCAACTTGGTGAATTCGATCGGCGACGACTTCGACTGGGTGCTCGAACGGCGCCCGGTGGCAACCCTGAATCACAGCTTGAACTTGAGTTACGGGTTTGGCGGCATCAACACCGCGCTCTGCCTGTCCAGCTTGAACTAGAAGGGCTCGCCCAGCCCAGGCTCAAACGACAGGTGCGCAAGGGCTGGAGAGCACATTGCAAAGAGGAAGCCGTCTGGAACGGCGACCAAATTTCAACGAAGGAAAGATGAAATGATGAACTATGAACGCGAAGTGAAAACGATCATCGTGGGCTTTGGCTTCTCCTGCGTTCCGCTGTTGCGCGAACTGGACCGCACGGGCGATGAGTACATGATCATCTCGGAAAAAATACCGAATCCGATCTGGGACAACCTCAAACGAAACGGCAGGTTGGATTTCGATCTGGTGAGCAGCTACCAGACGAGTTTTTATTCGTTCGATCAGGCCAAAAAGTTCCAGGACGAAGGGGCCACCGCAGATGGTTATCCGACGGCCAAGGAATTCCATGACATGCACCTGGCCTACTACGCGCAATACAAGGACAGGCTCGTCAGCGACGAGGTCCAACGCATCGACAACCATGACGGCTACAGCGAGGTGCACACCGTCAGCGGCGCAGTCTACCGAGCCGACAACGTGGTGGTTTCGACGGGCTTTCGCCGCAACATCCACGACTCGCTCAACAAGTTCGACTACAGCACGACCGGCAAGACCATCGTCTTCAACACGATAGGCGATTCGTCGAACCTGATGATTGCGAAGTTGGTGGCAAATGACAACAAGATCATTTGCCTAGGCAACGGCTTCAATGCCCTGGACAAAATGTTCGAGATCAACAAGCAGACCGTTACGCTTGACCAGATCGAATACCACAACGTGGCCTTCCTGTTCCCAAACATCTACCGGGCCATGATCGGAGGCAGTTCGATCTTTCCGCTGGTGATGCTGTCGTTGGGCTACATACACACGGGACTGGGCCGCTTTCTCTACAAGCTCTTCCTCGGCATCGGCAAACTGGTCAGCCCCTACTTCTTCCAGTTCGCCTACCCGCAAACGATCCGGGCATTGAAGGTGAACTTGAAACGCCTGCGCAGCGCGATGCCGTTTCCGAACGGCGTCATTGCCATCAAATACTGGCCTGTCGACGGTTATTCCAAGTTCTTCGGCAAGAACCTCAAGGAATCGATCAAGACCGGCTACTTGCTCAACGATTTGCCTTTGTTCATCGACCAGGGCCTGGTCGAATACTGGAGCAAAGCCGACATTGAGGTCGACCACGAGCAAAAGAAGATGCGCAACCGGGTCACGGGCAAAGAGGTGATGTTTGACCATTTCATCGATGGCGGACCAGAGAACCCCAGGCTGCCGGAGATTCTGCGCCACGGCCCTGGTGGGGCACAGGCTTTTGAATACATCTACCGCAACAACTACCTCGGCGTTATCCCGCGCGCTCTGTCGAATATCTTCTTCTTGGGCTACACCCGGCCGACCACAGGTGGCTTGGCGAATATGACGGAGATGCAGGGCCTGCTCGCCCATCGCATGATCTTCGACCTGCCCTTTAAGCAAGACGTCTATCGCACACTGCCCGAACGGCTCGAAACCTACAACACGCGGTACTACTACACCGACCAACCCGCGCGCACCGACCATTTGGTGTTCTACGGTTTCTACACTGAGGAAGTGGCGCGCGCACTGGGCATCGACATCAAGCTGCGCGAATGCCGCAGTTTGCGCGAGGTGTCGCAGTACATATTCTTTCCCAACAACGCGTTCAAGTATCGCCAGATTGGGCTTTACAAGGTCGATGGGTGCGACAAGCTCGTCAACTACATTGACGATGCACATCATGGCTGGGCCGGCATCAAGATGAGGCTGCTGACTTTCGGCATGTACCACTTGATCTGCTTTTCGGCGATCTTGATGTTCTATTTGAACCACGCCATCAACCTGCCGACATTTCTCGCGTTGGCGGCAGCACAGTACGTTTTCAACTTCGTTGCGGTGACACCCACGGTTCACTCGCAATCGTTCGTAGCTTCAGCTCCTTACAGCTATTTGCGCCTGGCATTTTTGGTGCTGGGTTTCATCGCGATGCTGGTCTATGGCCCGGTCTGGTCATTTGCGGTGATCGGCGCCGACTTCCTGTGGAGCTTTCTTGTTCGCACATTCAAGCCCGAGCGCGCGCGCCTGACCTTCAACGACCTGAAGATCAAACGCCAGTACAAGCCCTTCCTGGCCGAGTACCTCAAGACCTATCGCGAGGCATTTCCCTTGCCCGCTGCCACTGCAGACATGAGCGTCAAGAGCGCGTGACCTCGGATGCTTAGCGCACCTGATCGGGATACCACCATGCTGAAGATACAAGCGACACCCGAACCTCGGTTGCTGGTCGCCGTCGAACCCGCGGCCCACCCCCCCGAGCCGGCGACTCACCCAGAGCCGCCGGCAGACATGAACCCGCCGGCGACGCGCTCACGACGAGGGGTATTGATCGTCGTTACCGTGCTCGCCCTGGTCGCGGCATATGCGGGCGGGAGAATGTGGTGGCGAGCGCATTACTTCATTGAAACGGAGAACGCCTACGCCACTGGCCGTGTGCATCCGGTTTCTGCGCGCGTCGCCGGCGTCGTTGTCGCCGTGAAAATTGAGGACAACCAGAAAGTTCAGGCGGGCGACGTGATCGCCGAGCTTGACCCCGTGGACCAGCGAATCCGGGTCGAGCAGATCGCAGCGCAGATCCACAGCGTCGAGCAGCAGATTGCGCAGGTGAATGCGCAGGTGGCACAAGCGCGCGCACAGTCCAGTGGCATGACCGCACAGGTGGCGCAATCGGCCGCATTGCTTCAGCGCGCGGAGTTGGATGCGGCGCGCTACAGCAAGCTGTATGGGGCGCAGATGAAGGCTGTGTCGCAGGCGGAAGTCGATGGTGCGCTGGCGGTTCTGGCTGCAGCCCGAGCCGATCAGATGGGGCGGCGCCATGCCGTGGACGCGGCCCAGGCGCAGGTGGCAGTGGCGCTATCGGCGCGCGATATCAGCAAGGCGCAAATCGATGTCCTCCAGGTGCAGCTGAAGGAGGCGCAACAACAGCTGGCCTACAACCGAATCGCGACACTGGTCGCAGGCACGGTCGGCAAGCGCTCGGTCGAAGTCGGCATGCGAGTTCAACCCGGCCAGCAACTCGCCGCCATCGTGCAGGACGATGTTTGGGTGACCGCCAATTTCAAAGAGACCCAACTGGGCGGCCTGCATCCAGGGCAGGAGGCCACGGTAACCTTCGATGCCATTCCCGACCGGCCGCTGGTGGGCCGGATCGAGAGCTTCTCTCCGGCCAGCGGCGCGCAGTTTGCCCTTCTACCGGCGGACAACGCGACAGGCAACTTCACGAAAATCGTGCAACGGGTGGCAGTGAAGATCGTCTTGCGACAGGACGACGCCAAGGCCATGCGTGGTGCACTGGTGCCGGGAATGTCGGCATTGGTGGAGGTTCGTCGTGATCGATCATGAGATGAATGCCCGCCCCAACGTCGCGCCCTGTCTGGGTTTCGGGCGGGGCGGGCAGCCCCGGTTCAAGCGAGGCCGCTGAGATGGCGGCCGGGTTGGGGGGTGCGGTGGAAAGCGCAGAAGCCCGCAACATGCCGGCGGCAGATGCGGCATCGAACCTGCGCATGTGGGTGGCGGTGCTGGCAGGCATCCTGGGTGCGTTCATGGCGCTGCTGGACATCGGCATCACGAACTCATCGCTCAAGCACATCCTGGGCAGCCTGTCGGCAACTCAAGAGGAAGGCTCATGGGTGTCGACGGCCTACCTTGTTGCTGAAATCATCGCCATTCCGCTCACCGGCCTGTTCTCGCGCGTGTTTGGGCTCCGCACCTACATGATCGGCAACGCGGCGTTGTTTCTTGTGTTCTCCTCCCTTTGCGGCGCCGCTTGGAACCTCTCCAGCATGATTTTGTTTCGCGCCTTGCAAGGCTTTGCCAGCGGCGCCTTGATTCCGATGGCGATGACGATGGTGATGCTCAAGTTGCCGCCGTCGAAAAGAGCGGCCGGCATGGGATGCTTCGGCCTGACCGCGATGCTGGCGCCGACGCTGGGGCCAACCTTCGGCGGCTACCTCAGCGACGCCTACGGCTGGCCGTCAATTTTCTATATCAATTGGGCGCCCGGCCTGCTGCTCATAGCAGGCATCCTGTTCGGCCTGGACCGAACTCCGATGCAGTTGAAAGGTTTGAAAGATGCCGACTGGCTGGGCATCGCATTGATGGCGATCGGATTGGGCTCGTTGACGGTCTTCCTGGAGGAGGGCAATTCCAAGGATTGGTTCGATTCTTCCTTCATCGTGGCCGCTGCCGGGTTCGCCATTGCCGGCCTGCTGGGATGGGTTGCCAACAGCGCCGTCCGGTCGGCTCCATTCGTCAATCTCGGGTTGTTCGGACATCGCAATTTCATGGTCGCCGCCGTGATCTCGTGCATCACCGGCGTCGGCTTGTACGGATGCTCATTCATGTTGCCGCTGTACCTGGGCCAGATTGCCGGCTACACCCCGGTGCAGATCGGCGAGGTCATCATGTGGGCGGGCCTACCGCAATTGGCGATCATGCCCTTGGCGGCCAAGTTGTCCGCCAAGGTCGATAACCGCATCCTTTGCACCATCGGCTTGGCACTGTTCGGAACGTCCTGCCTCATGAATGTGAACCTGGACGCAACGACCGGCCACGACCAGTTGATGCTGTCGCAAATCGTGCGCGCGCTGGGCCAGCCATTCATCGTGCTGACGATGAGCAATTTTGCAATGGCTGGGGTCGCTGCGCGCGACACGGCGTCGGCATCCAGCCTGTACAACATGCTGCGCAACTTGGGTGGTTCGATCGGCATCGCGCTGCTGTCGACAAGCCTGACTCTGCGCGCGCATTTTCACGAATCGAGGCTTGGCGAATCGATTTCCCTTTATTCGGACACGGTGAGGTCGAGGCTGGACCAAATGGGTCAAGCCTTCCTGCAGCAAGGGCCAGATCAAGTGGTCGCTTCTGATCGAGCCCTTCAGGTCATCCAAAACCTGGTGCACCGCGAGGCGTACGTGATGGCTTACAACGACAGCTTCTGGATCGTCGGCATGAGCTTCTTCTGCTGCATCGGCGCGATCTGGTTCGCCGACAAGATCTTGTCGCCATCGAGTGATGGCGAGCCGTCCCATTGAACCCGATCGGCCATCGCGCAGCGCGATCGCCATTGAGCCCCAGCAAGTGAGAAGCACAGTGATGACACCCGCGAAGACACCGTCGAACATCTGCATCGCGCTCGCCGCAGTGCTGGCCTGCGTGGCCGGCTGTTCTTCGGTCGGGACGGACTTCGTTCTACCAGAGACATTGACTTCACCGGCCTATCGTCACGCAGCGCCGGGCAACGGCAACGCAGCGACCGCCGTTCCCAAACCCTGGTGGACCTTGTTTGGCGACGACAGGCTGAATCAACTCGAACAGCAGGCCTTGCACGACAGTCCCACCTTGAAAGCCAGTGCGGCGCGGCTCCTGCAGGCGCAGGCGCAACTGGCGTTCGCAGGGGCTGCAAAACTGCCCGACGTGTACGTTGGTGCGTCGGCCGAAAACTTGCGCACTTCGGCTAACACGCCGACGGCCTTGGCCTTGGGTGGGGTTTCCGTCAGCGGCAACCAGTTCGTGGTCAGAGCGCCGCTGTCATACGAATTGGACATCTGGGGTCGCGTTCGTCGCATGGTCGAAGCGGCTGACGCCCGCTCAGTGGCCGCCGAGTCGGATCGCGACGCGGTGACGCTTTTGGTGTCGACTCAGGTGGCGACGACCTATTGGCAACTGCGCGGCCTGGAGGTCGAGTTGGATGTATTGAAGCGGGCTGTGGACACCCGGCTTGAGTCGAAGCAACTGGTGGATGCGCGCTTTCAGGCAGGGTTGAGTGGCGAACTCGACGCCACGCGCGCCGAGGTCGAACTGCACAATTCCGAAACCGAATGGCACGCCCTGCAAAGGCAGTGCTTCCAATTGCAGCATGCCTTGGCAGTGCTCACGGGGGCCACACCCAGCCGGCCATGGCTAAGCGAATTGCCGGTGGCCTTGCCCACGCCACCACAAGTGCCGGTCGGCCTGCCAGCCGCTTTGCTGGGCCAGCGGCCCGACCTGGCGACCAGCGTGGCGTTGCTTCGTTCTGCGAACGCAGAAGTGGGAGTGTCCGAAGGGGCCCTGTACCCATCGCTGCAATTGACTGGGAATTTCGGCTACGCGTCGCAGAGTTTGCGCCGTCTGACCGACGACGGTTCGCGAATGTTCGAGCTTGGGCCGATCGCGCTGAGCTTGCCGCTGCTCGATGGCGGTCGGAGCCGAGCCGGCGTCAAACTCGCCGAGGCACGTTATGCCGAGGCGCTCGCCAACCACAAAAGCAAGCTGCTCAACGCGTTGCGCGAGGTGGAGGATGCTCTGTCCGACACCGAAGAACTGCAACGTCAGTCCGATTCTCAAGCGCTCACACAGACTGCTGCCGCGCGTTTGGTCCAAGTGGCACTGGCGCGTTACGAGCAGGGCCTTTCGAGCTATCTAGAGGTGGCCGATGCCCAGCGATCGGCCTTGATAGCCGACCGCGGTGCAACGCAGATACGCACCCAGCGACTGCTGACCAGCGTGGCGCTGGTGCGGGCATTCGGCGGCGGATGGTCGGCGCGAAGCACCGAAGTTGCCCGCAACGAAGGGGCGCCTTGATGCGGCGCGCTGGGCACGGGGCCAGTCGCGGGCTCCCGGGCTCGTTCGTCGGGGCGCCGCCTGCGGCCACCGCGGCTTGCTCGTCATCGAGCTTGCGCCGCACATCGTGCATCACCACGCCGACGATCATGCCTTGGCCCGTGCGGCCGTCGGACTTTGCCAATCATGTCTATGGTGAATGAGCAAGGTCCGAAAGCACGAGTCACCTCGCTTGCTGATGCCCAGCAGCTTCGACTTGCCGCCCGTTGAGCCGGTCAGCTCGTTGCATGCCACCCATGTTCGACACCTTTTGTCCGATTCCGGCGATCCGAGCAGTTGGGTGGCACAGAAAATCAACAACTTACCGAACATTCCAGGCGATTTCAGAGAGAAGCTTGTAGTGGCACGTTAGCTGAATATAGTAGTTCGCTGATTGACGCTTTCGCGCTACACTCGCGGCCATGTTCATCAAGGTCAGCGTGTCCGGTGGGGCGGCGCTACGCGCAGCTCGTGGAGTCGTTTCGCAATGAGGCGGGCTCACCGCGTCAGCGCACGCTGGCTTCGCTGGGCCGCCTGGAACCCGGCGGCGATGTCGACCGGCTGATCAACGCCCTGAACCGCGCCCAGGGCCATGAGGCGTCGCCCCAGCACTGCCGCGAGG
>JBBRPV010000006.1:0-79343 GCA_038227445.1 Burkholderiales bacterium | reverse complement strand
GGCAGCTGCGGAGCAGTTGCACTCAGCTGACCCTTGGACACTCCTGCTGCGCTATGTGAGCGACAAGATCGCTCCAGTTCTCGGCCCATTCACACCCCCTCCTGAGCTTCAGGCGTCGGGGTAACTGCCGGATTTAGGTTTAGTGGCCTATTGAACGCTGGGCAGCGCATGAAAACGCGCCTTCCGGACAACGGCGGCGTTTAGTTCCCCGCCATGCCACTGGGCATGCTGCGATTCGTGCCCCACCGTAAATCAGCAGCATTGAATTTACTCGTGCCGCCAGGCATGCAACAGGCCACTTGCGCAGGCAGGGGTCGGCGACTCGACGGCGCGACCCTCACGGGTCGATGCGCATAGCGATCGCCTCGATGCCTTGCGCTGCGGCGCAGCCGGGCATCAGTTCTAGCAGCAGTTGGCGCTTTTTCACGGACTCACGCACGGCAGGGTCGAGCAAAATCTCTCCGACCAGTTCGAGCCGCAGTGCCTCACTGCCCGCTGTCAGCAGCGGTGCGACGAAGCGGTCAACGACAAGCTGTAGCTGCCCACGAATAACCCTGCCATCGCCGGCCCGGCCCACCTGGTTTACGACCAGGAGAATCAGCTGGCGCTGCTGCTGCGTGGCCAGCACCTTGATGACGGCGTAGGCGTCGGTCATCGACGTGGGCTCGGGCGTCGCGATGACGAGCACGTCGTCAGCCATTGACACCGCGTAGAGCACGACATCGGAAATGCCGGCTCCGGTGTCGAGAATGACGTGGTCGAAGCGCGGCGCCACGATATCGATGATCTCGACCAGCTGTTCGCGAATTTCGGGCGTGAGTCGAGAATATTCGACCAGTCCCGAGCCCGCGAGCAGCACCGAGAAGCCACCTGGCGCCGGCAAGATTGCTTCCTCGAGCGTGTTCTTGCCAGTGAACACGTCGTGCAAAGTGACCTTCGGAAAGAGGTTGAGCACCACGTCAAGGTTGGCGAGGCCCAGGTCGGCGTCGAGCACGAGCACACGCTTGCCGCGGCGCGCGAGCGCCGCCGCGAGGTTGGCGGACAGAAACGTTTTGCCTACGCCACCCTTGCCGCTCGTCACGGCGAGGATGCGGGCACGGCGCAGAGCAACCGAAATAGCGCTGGGCGCCGCGGTGGCCCCTGCGCGGTCGGTTGGATGTACGGGGAGGCTCATTCGAGGTCCTGAAACTTCGAGGTCCCGAAGAGCAAGCCCTTCTCCTCGGCGCTCACATTCGCTACGGTCGGGTGCTCCAGGCACGCACAGTTGCGGCCCGCAGCCTTGGCACGGTAGAGCTGCTGGTCGGCACGCTCAACCCACAGCGGCGCCGACGAGCGCACCCACTGCGGAGCGAAAGCCCCGCCGATGCTCACCGTTACGCCCACCTGCTGGCCGGGTGCGATGTCGGTCTTACGCGCTTCCACCTTCAGGCGCACACGTTCGGCCACGGCCTGGCCGAACGAGGGCGGGCAATTGGGCAGGATCATTGCGAACTCTTCACCGCCGAAACGCGCCAAGGTGTCCATCGGCCGGATGCAGTCTTGCAGGGCCTGGCCGACGGCTTTGAGCACCAGGTCGCCGGCCGGGTGGCCGTGGGTATCGTTGACTTTCTTGAAGTGATCGATGTCGATCATGAGCACCAGTGCCGGCTCGCCAGCGCGCGCCACGCGGTCGATTTCGCTGGCCAAGGCGAGCTCGAATTGGCGCCGATTCGACAAACCGGTGAGCGGGTCGCGGCTTGAGATTTCGCACAGCGCGTCGACCAGGGCCTGCAGCCATGCCACGTCTCCGACCCGACCACGATCAGGCAAGGCATGGCCAGAGCGCTGCAGCAACTGCAGTGCGTCGGCCAGCTTCAGTGAGGAGTGTTCGGAGGCGATGGATTCAATCCTGGCACAGACGGGGGTGGGGTTCTACGCAGGTCATGCGCCTGAATGCGGGTAAGTCTAGCAGCGGCTCTCTGGTCGGCTGAGTCAGAACAGCGGGTGAAGCGCGCCCCAGTTCGAGCCGGTACTCTACGGCAGGAAAAGCGTCTGCAAGTCGTTCAGGAAGTCGAATCCGCGCTCCGTGGGCCAGGCCCGAACGAAGTCGCGCGCGATCAGGCCACGTTCTTCGGCACGTGCCAGTGCGCCCTGCAGTGCACTGAGCGGCAGACCGGTTCTTTCGTTGAAACGTTGCAGCTCGAAGCCTTCTTTCAGGCGCGTGGCGTTGAGCATGAACTCGAAAGGCAACTCGCTGCGCGCCACCTCTTGGTCGTTAGAAACGCAGTGACCTTCGAGCGCCTGCCGAATGTACGTTGCGGGATCACGAAAGCGCGTCTGCCGCAGCACTCGGTGCGGGAACGAGAGCTTGCTATGCGCCCCGGCCCCTATGCCAAGATAGTCGCCGAACTCCCAATAGTTGAGGTTATGCTCGCAACGGTGGCCGGGGCGCGCGAAGGCCGAGACTTCGTATCTTTCGAGGCCACACTCGGACGTGCGCGCAGTGATGCGGTCGAGCATCTCGTACGCGCTGTCTTCGTCGGGCAGCGTGGGCGGGTGTTTCGCGAACAGCGTGTTCGCTTCAAGGGTGAGGTGGTAGACCGACAGGTGCGGTGGCTCGAACACCAGGGCTTGCGCCAGGTCCGCATCGAACTCGGCCAGCGATTGACCGGGCAGCGCGTACATCAGATCGAGGTTGAAGGTCTCAAACGCCTGCTGCGCCTCTTCGACCGCAGCAATGGCCTGCGCAGAGTCGTGCACACGCCCGAGCGCCGCGAGCTTGTCATCGTTGAAGCTCTGCACGCCGATCGACAAACGCGAGACGCCGGCGGCGCGATAGGCACGAAAACGGTCGCGCTCAAAGGTGCCCGGATTGGCTTCGAGCGTGATTTCGCAGCCAGGTTCCAGCGGCAAGCGGGCGCGAATGTCGCCGAGCAGCTGGTCGATGGCCTCCGGAGCGAACAGGCTGGGCGTTCCGCCGCCAATAAAGATGGTGCGAACGCGCCGGCCCCAGATGAAAGGCAATGCGGCTTCAAGGTCATGGCGCAGCGCTTCGAGGTAACGCTGTTCGGACAGTGCGCCCCGCAGCTCATGGGAGTTGAAATCGCAGTAAGGGCACTTCTTCAGGCACCAAGGCAGGTGCACGTACAGCGACAAGGGTGGCAGCGCCACCAGCGACAACGTGCCCGGACGCATGTAGCGCGCCAACCGCTCGCTGACCGGTTCATTAGCGGCGGCGGGTGTCTCGACGTGGATCGGAATCTCAGCCAAGTTGCCACGCGTCGAGCATCAGTGCCAGCATTTGACGCACCGCACGAGCGCGGTGGCTGTGTTCGTTCTTGAGTTCGGGGCCAAGCTCGGCAACAGTACAGCCGAGCGCGGGGATAAACATCAGTGGGTCATAGCCGAAGCCACTGCTGCCCACGGCTTCATGAAGGATCTCGCCGTGCCAGCGTCCCACCGCCACCAGCGGCTCCGGGTCTTCGGCCGAGCGCACGGCGACGAGCGTGCTGACAAAACAGGCACGGCGGTCAGTGGTTCCTCGCAAGCGCTCAATCAGCAGGCGGTTGTTCGCAGCGTCTTGAAAGCGGCGCTGCACTTCGCGCTGTGCCACTGGCAGCTCGACCGAAGCAAAGTGCGCCGAGGCAACACCCGGCGCACCGCCAAGCGCATCAACACACAAACCCGAATCGTCGGCAATCGCTGGGCCCTGCGCATGCCTTGCTGCGTGGCGCACCTTGGCGATCGCGTTCTCGATGAAGGTGGCAAACGGCTCTTCGGCCTCGGTGATACCGAGCGATCCCTGCGTTACCAGTGACACACCGGCGAACGAGAGCAGCGCCTGAAGCTCGGCGAGTTTCTTCCGGTTGTTAGACGCCAGAACCAGCCGCACGCTCAAAGCCCAAGTGCGCTGCGCTGGGCTGCGATCAGCTCGCGAATGCCTTTGTCGGCCAGCGCGAGCAGGGCGTCCATCTCTCTACGCGAAAACGTTGCCCCTTCGGCCGTGCCTTGCAGTTCGACGAATCCGCCGGCGGAGGTCATCACGACGTTCATGTCTGTGTCGCACGACGAGTCTTCGGTGTATTCGAGGTCGAGCAGCGGCGTGCCTTCCACGATGCCGACAGAAATGGCAGCGACGAAATCGCGGATCGGCGACGCGTTTGCCGCATCGTTGAGCTTGCCTCGCGCCTGCAACCAGCTCACAGCGTCGTGTGCCGCAACGAAGGCGCCAGTGATCGCCGCTGTGCGCGTGCCGCCATCAGCCTGAATCACATCGCAGTCGAGCGAAATCGTACGCTCGCCGAGTGCCTTAAGGTCGAACACGCAGCGCAGCGAGCGGCCGATCAGGCGCTGGATCTCTTGCGTGCGGCCGCTCTGCTTGCCACGCGCCGCTTCACGGTCGCTGCGCGTGTGGGTTGCGCGCGGCAGCATGCCGTACTCAGCTGTAACCCAGCCTAGGCCGCTGCCACGTCTGTGCGACGGCACTTTTTCTTCGACTGAAGCAGTGCAAAGCACCTTGGTATGGCCGAACTCCACCAACACCGAGCCTTCAGCATGGCGCGTGTAGTGGCGGGTGATGGAGACCGGGCGCAGCGCGTCGACGGCGCGGGAATCAGAACGTTGGTAAGTCATGGCGTGTATTGTCCACGCGGGAGTGGCTCACGACTTCTTCTGCTGCGCCGAGCGCCGGATCGCTTCGTTGATTTCGCGGATCGAGCGTTCGATCTCTGCCTCGTCAAGTTCGTCGGGCACTTCCTGGCCAAGCACGCTGGCCTGGATCGTGGAGGCAAACACTTCCTCGCCGAGCGACTGGGTCGAGATTCGGCTCGTGTTGTCATTTTCTTCGGCTGACTCCCACTCCATCGCCAGCACCGACACGTTGTCGCTCTTCGCGCCGCCGATGCGCAGCGCCTGTTCGACGAGTTCGGGCACGGCATCAGTCAAGGAATGGTTGGCAAGCTGCTCGGTGATGACGGTGTCGCTCACTGTGCCCCACAGGCCGTCGGAGCACAGGAGCAGCCGGTCGCCGCTTTGCAGCATCAGCGGTCCGACTGTGTCTATAACAGGTTTGCCAGGACTGCCCAGGCAAGTGAACAACACGTTGCGATTGAAGCGGTCATTCATCGGCACGACCTGGCTCATGGTCTGTTGCAGCTCGGAATATGAATGGTCGCGCGTGCGTGCGATCAATTTTTCTCCGCGCACGAGGTACAGGCGCGAATCGCCGCAGTGCGCCCAGTAGGCCGCCTTACCCTGCAGAAGGCAGGCGACGATGGTGGTGCGCGGGGTATCTATGAGCGCCTTTTGGGTGGCGTAACGCAGCAGCTGGTGGTGCCCGGCGATGATGGATTCGGTTAGAAAACGCAGCGGGTCGGCCAGGGTCGGCTTGCAGTCGCGTTGGAACATGGCAGCCAGTGTTTGCAGCGCGAGTTGCGACGCCACTTCACCTTCAGGGTGGCCACCCATGCCGTCGGCGAGCGCGAACAGGCCCGCGTCGCGCGTGTAGCAGTAGCCCATGCGGTCTTCGTTTTTTTCGCGGCCGCCCTTGCGGCTGACTTGGTAGACGGAAAAGCGCATCAACAGGGTCCGATTCAGGCCTTGGCGCCCGTGGTCAGGTTTTCAAGCTGCAGCTTCAACCGCTCGCTGAAGCTGAGCTTGGTGTAGCGGCGCTCGGTCTCGCGCGACAGTTCTTTCTGCAGCGCGAACACACTTTGCGGGCGAGACAGGGGGTCGAGCGACATGCACCACTCGGTCACTTCGATCAGGTTGTCGGAGTACACATTGCGCAAGCGCGAGAGGCTCAGCGCGAGCCGGTCCTTTTCGATGCGCTGCGGCGCGTCGTTCGGCGGATAGCCCTGCATGCAGGCGTAGATGCAGGCGCCAATGGCGTAGATGTCGGTCCAGGGGCCGAGCGTGCCGTCGCGGCGGTACATCTCGGGTGCCGCAAAACCGGGGGTGTACATCGGGCGGATGAAGTTGCCCTCTTTGCTCAGCACTTCGCGGGCAGCGCCGAAGTCGAGCATCACCGCCTTGTTTTCGTTGGTGATGAAAATGTTCGCGGGCTTGATGTCGAGATGCAGCATCTTGTGCTGGTGCACGATGCGCAAGCCGCGCAGGATCTCGTCGAACAGCGAACGAATTGTGCTTTCGCGAAAAACCTTGTCACGCTTCAGGTCGCGCGCGGTAACGATGAAATCCTGGAGCGTGTCGCCCTGCAGGTAGTTCATCACCATGTAGACGGTTTCGTTCTCGCGGAAGAAGTTAAGCACCGAAACCACGCTCGGGTGGCTGATCTGCGCAAGCGAGCGGCCCTCTTCAAAGAAGCTCTTCAGACCAAGCCGGTACAGCGGTTGCTTCTCGGGCTTGACCCGCGGCGTGAGTTCGCCTGGCGAACGCTCTGCCAGCGATGAAGGCAGGTATTCTTTCAATGCGACGAGGTGCCGATCAGGGTCTTCGCACAGGTAGACAACACCAAAGCCACCCGCTGCCAGTTTCTTGATGACCTGATAGCCCCCCACCACTGTGCCAGACGGCAAAGGGGCGGGTTTAAGCTTTGACATAATCCGGTGTTTGGTGGGGAAATTTCAATGGCAGTCTACAGCATGACCGGGTTTGCAAGCGTCAGCTCGGGTGCCGCTTTCACCCATGAAACAACGGCGTCTGCGGACAATTTGGCACCGCAGACGCCGGCCACTTCGAATGGCAGCGTGAGCATCGAGTTACGTTCTGTGAACGGCCGTTTTCTCGACCTCGGCTTTCGCTTGCCTGACGAATTCCGTGCGCTCGAACCCGCACTGCGCGAACTGCTCACGGTTGCCTTCCGGCGCGGCAAGATCGAGCTTCGGCTCAGCACACGTTCAGAAACAGAAACGCACTGGACGCAACCGCAACCTGAACAATTGAACCGCTTGACCCGGCTCGAAAGCATGGTTCAGGGCTGGCTGCCGAAAGCCCAGTGCCTTTCGGTGCACGAGGTGCTGCAATGGTGCAAGGGCAGCGCGCCGGCCGAGAAGCTCGACGACGCGGCACTCGAAGCGGCCAAGCGCTGCATCACCGGCTTGCGTGACGCACGTGCCCGCGAAGGCGAGCGACTGGTGGCGGTGCTAATGGAACGCGTCACGAGACTGCGCGACCTGGCAGCACAGGCCGAGCCCTTGGTGCCTGCCGTCGTCAAACGACAGCAGCTGCGATTTCTGGAACGTTGGCAGGAGGCGCTTGAGAACACGGGCGCAGCGCAAACCATTGGTCGCGAGGCCTCCCAGGAGCGCGCCTTGAACGAAGCGGCGGCGTATTCGATTCGCATCGACGTGGCCGAGGAATTGTCACGCCTGCGTTCGCATATTGACGAGATCGCGCGCCTGCTTCTTGCTGGCGGCGAAGTCGGCAAGCGACTCGACTTCCTGATCCAGGAACTGCTGCGCGAGGCCAACACGCTGGGCTCGAAAGCTTCCTCGCTGGAGCTGACCAACATCTCTGTGGAAATGAAGGTGGCGATCGAGCAGATGCGCGAGCAAGTGCAAAACCTTGAGTAAATGCACCCATGGAATACCCCGGCAACTTGTTCGTCATCGCCGCGCCCAGCGGAGCCGGCAAATCGAGCCTTGTCAGCTCCTTGCTGCAGGTCGACTCTCACCTCATGGTCGCGGTATCGCACACCACTCGCGCGCCTCGCGGGCAAGAGCAGCAGGGCCGGGAGTACCACTTCACCGACGCTGCCACGTTTCGCTCGATGATCGACCAGGCGAGCTTCCTGGAGTGGGCCGAGGTTCACGGCCACCTCTACGGCACCTCGCGCACAGCGATTGAAGAACGCATCACGGGCGGTCAGGATGTGGTGCTCGAGATCGACTGGCAAGGCGCCTTGCAAATCAAGACGCTGTTCCCGAATGCAATTCTGATCTTCATCCTGCCGCCGAGCTGGGACGAACTCTTGCTGCGTCTGCATCGCCGCGGCGAAGACCGACCCGAGGTGATTGAGCGGCGTATGGCCAATGCCCGGGTCGAGGTCTCGCAGGCCCGGCATTTCGACTTCGTTATAATCAATGCCTTGTTTGAAACGGCGCTATTCGATCTGAAGGCGATCGTTCATTCGCAGCGACTCAAGTACGCTGCACTTCAAAGAAGTAAGCCTGCTGTCTTTGCCGCGCTCGATTTGAGCTGAGCTGAACTCCGAAAGAATTCATGGCCCGCATCACCGTCGAAGACTGTCTCGTCAGGATCCCCAATCGATTTCAGCTTGTGCTCGCCGCGACCTATCGCGCCCGCATGCTGAGCCAGGGACACGCGCCCAAGATAGAAACCAAGAACAAGCCCGGCGTCACCGCGTTGCGCGAAATCGCCGCCGGCGAAATCGGCATCGAGATGCTGCGCAAAGTTCCAGTTTAAGCATCCACCGGCTCGCGATGAGCCGTTGCATGAGGACCGGGCTTTTACCCGGTATCCCTCCGGCGCCAAAAGCACGGTAAATTTGCTTTATGGGCGCCCCATCTTTAAATACGCTGCGTGAACCGAAGCACTCATCGGGTAAACGTTCGCCTACTCCTGCGGCAAAAGACGCGGCTGCAGCGTCGTTCGCCACGCTGACTCACAAGCTCGACTACCTAGACGCTGCCGATATCAAACGGGTCCGCGACGCCTACCGTTTCGCGGACGAGGCCCACCTCGGCCAGTTCCGCGCCAGCGGCGAGCCCTACATTACCCACCCGATCGCGGTGGCCGGACTATGCGCTGATTGGAAACTCGACGCGCAGGCCATCATGGCCGCGCTCATGCACGACGCGATGGAAGATTGCGGCACGACCAAGGCTGAGCTGATCGAGCGGTTCGGCGCATCCACTGCAGATCTCGTCGACGGCCTCACCAAGCTCGACAAGCTGCAGTTCTCGACACGCGAAGAGTCGCAGGCCGAGTCTTTTCGCAAGATGCTGCTCGCGATGGCGCGCGACGTGCGCGTGATCCTGATCAAACTCGCTGATCGGCTGCACAACATGCGCACGATGGAGGCCGTAGCGCCCGCCAAGCGAACTCGCGTGGCGAGCGAAACGCTCGAGATCTACGCGCCGATCGCGCACCGCCTGGGCTTGAATCAGACCTACCGCGAGCTTCAGGAGCTTTCATTTCAGCACCTGCGGCCGTGGCGGCACGCCGCGCTGTACAAGGCTGTGCAAAAGGCGCGAGGGTACCGGCGTGACATCGTCGAGCGCATCCAGCACGAAGTGGAAAAAGCGTTTGTGCAGGCCAAGCTGCCGGCGCAGGTGTTCGGCCGCGAGAAGACGCTCATCTCGATCTACAAAAAGATGCGTGAAAAGCACCTGACTTTCGCGCAGGTGAACGACATCTTCGGCTTTCGCGTCGTCGTGGCCACGCTCACCGAGTGTTACATCGCGATGGGTGTATTGCATCAACTCTTCAAGCCATTACCCGGCCGGTTCAAGGACTACATCGCCATCCCCAAGGCGAACGGTTATCAGTCATTGCACACCACGCTCGTAAGCCCGCTGGGGACGGCGATCGAATTCCAGATCCGCACTGAGCCAATGCATGCCGTTGCGGAAAAAGGCATCGCGGCCCATTGGCTCTACAAGACCGCTGGCGGCCCGGTGCATGTGCAGGAGGCGCAGCGCCTCGGCGCGATGTGGCTGCAGTCGTTGATCGACATTCAAGACGAAACCCGCGACGCAAACGAGTTCCTCGAACACGTCAAGATCGACCTGTTCCCAGACGCTGTCTACGTGTTCACGCCCAAGTCGAAGATCCTCGCGCTGCCGCGGGGAGCCACGCCGGTGGATTTCGCTTACGCGATCCACACTGATGTGGGAGACCACTGTGTGGCGGCCAAGGTCAACGGCGAGCCGGTTGCGTTGCGCACCGAGTTGCGCAGCGGTGACGTGGTCGAGGTCAGTAGCGCCCCAGGCGCGCGCCCCAATCCGGCATGGCTGAACTTCGTGCGCACAGGCCGGGCACGCTCGAAGATCAGGCACTACCTGAAGAATCTGGAACAGGAAGAGTCGGAAGATTTGGGGTCCAAGATGCTTGCACATGCTTTGCGCGCCGAAGGCCTGCAACTGCCCGACAACGAGCTGCCCGACGGCGCGGCACTCTGGCAACAGCTCGTGAGATGGAGCGGCAACCGCGCAGTCGCAGACCTGCTGACCGACATCGGCATGGGACGCAAGATTGCCACCATCGTTGCCAAACGCCTGGCTCGCCTGATGGGCGAGCACGGCAGCAAGCCCGACGCCCTGACGCTGACGATGGGCCGCTACGCCGCCGACCTCGACGACACCCCGGCCCAAGGCCTGGTGCTGATCGACGGCGGCGAGGGCGCATCGGTGCAGCTCGCGCCGTGCTGCCGGCCGATCCCCGGCGACAGCATCGTCGGCTACCTCGGCCGTGGCGAGGGCCTGATCGTGCACACGGTCGAATGCAGTGTCGGCAAACGCCTGTTTGATCGCGACCGCGAACACTGGATGGGTGTGGACTGGGCCGAGCAGCCAATCCGGCCGTTTGAAACCGCGGTGTCGCTGCTCGTGCGCAACGGCAAAGGCGTTTTGGCGCAGGTGGCTCAGGCGGTGAGCGAGGCCGAGGCCGACATTACCCACATCGATATGGGCAACGACCCGGCCGCAGATATCACTGAGTTGAACCTGCTGCTGAGTGTGCGAGACAGACTGCATCTGGCCGACGTGATGCGCGCGCTCAAGCGCTCTGCTCCCGTGCTGCGGGTGGCTCGCATCAAGCCCTAGTGCAGCGTTGCGCGGTATCCGGGATTTGAAACCGTGAACCCGCGCCTTTGTCCCCGTGGCGTCATTGCAAATTCTCGCGATACCTCGGTAGCGCATCTTGGATGCGCCTAGCGAAGGGGCCAAACGCATCTGTTTTAAAGATGCCGTCAAGAACGACTCGCCGCACCAGCGTCGCCCGGCGCGGGGTAGTGTACCGCCCTCACCTCGATCTGCTCGACACCTCCGGGCGTCATCAATTGCACCTCGTCGCCCACCCGCGTCTTCAGCAGCGCGCGGGCTATCGGCGAGACCCAGCTGATCTCGCCAGCGAGGTTGTCGGTTTCGTCGATGCCCTTGATCGTGATGGTGCGCTCTTCATCGCGCTGGTTCACGTAAGTCACGGTTGCACCGAAGAACACCTGATCGACGCCAAAGTGAACCGACGGGTCGGCCACCTCGGCGATGTCCAAGCGTTTGGTCAGAAAGCGTATGCGCCGATCAATCTCGCGCAGGCGCTTCTTGCCGTAGAGGTAGTCGCCGTTCTCGGAGCGGTCGCCGTTCTTCGCTGCCCACGACACGATTTCGACGATCTTGGGGCGCTCCTCGTCAAGCAGGCAGAGCAGCTCTTCGCGCAAGCGCGCATAGCCCGCCGGAGTGAGGTAATTCTTCGCTGCGTTGGGCAATGCCGGCAAGGCGACGTCTTCGTCGTCATCGGCATCAGCGTCGGGTTCGCGCGTGAAGGCCTTGCTCATGATTCGTTGCTCCGTGAACCGTTGTGCGAGCGCCAGTTTCCCTCAGATATGCAAACTCAGAAGAGTTTGTTGCTGACCCTACTGGCAACGAGACGAGTTGAAAAACGATGTGCCGCGACAGTCACTTCCCGCGCGCGCGTGCGCGACTTCGACTGCGTTTTCCAGGCTGAACCCAGCACAGAGTTTCAAGACGGTCGGCCCCAAACTTGGTTGAACCAGCCGGCGCGGCTGATCTGCATGGCCAGCGCAATGGTTCCGAACATGCTGGCGAACGCCAACCAAGCGTAGGGCCGCAGAAGTGGCATGCCGATCAGGATCAGTCCGTCATTCGAACCGGGAATCAGCAGGCTGCCCCACCCCATGACGACCCCACCGGCGAAGCACCTGAGCAACTGCGTTGCCGACAACCTGGTCGGCTGCCAGAGCCCGGCCGTGAGGCCGCCTGTGAGCGCGCCGGCGTACAACGCAAGCAGCAGCAATACTGGCAGCGCCGATACCACCTCGCTAACCGACTTGCCATCCATGGCTCGCGCCAGGTCGGCCAGCACGTCGGTGTAGGCCCATCGGCCAGCCAGCAGCAGCGTGATAACGAAGCTCACACCGATGACCACCGTGGCCGCATGTGGCGCCCAGATCTTCTGGGAAAGCCCTTTGACGCGGTCGGGGCTGCGCAATGCTTGGAGGCCAGGCCACAAGCGCCAAAGCACAAAGGCGACGAACAAAAATGCGAACACGGTAGAGACCCGAAACAGCGGGGAAGCGTCCGCAAGATTGCCGGCCACTGATCGTGGGAAAAGGGGCATCACACTGAGGCAGCCAACGTAGAAGCCCACCGGAGTGGCCGCATAGGCCCATTCACCCGACCCCAATCGAGCGACGGCGCCAAACACGCAGGCCCGGTTGACCCAGGCACCCAACCCCAGCAAGGCTCCACCAATGATGGTCCACGCGCTAACTTCATAGCCGACTGGCATGCTCCCAGCCAGATTCGCCAGCTGGGCCAACGCCAGTCCACCCGCGACCCACAGCGAGGCTTCGAGCAGTGCCCACAATCGAAGCGCACGCCGCTTGGTCAGCACTTCCTCGACCGCCGCCACGGTGCATGTGGCGCCACGCTGGATGGCAAAACCCATCACTCCCACGCACATCATGGCCACCAGCCAGACCAGAATCATCGCGGTCACAGCGGCGCTCCCGACCCATCGCCTTGGTGCTTGCGGCCCTCGTGGAGGGCACTCTCGCCATTGATTTCGCCGGAGCGCCGTCCAAGAAATCCGCTGACCTGATCAAACGGCCAGTCGTGGATCATTGGCCGGCACCCCGCTTTCCACGCGTTCTCGAAGGCCTCAACCGGGTTGTCGCGCTGCTCTATCACGTTCAGATCCCCCAAGCGGTTCAAGCGGGTCACCCCGTCGAGCACGCTCGGCTGGGGACAGAAGCTGTCCTGTTCATTCTCGACCGTGCCCAGCCATCTGTCGACCAACCCTTGCTCCGGGCCCTCCATGGCCACCACGACGCTGCTGCAGCCGCCATGCCCGCTTACGAGGGCACCTAGGGCACGCAAGGCATCCTCCACGCACGGCGAGCCCGGGAGCTGGCTCCTATCGTTCCGCCCCTCCCGGTTGGCAGTTTTGCGCCACAAGTGCAGGCCCCCCGCCTGAAAGATCGATATACCTTTTGCGGCGATGTCAGCGCGGATGCGAGCGCCGGCCTCCTCCATGAGGTGAGCGCTGCGTACCCGGACGGCGCTGTGCTGGCCTGAAGATTTCGCAAGCGCCGAACCCACGAAGCCAAATGCCATCAGGGCACAAGCAAGGTGGCTTCGGGACGTGTTGAGCATGCCGATGCGCCTTCAGGGTGAAAGTGGTGGTCTTGCCGATCGGGTCGCTGCACAGCGCAGTTCAAATGTGCTCGACCACACCTTCAATCGGATCCGTTGGTGCGCGCCAGGGCGAACGTTCGATCATTTTCATCGTGTTGGCGTAGCCGGCTTTGCGGCGGTTTGCAACGCCCGCGGGTGAGAAGTCGAGGTCTTTGGTGTTGTCCTCGCCTTCCAGGCGCGGAGCCAGAAGGTGAGCCACATGCATCGTCGTGCCGCATCCCCACGAAGCCAACTCTTGGACCACCGGATCGGCCTGCTTGGCGGCGGGCAACTGCCGGGTCAGTTCGCGGATCACGTGGCGCAGCCGGTGGATTTGCTTTTGCTTTGCGATGTGGCTGTCAGCGCGGCTGGCAAATTGAATGTCCTTTTGCCGGCCCATCACTTCCCAAATGGATTCTGGCTCGGGCGCTGTCTGGTGCCAGACGTTGACTGCGAAAATCAGCGCGTTGCGGCGCGGGCGGTCATCGAGAACGGCTTCAATGGGCGTGTTGGAGTAGATGCCACCGTCCCAGTACGGCTCGCCGTCAATGCGCACGGCTGGAAAAGCCGGTGGCAATGCACCCGAGGCCATCACATGGTCGGCGCACAGCTTCTCGTTGCGGCTGTCGAAATAGCGCATGGCCCCGGAGCAAGCGTTGACCGCACCGACGGTCAGCCGCGTGGGCCCGCCGTCAAGGCTGTTGAAGTCCACCAACTCGCCCAACGTGCGCCGCAGCGGCTCAGTGCTGTAGTAAGCGGCTTGCTCCACACCAACGTTGGCGCGGGCCCCGCGCAGCGCGGCGAGGTTCGGCTCGAAGAAGGCAGGAATACCGCGCATCACGGTATTCATGTTGGCCGCCATGTTGCCCAGGCCAAGCCAGTCGAGTGGCCCGGGGATCTTGCTGGGCCTCTCGATATTGCGCCAGAACGCGTTCAGGCGCTCCATGCGCTCACCGAGCGGGTTGCCGGCGATCAGCGCAGCGTTGATCGCGCCAATCGATGTACCGATCACCCATTCAGGCTCGATGCCGGCCTCGTGCAGAGCCTCGTAGACGCCCACTTGGTAGGCACCCAGCGCGCCTCCACCCTGAAGCACCAACACCACTTGGCCAGGCAGGTTGGCCTCGGGTTCTCCGGGCACGCGCCGGCTACCGGCAGGCTTGGCTTTGGTCGCACACATCGTAAGGATCCTTGTCTCTGGTTCTTGATGGAATCGGCAAGCGCCCCGGAAGCACCGGCTTTCGCTGGCCACCGGGAGGCACGCAGGTGTCGATCTTTGCGCAGGCTCACGAGGAACAGACCCATTCGCAATGTGAAACGCCAACCAGCAGGCCGTTTCTCCGTGAATTTTGGGCGCCAACGGGGCGCTTGGGACGCAGTGAATTGCCCGCGCGGTCGGCCATAAGCGCCGACTGCGCCGCCGCGTCCTTAAATCATCTTTTAAATTAAATGTGAGCGCTTTAGCGTTAGTCCATTTTCGTGCTCGCGCTGGGGCAAATGCGCTCGACCGACGGAAAGCGCCTATGGGTGCAGCAAGCTGGCGCGTTTTTTTAGAGCATCGCCGCGTAAGGTCGACGGAGCCTTGCCAAAGCGGTCGCTGAGCGAGTTGGTCATGTGCTGGTGGCTGGAAAAGCCGCACTCGACGGCCACCTCGGTCAGGCTGAGCGAACCGTTGCGCACCATGTCGGCGGCCCGTTCGACGCGCCGCGCCAAAACGAACTGGTAGGGCGAGCGACCTGTAAAGCGCACGTAGGCCTTCGCAAATGTCTGCGGCGGCAAGCCCACCGCGGCAGCCATGTCGGCGACCAAGATTCGGCCGGTCAGGTTGGCATCGACGTACTCGTGGAGCCGTCTCATCAGCGCTTCCGACAATCGCAGCGGACCGGTGCCGCTGCCGCGCCGACCCGCCAAGCCGATGAGAAGCAGGCGGGCCAGCGAGTCGACTGCTTCAGTCGAAAAAGGACCGGGCGCGGTCATCTCAGCTTCAAGCCGATCAATAAGGGGCGCGCATTCGAGCAGCATGACGTTGAAGATGGGACCACAACGTTGCAAGTGATCGGCCCAGCCGCCTTCTTCGTCAAGCGCCTGAGGGCGAAAGTAAATCGTCATATGGCGGCTCGGCGAGAGCTTGAGCCACCGCACTGACGCCGACTGCGGTGTCAGGAACATGGAATGGCGCTTGGCCTGGAAGCTGCGGCGTCGCTCGGATTCGATGCCGCCAAAGACTCGGGAAGAGGTGAGGTTGATGGCCACGCGTGGCATGTTCATCGGCCCGACCTGAAGGTCATAGGGTGGTGATCGGTAAAGCACCACCGACAGTGCTGGCTGCTCAACGGGTCGGGAGGTCAACACCAACTGCTCGCCGCCCGCGCGCCCCAAAAGACTGCCGTAAGCGCTTATGCCGGAGGACGCAGCCACGGCGGGCAGATGTTGTGTCGATTCGGAACGTGTCGTCGATAGCGAGGTGCACATGGGTCGGTTCGTTGTCAGTACGTCTGGCGAAGTCATTGGGTTGATCGGAAGAACAGCTTGATCGCGATCTGGCGGGCACGTCGCCGAGCGGCCAGCGCACGTCCAGCTGCGCTGGCGTGGGCCGAAACACTTCACTAACCGCAAGCCCGTCGCTTGGCTGAACGTTTGTCGCCAACGCCCGCGACTGCTTACGCGATCAATGCTTCCAGAATGCATTCAGATGCAACGGCGCCAGGAAGACTGGGCAAAAGAAGCGCTGGCCGGTTGCTGGTTCTCGTACCGCCCTCCTCCACCGAGCTGCCCGGTTAAACGAAGGCACACAGGGCTTGCATCTTCACCCCGTTCTCGCGGCTGCCCAGGTCAGCGATTGATGCAAACCCGAGAGCTTCGCAAACCGTCAGCATGGGCTTGGTTCGAACTGCTTCGTCGCAATAGCTGGAACTTGGCAAGACGCCGCTCAAGTGCCACCAATCACACCAGCGGAGGCGTGCGTCCGCTCCATGCCGCCCGACCGAGGCACGTCGCCGCGCGCCGATACCCGGCCGCCTTGGCCTCGCGCACACTGCGTGAGCGCGGGGCGCACAGGGCCATGCACGCAAAGGCAAGCGAGCGCAGCGCGAACACACTGGCCAGCGCGGCGCTGAAAGTCCGCGCTGCGCCGCTGCCACTGGCCTTGGTGATGCAGATGTAGTAAGAGCGCACGGTACGCAGCAGGGCATCTGGTCCGACCCAGGCCTTGCCGCCGCCTTCGTAGTGCGTGACCACCGGCGCGTGGGTGTAGGTCACGCGCCACCCATGCTCACGCACACGTCTGCCGTAGTCCACGTCTTCGCAGTACATGAACAATTCAGGGTCCAGCCCGCGCAGCTGCTGCCAGACGTCAGTGCGCGTCGCCAAGCAAGCACCGGATACCCAAGCCACCGAGTCTTGGGTTTTCGCATAGCGCCCCGGGTGGGTCTCAAATTTGCGCATCAGCGAGGGCGTGCCTGGCCGTTTTTCGAGGCCGAGCCACGAGAGCACGATGCGCGCAGCGGTGTGCTCCAAGCCGATCGAGTGCTGCAGGCGGCCGTCGCCGTATCGAAGCTGGCAACCGGCAGCGCCGACACCGGGTTGCATGGCCCCGTCGATCAAGGCGTCGAGCGGCCCGTTCCATGCAGTGTCGTTGTTGATCAACAAAAGCACCTCGCCGCGCGCCCAAGCTGCGCCGAAGTTGTTGCCGCCGGTAAAGCCGGTGTTCTGCTCCAGCGTGAACAGACGGAAGTCGAAGTGCTGGGTGTGCGCGGTCAACCAGGCCACACTGCCGTCGCTGGAGTTGTTGTCGACGACGATCAGCTCGAAGAGATGGCGCTCGAAGGCGCGTGTCATCGACTCGAAGAAGCCGGGCAAAAACCGCAAGCCGTTGTAGTTCACGACCACAACCGACACCCGCGGCGCACCCGGCGCAGCGTGTCCAACCCAGGCTTCTCCGGGGCCTGCGTCAGCGAACGAGACAGCGCCGTTCGTGCGTCTCGCCAGCGCGCTGGCATTCATGCTCTGTGGGCCGCAACCAGGAACTGCACCGCAAACAGGTCGCGCAGCAGGCCGAGCGTGGCGGCGTTCGCGAAACCCCCCATAGAACCCATCGGCGGCCGGCTGGCCTCGCACGCCACCAGTTTGAGCGAAGGCTGGGCCACAAGCTCACGCGCGCTTTCACGCGTGAAGAAGCGCAGGTGCGTGCGGTCGAGCACGCCCGCGTCTGCATAACGCCAGCGACCCCCAAACAGCAAGGCCGCCGAAACCCGCCAATGTCGCACGTTGGGTACGCTGACAATCAGCACACCCCCAGGCGCCAAAACGTCGCAGATGCGCGCCACGAAGGCCCACGGGTCGACAAGGTGCTCGAGCACGTCAAGGCACAACACCACGTCGAATCGGCCCGCGCGCGCCACCACTGCGAGCAGCGATTCCGCGTTGCCTGCCTCGACCCGGTCGACCACAACGCGCGCCGCTTCAGCCGCGTCGTCGAACAGCTCAATGCCGGTCGTGTGCTCGCAGCGCCCAGTGCGCTTGAGCCAGGCCAAGGTCGCGCCGCGCCCGCAGCCCACCTCAAGCACGCGCCCCGCTCGGGTCGGCAGCAGCTCGGCGATCTCGGTGCGCGCGTGGCCGTAGTAGTCGGCCGGCTTATTGGCGTAAGCACCCTGCAAAGGATGATCCGGTGCCACCGGTACGGTATTTGCTGACCTTGACTGCACAGACTCTCCCGGGGCTTATGGGTCGAACTGTGCCCACCAAAATTGACAATCTGGTGAACAGCACCGTTCGGCTCATCCGGGCGTACGAGGTGGTCCAGACATGAGCAGAACAGGCCCCATCCGCATGGTTCTTTCGGATCATGGCAAGGCTCGGCCACCGGGTGTGCGAGCGGCCTCGCTGACAGGGGGCCACCGCAATGCCCTCGCGTCCCGCTTTGTGACTCCGTACTGTCATCGCCGCTGCCTAGACTGCGCAGGCCATGAACTGAAGCCCCCTCAGCGCCGAGTGAGCATGCGCTGCTGCGAAGGCCCCTACACAAAGCCCCGAAAATCCCCATGCCGATATTGATCCCCTCCATTTCCATTCGCCCGCTGTTGCTCTGGTCGGTGTGCTCCGCCACGCTCCTTTTGGCGGCCGGCTGCAACAACAAGACGCCCAGCGCCAGCGCACCGACGCAGGTGGCAGCACGCGTCAACAAGCAAGAAATATCGGTTCACCAGATCAACTTCCTTCTGCAGCGCCAAGCCGGGCTCAAGCCCGAGCAGGCTGAGCCCGCGGGGCGCCAGATACTCGAGCGCCTGATCGAACAAGAACTCGCCGTGCAAAAGGCCGAAGAACTCAAGCTCGACCGCCAGCCGCGCGTGATGCAGGCGATAGAAGCCGCGCGGCGCGAGATCGTGGCGCGCGCTTATGCAGAACATTTGGTTGAGACCACGGCCAAGCCGATACCGTCAGAAATACAGACCTACTACGACGCCAAGCCCGCGCTGTTCGCACAACGTCGTGTGTATGTGCTGCAGGAACTTCAGGTGCAAGCGGCGCCCGACCAGATCGCGAGCTTGCGCGAACGCGTGCAGTCGTCCAAGTCGATCGACGAGGTGGCGAAGTACATCAAAGAAAAGAACCTGCCGGCGCGTACCAGCCAGCAGACGGCGGCGGCTGAAAGCCTGCCGGCGCCTCTGGTTGACGAGTTCGCCAAGCTCAAGCCCGGACAGGCGTTTCTGATGCCGGTGCAAGGCGGCGCCCGCATCGTGGTGGTGCAGGATGCACGCACCGCGCCAGTGAGCTTCGAGCAGGCCACGCCGCGCATCGAACAGGCGCTGCTGAACGACCGCAAACGTGCCGCAGTAGAAACCGAAATGAAGGCCCTGCGCAGCGCTGGCAAGGTCGAGTACATGGGCAAGTTCGCGGAAACAGCAGCTTCGGCTCCCACCGATGCCGCTGTCGCGGCTGTTGCGCAAGCGCCCGCGCAGGCCCCTTCGGCGGCAGCCTCTGCGGCCGTCGATGCGGGCATGGTCAGCAAAGGCTTGTCCGGCCTGAAATGAAACACCGCATCGCTTCGGCGCTGTGCGCCCTGTTCGTTCTTGCCATGGCCGCGCCGGTGTGCGCCGCCGACCCCTCGGCCGACTACGTGCTGGGTGCCGGCGACGTGGTGCGCGCCACGGTGTTCCAAAGCCCCGATCTGACGCTTGAAACACGCGTCACCGAAACCGGCACCATCACCTACCCGCTGCTGGGTTCTCTCAAGCTCGGCGGCCTGAGTGTGGCCAAGGCCGAAGAGGTGATCGCAAAAGGCCTGCGCGACGGCAACTTCCTCAAGCAGCCGCAGGTCACTCTGGTGGTCACGCAGGTGCGCGGCAACCAGGTCTCAGTGCTCGGCATGGTGAATAAGCCGGGGCGCTTTCCCATCGACATCACCGGCATGCGCTTGTCAGAGTTGCTGGCACAAGCCGGTGGCGTGGCCGCCGGCGGCAGCGATCTGGTCACGCTCAGCGGCACACGCGCCGGCAAGCCCTGGCGCACCGAGGTCGATGTGCCGGCGTTGCTGACACGCGGCCAGGGCGAAGACCCGGTCGTGAACAACGGCGACGTGATCTTCGTCGACCGAATGCCCACCATCTACGTCTACGGTGAAGTTCAACGCCCCGGAGCCCTGCGCCTGGAGCGCGATATGAGCGTGATGCAGGCCCTTGCAGCGGGCGGCGGCCTCACCTTGCGCGGAACAGAGAAAGGGCTGCGCGTGCACCGCAAGGTGGCCGGCGGCAAGCTGCTGGCGTCGCAACCGGCACTCGACGACCGGCTTCAGGACGGCGATGTTCTGTTCGTGCGCGAGAGCCTGTTTTGAAGTCCACACCGAACGGAGCACTCACGTGACCTTGCGACAATTTCTCGGCATCCTGCGTGCTCGCTGGATGTTGGCTCTCGGCGTGTTCGCACTGGCCCTGGCAGTCGCTGCGGCGCTGACTTGGCTGCTGCCGAAAAAGTACAGCGCCACCACCCAGCTGGTGCTCGACATCAAGTCCCCAGACCCGATTGCAGGCGCGGTGTACCCGGCGCTGACCTTGCCGAGCTACATGGCCACGCAGGTCGACATCATTGAAAGCGACCGGGTTGCACTGCGTGTGGTTCGGGGCTTGAAAATGAGCGAGAACCCCTCCATGCGGAGCCAGTGGCAAGACGACACCAAAGGCAACGGCAACTTCGAGGTCTGGCTCGCCAACCTGCTGCAAAAAAACCTCGAAGTCAAACCCTCGCGCGAATCGAACGTGGTGCAAATCACCTTCAAGTCGGTCGAGCCGCGTTTCTCCGCCGCTGTCGCCAATGCGTTTGCACAAGCCTATGTCGACACCACCGCCGAGCTGCGGGTCGATCCGGCCAAGCAATATTCGAACTTCTTCGACAGCCGCGCCAAGCTGGCGCGCGACGACGTCGAGAAGGCCCAGACGCGTCTGTCTGAACTGCAACGCACCAAGGGCATCATCAATGCCGACGAGCGGTTCGACATCGAGACCGCAAGGCTCTCGGAACTGTCGTCGCAACTGGTTGGGCTGCAGGCGCTGGGTGCCGAAAGCCAGAGCCGCAAGAACGCGGCACGCAGTGCGCCCGACCGCGTCAGTGAAGTCATCAACCACCCGGTAATTTCGGGCCTGCGTGCCGACATGGCGCGCCAGGAAGCGCGCCTGCAGGAACTGAGCGCGCGGCTCGGCGACGCGCACCCACAGCTGGTTGAGCTCAAGGCCAACATCAACGAATTGCGCGCCAAGCTCGAACAGGAAACGGCGCGCTTATCAAGCAGTGTGGGCATCACCAACGACATCAACCAGTCACGCGCCGGGCAGATCCGCGAGTCGCTCGAAGTTCAGCGGGCAAAGGTGCTGAAGGCCCGCGAGATGCGCGACGAGGTTGCGGTGCTTCAGCGCGAAGTCGAACACGCGCAGCGTGCTTACGACTCCGTCACAGCTCGGCTGAACCAGACCAACCTGGAGAGCCAAAACACGCTGACCAACGCCGCGGTGCTGATGCCGGCCACCGAACCGGCCAAACCTTCCTCGCCGAACGCGGTGTTCAACTTCGTGATCGCAGCCGGTGTCGGCCTGTTGCTGGCCATTGCGTTGGCGCTCCTGCGCGAAGCCACCGACAAACGCGTTCGCACCCTCGAAGACATTTCGCGCGACATGGGGCTGCCGGTCCTCGGCCGCTTGCTCGGTCGCGAGAAACGCAACCTGCTCGGGCAGAAGAAGCGGCACCCGATTCCCAGCCGACTGTTGGGCCGTGCCACGCTGCGCTCGCCGCACCTGGCGACCAAATCGTGAGGCGCCCCAATGTTCCGTGACCTCCCCACCTCCCCGCCAGCGCCGGCGCCCGCAGCCACAGGCGAAGCGCCCTTGCACATTGGCGAACTCATGGGCGGCAGCGATGCGCTCAGCGCCGACAAGGTTGAAAAAATCCTCGCCTACCAGCGCCAACATGAGGTGCGCTTTGGAGAGGCCGCGATTGCTCTGGGCTTCGCTTCGGAAGACGACGTGGTGCGCGCGCTCGCAACTCAGTTCCAGTACCCGCTCACACCTTCGCAGCCGCACGGCGTGTTGCCCGAGGTGGTGGTGGCACACCGGCCATTTTCCCCGCAGGCCGAAGTGTTTCGCGGTATTCGCGCACAACTCATGCTGCGCCTGCACGGCCCGCAGATGCCGTCGCGTGCGCTGGCCGTGGTCAGTCATGACAGCGGCGATGGCCGCAGCTACTTCGCTGCGAACATCGCCGCCGCGTTCGGTCAGATCGGCGGGCGAACACTGCTGATCGACGCCGATCTGCGCAACTCCCGCCAGCACAGCCTGTTCGGCGTTGACAACCGCAACGGCCTGTCGACCATGTTGTCGGGGCGCGGTGCAGCGCACACCATCCTGCCGGTTCCGGGGCTGCCCAGCCTGTTCGTGTTGCCAGCCGGCATCGTGCCGCCGAACCCGCTTGAGCTGATCGAACGCCAGGCTTTCGGCATGCTGCTGGCCGACGTTTTGCGCAAGTTCGACCACGTGGTGGTCGACACGCCAGCGTTTGCGCTCGGCATGGACGGCCCGGTACTTGCCGCCAAATGTGGTGCCGCATTGCTGGTGGCGCGCCGCGACCACAGCCATGTGGCCGCCGTGCAAGACCTCGTGGCCACGCTGTCGGATGGCCCGGCTGAGCTGGCCGGAGTGATCTTCAATGAATTCTGAGGCGACGCTGCCCGGCTCACCACAAGCAACATGGGCACTGATCGAAGCGCGCGGTGAGCGTGGCTCGCTGAGTCTGCTGCTCGCCGGCTTTGCAGCATTGGCAGTGCCGACGCTCTGGCAGCTGGCACACACGGTTTGGAGTGGCGAGGAACAAAGCCACGGGCCCGTGATTTTGGGAGTCGCACTGTGGCTGCTGTGGCGCAGCCGCACCGAATGGCTGGCGCTGCCCTACCAGCCTGCGCGGTTCAGCGGCTGTGCCCTTCTGGCAATTGCTTTCGCCAGCCATGTGGTGGGGCGCTCGCTTGAGATCATCCAATTCGAGGTCGGGGCATTGATCGGCGCAGCCGCAGCCTTAACTCTGCTCGCGCGCGGCTGGGTCGGGTTGCGCATCGTGGCGTTTCCGCTCTTCATGCTGCTGTTCATCGTGCCGTTGCCGGGCGTCTTTGTGCAGACCGTCACCGTGCCGCTGAAGACCGGCGTTTCCTACGTGGCCGATATCCTGCTGCACGCCATGGGCTACCCGGTTGCGCGCACCGGCGTGATCCTCGCAGTCGGCCAATACCAACTGCTCGTGGCGGACGCTTGCGCCGGGCTCACGTCGATGTTCACGCTCGAGTGTTTGGGGCTCGTCTACGTCAACCTGATGGGGTATCGGACGGTGCTTCACAAGGTACTTCTCGCCACGTTGATCGTGCCCATCTCGTTTGCAGCCAATGTCGCGCGGGTCGTGATTTTGGTGCTGGTGACTTACCACTTTGGCGACGCCGCGGGCCAAGGTTTTGTGCACGGTTTCGCCGGCATCGTGCTGTTCGTTGTGGCCACCGCGCTGATGTTCTTCACTGACCACCTGCTCGGCCTGTTGCCACTGGGCCATCGCGCCCAGCCGGGGCGCGCATGAGCAGCGTGATGCGCAACCTCGAAGGCGTTCGCGGCACCATTGGCGTGCCCAGGGCTCGGGGCCTGCCGCTCGGCACGGCGGCCCTCGCAGCGGCCTTGCTGCTGTGCGCGCTGCCCGCGGCGCAGTGGCTGCGACCCACCCAGCGCACGGCTGACATCAAGGGCGCCATTGATCTGGCCGTGCAAGTTCCGGTGCGCTTTGGCGAGTGGCGCGAAGACACGAGCCTGGTGCCGCTGCTGCCCGACCCGAGCCTGCAGGCCACGCTCAACGCAACCTACTCGCAGGTTCTTGCGCGAACCTATGTGAACAACCGCCAGCAAAGGGTGATGCTGTCTATCGCCTACGGCAACGACCAGCTCTCTGAAGCCACTGCGGTGCACCGGCCAGAATTTTGCTATCGCTCGCAGGGCTTCAACGTTCAGGAAGCCGGCCTCGCCAGCGTGCCGCTTTCAGGCCACACCCTGCAGGTGCAGCGCTTGATTGCCAAGCTCGACGGCCGCTTCGAACCCATCAGCTACTGGATCACACTGGACGAGACGGCCACGCTGCCTGGCCTGAGCCGCAAGCTTGAGCAAATGCGCTACGGCATGCGGGGTTTGATTGCCGATGGCATGGTGCTGCGGGTGTCCACAGTCGGCCTGCCGCAAACGCAGGCGTTCGAGTTGCAAGACCGCTTCGTGGCTCAGCTGCAAGGCGCGATCCCTGAGCGCCTGCAGGCACGCTTCTTCGGCCAGTGAGTCATTGAATGCCGACCTTGTCGACCGTGCCGATCACCACCCACAGGGTCGCCACGAGCGGGGCCATCCTGTTGGCAGAAAGTGTGCTTCGCTTGGGCCTCACTGCCGCCGTTTCCTTCTGGATCGCGCGCAGCTTGGGGCCGGCGCAGTTCGGCTTGCTCAACTTTGCCTCGGCACTGATGGTGATCTTTCTCGCCGTCTCGGGGCTGGGGCTGGAAATTCCGTTGGTGCTTCGCCTTGCTCAGGGCCAACCGGCCGGGCCTTTGGTCGGGGCGGCGCTGGTGCTGCGCGGCGGCGCTGCGCTGGGCGCGTTGGCCTGCTGCGCGGCCATCGCTTTTGCGCTGCACGCCGACGATCCGCAGGCGCTGGCGGTCACGCTGATCGTGGCGCTGGCCTTGCTGGGCTACGTGCCGAGCGTCTTCGATTGTTGGTTCAAGGCACGCGTCGAAGCAGTCGCGCCTTCACTCGTGCGCCTGGTGGCAACGCTGTTGTCGCTCGCTGCCAAGCTCGGCTGCCTGGCCTGGGGCGGCGGCGTGGTGGCGCTGGCGTGGACGGTGGCCTTCGAAGCCCTGGTGTTCGGTGCGCTGCTGAGTTGGGTCGGGTGGCATGCTGTCGCACGCCGCTCTGCGCCCATGCAGTGGCCCACGCGGGCAACGCTGATGGCGTTGCTGCGCGACAGCCTGCCCTACCTGGTGAGCACCACCGCCACGGTGGTCGCCATGAAAGTCGACGTGGTGTTGCTCGGGGCGTTGTCCAGCCAAGCGGAGACCGGCCTCTACAGCCTGGCTCAAAAGCTCACCGAAACACTCTGCATCGTGCCCGTGGCGCTGATCGATTCGGCGTACCCGGCGCTGGCACGCCGATACGTGGCAACACCGGTTTCCTCGGACAGTGCTGGGCAGCTGTTATTCGATCTGGCCGCCGCCTGCGCCATGCTGGCCTGCGTGGCCGGGGTGCTGTTGGCCGGCCCGGTCATCGGGCTTGTGTTCGGCAGAGCCTACGACGCTGCCGTGCCTTTGTTCCACCTGCACGCGTGGACCTGCATCGCTCTGGCCTTGGCAGCAGCGCGCTATCGCTGGATGGCCATGCTCGGCCTGCAGCGGCACGCCCCGGCAGTCACGGTCGCGGGCGCGCTTGCCTGCGTGGTTCTGAACGTGTTGCTGGTTCCACGCTTCGGTGCCTGGGGCGCCGCCTGGGCGGCTCTGCTGTCGGCGTTTGGTGCCGGACTGGCGGCGTCGTTCTTCATTCGCGAGTTGCGCCCACTCGGTGCCATGCAGCTCAGGGCGCTGTGGCCCTGGAGGCGTTTGCACGCGCAGTGGCGCGCGGTGCGCGGCAGCAAAGGCACGCGCGATGAGTGACGCGTCTTTTTCGCCCGGTCGGATCTTGTTCGTGCACCAGTCGTGCGACCTGTACGGCAGCGACCGTGTTTTGCTCGACATCGCGCAGGCGGTGGCACGGGCCGGCGGCGAGCCCATCGTCATTCTTCCCGGCGAAGGCCCGCTGGCGCAGGCCTTGCACGCCCACGGCATCGAGGTGCATTCCCTCAGCGCTTTGCAGGTGCTCAAGCTCAGCCGCGCCAGCATGACCGCTCGTGGCGCCTTGCGGCTCGCGGCGGCCATGCCGGCGTCGATGGCGTCGCTTGATCGCTGCGTCGGCGGGCGCCGCATTGACCTTGTTCACTCCAACACACTCGCGGTGTTGGCCGGCGCACTCTGGGCTCGCAGGCGCGGCGTTCGGCACCTGTGGCATGTGCACGAAATCGTCGAGCACCCACGCCTTGCTGCATTTGCTTTTCCTCGGTTGGTGCGCTGGTTTGCCGACACCGTGGTCTGCAACTCCAACGCCACGCGGCGGTGGTTGGTGCAATCGCAGCCGACACTGTCTGCACGCAGCACGGTGGTGTGGAATGGCGTGAGCGCCGAGACCACCCCGCCATGATGGCAACGATGCACGCACAACGCCCGTCGCTGGGGCAGATCTTTCGTCCGAAAGGCACAGGCGTGGCCATAGGTCTTGTCGGCCGCATCAACCGCATGAAGGGCCACCACCTGCTGCTCGATGCTGCCGAGCTGCTCGCGCTGCGCGGCTACCAGGGCTTTTCTCTCGTGTTCGTCGGCAGCCCGCCTCCTGGCCAAGACAGCTTTTTGAAGCAGCTGCAAACGCGTGTTGAATGCTCGCCAGTGCGTAACCGCGTTGTGTTCCATGGCTTCATGGACCCTGTTGCCCCGGCCTACGCCGCACTCGACATCGTGTGTGTGCCCTCAACCGAAGCCGAAGCCTTCGGGCTCGTGGCCGTGGAGGCCATGGCCGCCGGGCGGCCGGTCGTGGCTGCAAACATCGGTGGTCTGCCTGAGGTCGTGCTCGATGGCGAGACCGGCTTGCTGCACCCGCCCGGTGAGGCGAAAGCCTTGGCCAAGCGGCTGCAAGCGTTGATCGCAGATCCACAGCGTCGGCACGACCTCGGGCTGGCCGGGCGTGCCCGTTTCGAACGCGAGTTCACCGTCAGCGCCATGACAACGCGGATGCTCGCCGTGTACGGTGCCAGCAGGGGCGCCGCCCGGTGAGCGCGCAACGGCAGTTCTGGAGCCGCCGGGAGCTGGCACACCGAGTGCCGCGCCCACTGTGGTGGCCCGCGGTGTCGATCACCTTCCTCTGCCTCTTCACTCTCGTCGCGCCGGTGGGATTCATCACCGGCATGAACCTGTACCTGCTGCTGCTGGCGGGCATCGGCTGGCTGGCCACGCGAAAGCCGCTCGATCCGATGCTGATGCGCGCCGTGGCGCCATTCGTCGCTGCCATCGTGCTCGGCATCGTGGGCGGCATCGGCGCCAACCACTACCTTTACTGGAAAGACGCCTGGTACTTCTCGAACCCGGCCGTGATCATTGCCGTTGGCTTCGTGCTCGGGCGTTTGCTGAACGACGTGAAACGCGGCCTGCGCGCCTTTGTCATTGGCGGCATGCTGGTGGCCTTGTTTCATTTGTCTTCTTTCGTGCGCCACCCAGAGTTGTTGATGCGGCAGGCCACCCAGATCCGTGCACTGACGGGCACCGGTTACTACGCCACCGCGCTGGTGGTGATCGTGCTCGTCGGCTGGTGGGGTCGGTGGCGCTCGGGCCTGGGGCTGTCGCCCGCGCTGGCCTCGGTGAGCCTGCTGCTCTGCGGTGCGTCCACCGTGCTGAGTTTTTCTCGCACCATGGCCATGGTCGTCGTGCTGGGTGTGCTGGCCATGGGCGGCTTCTTTGCGCGCCGAGAGTGGCTTCGGGTTGGCGTGTTCGTGGCGTTCCTGGCGTTGGGCCTGGGCGTGTTGCAGGCCAGCGTGGACACGAATTCGGTGCAGGCCAAGCGCTCTTTCATCGGCAAGCTCGCGCGCTCAACCGACGAGCTCTCGGTGCAGGACTACAGCACCCGGCTCGACATCAATGCCAACTGGCGCGGCTACGAAACTTCGCGCGCGTTGGATGGCTGGGCCCAAGCCGGTCTGGCCCAGCAGATCTTCGGCCAAGGCTTCGGTGCACAGGTCGATCTTGGTTTGTTCCAAAACCTGTCGGGCGATTCGCGCGGCGCGGTTCGCTTTATTCCGATCTTCCACAACGGCTACGTCTACCTGCTGGTGAAAACCGGCGTGGTGGGCGTGCTCCTGTACCTGGGCGCGCTGCTGTGGATGTACCGCGTGGGCCGCAGCACGGCCGGTGGCAACCCTGACGACACCGCCACCTTCCAGGGGCGCGCCTTGCAAGGCTGCGTGGTGGTGCTGGCCACGAGCACCTGGGTGGTGGCCGGTGCTTTCAACAAGTTCGACATGTTCTCCTTTTTGATGCTGATCGGCTTTCTGCTCGCCGCGCGGGCGCTGGCACCGCGCGCGGCCCGATGACACCAGAGCGCCGCCGCGTGTTGCGCTGGGGCAGCGCCGCCACGCTCGCGCCACTGGCGATGGCCGGCACAGCAGCATCCACCTGCAAACCAGCACATGCCAATGACTTTCGGGGAGGCCGCCTCAAGGGCTTCGTGCTGGGCGGCGTCGAGCGCGACGCGGCACTTCTCGACGCGATGGCCGCACTCGGCGCGAACCTTGCGCGGGTCTTCTTCCCGCTCCGGCGCTGTCGGAGTTGCAAACAATACGGCCGCGCCGACAACGACACACTGGCGCTGCACCGCCTGCTTGACCGCGCCGCCGCACTCGGCATGCGGCTGGTGGTGGTGGGCTCGTTCGACGGAATCGAAGAAGCTGCTTTTTGGTCCGACAAAGAGCTGCGCGCGAGTTTCGTCGAGAGCTGGGCCTGGTTCGCGAGCACCTTCGAAAACCACCCCGGGCTCGGCGGCTATGACCTGATGAACGAGCCAAACCCCCCTTGGCCGAGTGGCCACGTCAGCCAAGCCCAGGCTGCCTGGCACCCGCTCGCGTGGGCCGCCATGGGCGCAATTCGAAGCGCGGGCTCACGGGTACCGATCGTGTTCGAGCCGGTGGCCGGTGGCAACGCGGTCGGGATGCGAGGCCTGGTTCCTTTCGCCGACCCGAACGTGGTCTACAGCATTCACTTCTACACGCCACACGACATCACGCACCAGCGTGTATCGCCGCCTTGGCATCGCGTGATTCCTTACCCGGCCGGCACCGATTGGGAGCTGGGCCGGTGGGACGCCGAGCTTGGTGTGACCCGCATAGACCTCGCACGGCTTGACCGCGAGCTGCGCAACGTGGTGGCTTTTCAAAGCCGCCACGACGTGCCCATTTACGTTGGCGAATTCAGCTGCGTTCGCTGGGCGCCCGATGGCTCGGCACAGCGCTGGGTCGACGACTGCCTGGCGCTCTTCACCAAATATTCATGGTCATGGACCTACCATGAGTTTCGTGGCTGGCCAGGCTGGGATGCAGAGATCGACTCCGACAACCCGGCCGTCAAGACTCGCTCCATCGACGCCCCCGTGATGCAAAGCCTGCGTCGCGCAATGCGCGGCACCGAGCCGCGCCAGCGAACCCCCGACTCCCCGTGCCCATGACCCAGACCGCGCCGGTGCGACGCCGCATCTTGATCTCAGCCTTCGCCTGCTCGCCGCTGTGGGGTTCGGAGCCCGGTGTTGGCTGGCGCTGGGCAATTGAACTTGGCAAACACCACGACGTGACGGTGTTGACCCACGATTACTTCCACGACCAGATTGAACCGCTCGCTCGCCGCGGCCACACGCCGGGTGTTCGCTTCGAGTGGTTCAGTGTGCCGGGGCTGTACGGCCACCCGCATCAACAGCTCAACTCGCGCACCTACTATTGGCTCTGGCAGCTCGCGGCGCGCAAGCACGTGAAGGCGCTGCTGTTGAAAGCGCCACAAGACCTGATTCATCACCTGACTTGGGGCACCTACCGGTTCCCAAGTTTTCTCGGTGGACTGGGGGCGCCGCTGGTGATCGGCCCGGTGGGTGGTGGCGAGACCGCGCCCTGGCGGCTGTGGCGGCGCTGGCCTTGGCGCGAACAACTCTTCTACGGCGCGCGCCAGCTTTCGATCATGGTCAGCCGCTGGGACCCATTCGTGATGCTGTCAATGCAAGGTGCCGCTTGCGTGCTGACCAAGACGCGCGAGACACGCGCTGCTTTGCCCTGGTTCGCGCGGGCCAAGTCGCACGAGGCCAGCGAGATCGGCGTGGCCCCGGTCGCGGCGCTGGCGCCGCGGGTGCGCGCCGCAGACGCGCCGCTCGCGCTGCTGTACGCCGGAAGGTTGCTCGGCGGCAAAGGTGTGCCCTATCTGCTGCCGATGATGAAGCGGCTGGTCGAACAAGGCGTGGCGGTGCGGCTCACGCTCGCTGGTGACGGCCGGCTTGACTCGTGGGTGCGGCGCAAGGTCGAATCGCTGGGTCTCGCGGCGCATGTGACGCTGGCCGGGAAGGTGCCGCGCGAGCGCATGCAAGCGCTCTACGACGCAAGCGACCTGCTCGTGTTTCCAAGCTGGCACGACTCGAGCGGCAACGTCGTGACCGAAGCGCTGGCCCGCGGCGTGCCGGTGCTCTGTCTCGACCTGGGTGGGCCGCGCTACGCGGTCGACACTGAATGCGCTCGTGTGGTCACAACGGCTGGCCTGAGCGAAGGCGGGGTGGCCGATGCGCTGGCCGATGAAGTTCGAACACTCGCAAACGACCGGCCGCTGCTGGTCTCGATGTCGGCGGCCGCGCTGCGCCGTGTGGGTGAAATGACCTGGGCGCACCAGGTCGCACGCGCCTATGAAATCATCGACAGACAGCTGGGCTGGCAGGTCGACACGGCAGCGAACTTTCCCGTCAGCGAGGTGACCCGTGCGTGAACCCCGCCCAACGCTGCGCATTCTCGGCATCCGCGGGGTTCCCGCAGCGCACGGCGGCTTCGAAACCTTTGCCGAGCACCTCGCGCTGTTTCTCGTTGAGCGGGGCTGGCGCGTGCTGGTGTACTGCCAGGAAGACGGAGCGGGCACCACGAAGCAAGACCTGTGGTGCGGCATTGAGCGGGTGCACTTTCATGTCACGGCGGCGGGCGCGCGCGGCACGATTCAGTTCGACTGGCGCACGATCCGCGATGCCGCCAACCACCGCGACCTGTGCCTTACGCTCGGCTACAACACAGCGGCCTTTTGCGCGTGGCTGCGCCTGCATGGCGTGCGAAATGTGATCAACATGGACGGCATTGAGTGGTCGCGCGCCAAATGGGGCCCGGCTGCGAAAGCGTGGCTCTGGCTCAACGAACGCGCCGGCTGCTGGCTCGGCAACCACTTGGTGGCCGATCACCCGCAGATCGCCGCGCACCTGGCCACACGGGCCCGCGCCGACAAGATCACCATGATTCCTTACGGCGCGGCGCTTGTCGACGAAGCGCCGCAAAGCGCTCTGGCTGCGCTGGGCCTGGAACCGCGCGGCTACCTGACCTTGATCGCACGCCCCGAGCCGGAAAACTCGGTGCTCGAAGTGGTGCAAGGGTTCTCGATGGCTCGGCGCGGCGTGCAGCTCGCGGTGCTTGGCCGGTACGACCCGGCCGTGCCCTATCACGCGGCGGTGTTGCAGGCGGCAGGCCCGGAGGTGCGGTTTCTCGGTGCGATCTACGACGCACCGCTGGTGCGAGCGCTTCGCTTTCACAGCCTGGCCTACGTGCACGGCCACCAGGTTGGTGGAACCAATCCGTCTCTCGTTGAAGCTCTGGGCGCCGGCAACGCTGTGCTCGCACACGACAACCGGTTCAACCGCTGGGTCGCTGGTGCAGCGGCCCAATATTTCGGCAATGCTGAAGACTTTTCAACCTTGCTCGGGCGCTGGTTGCAAGACAGCGAAACGCAGCACGAGATGCGCCAGGCCAGCCGCACACGTCATCAGCAAGAATTTTTGTGGTCTCAAGTGCTCGAACGTTATGAGGCGCTGCTGCTGAGCCAACTACCGAATCGGCACTGAGCGCTTGGTCTTGGTTCGAGGTGGCCAGTCGAAAAATATCGGCCCAATGGGCGCGGACGACCTTCACGTTTGGCCGGTCGGTGCTGAGCATGGGCCTGAGCGCGTCGCAGGCTTGGTCGCCCTTCGGGATGAACAGCTTGGTGTAGGCAAGGTCGCGGGTGCGAGACGCGAATCTGACGCCCGTCGCGCGTCGTGAGGGTCTTGACGCCAAAGACCTGTTGCGCATTGACCCATCATGGCGACGGGTTTGTGCGCCAGAATGCAAAGTACCACGCAACCAGCCGGCCCCCAGCAGGTGCCCCCAGGAGGACCGCTTGAACCGACCTTTGATCGTGATGGGCGACAAGACCACCCACGGTGGCACCGTGATCAGCGCCGATGTCACCTTCACCATCAACGGCAAGAACGCGGCGCGCGTCAACGACATGACGGTGTGCCCGAAGTGCAAGGGCACCTTCCCGATCACGTCCGGCGCCGATGACATGAAAGACGCCATGGGCAACGCCTACGCCCGCCACATGGACTCCACGGCCTGCGGCGCCAAGCTCATTTCCGGCCAGATCACGGCCTACTGGGATTCGGAGTCGTCGGCGGGAACTGGGGCTGGGGCCGGAGCCGCTGCGGACGCATTGGCTCCGGCTGTGCCCGCTGCCGTGGCAATGCAGACACCCACGTTGTGCCTGGAATGCCTCGCCGCCGCTGCGGCGCGAGGCGACGCTATCGTCCCACGCGGTTGAGGCCAGGCCAGACCATGACCGTCCTGGAGCGTTTTGATTTTTTGAAGGGGCAACAGCCGCACCTGTTGCTGTACGCGCTGGTAGACGGCCTGGTGTTCGAGCAGTTGCAGGGTGACCCGTTGCAAGCGCAGACAGGCTGCACCGCGCTGTTTTCGGGCACCGACGACGCAGCGTTGGCTGCCGCCGGCCCCTGGCTTGTTGAAGCTCTTTCTCAGGTCGATTTATGCAGCCGTTTGGCTGCCCTGCAAGCAGACGCACCGGTGGTGTCCTGGCTCATCACGGGCGTTCCCTTCCAGGGGCTGGCCCAACTGCTGCGGCTCAAACTGAACGCGCGCTTGCCCGGTGGCAGCGTCGGCCTGCTGCGCTTTTACGACCCCCGCGTACTTCATAGCTTGGCCAGCACCCTGACCGGGGCGCAGCGCGAGGACTTCTTTGGGCACATCCACGAGTGGCATTTCGTGCACAACGGCCAAGCCCAAAGGATCGGCCGCGCATCTGCAGATGAACACCATGCTTGAGCTTACCGAAGCCCAATTGCAGCAGATGCGCCAGCACGAGCACGCCGGGTTCGTCGGCCGCGTGCATGCCGAGTTGCTGGCGAAGTTTCCGGAACTGTTCAGTGACGAGGGTTTACCGCAGCGACTGAGCACCGCTCACAAGCGCGCGCTGGAGCTCGGGCTGGAAAGCGCTCAGGCCCGCACGCAGTTCCTGTATCAGGAAGCCTTTGCGCCGGGGTTCTACAAGCAGCCTGCTGTGGTGGCCTGGTTGACGCGGCCGGGGGCCGAGGCGGAACAGCGTTGGCGAGACTTCGCGGCCATCGCCAAAGCGCGACTGGCCGCAGACAGCGAACAAGGAGCTTAGCGATGGCAGGACTGGCAATTCCGGCTTTGGAGGCGGCTTTCCTGGCGCTGCTCGCGGCCCTTGGCCTGAAGGCCGCCTCGGAGACATCCGAAGCGCTGAAGCAAAGACAAAGAGCGGTCAGCGAAGCGGGTACGGGCGCGGCTGCTCAGACGGCCACACAGACCCGCACCAAAACGTGCGAGAAGTGCCCGCCGGAATGCGGTGCATTGAAAAACGTGAACCACCACATGTCACCTGCGTCGCGCGAGTATCAGGCCCGCGTAACCGGCTTTGCACCTGGCACCGAATGGGACTACCGTGGGATTGACTTCGACGGGTTCTCTAGCGCCGACTGCCACCTAAAGGAAGCCAAGGGAAACTATGACCAGTTCCTCGAGCGTGATTCGCGCGGTCAGCTCGCCCCGGTGTTTTTCTTCAATGCGTTCAAGACGGATTGGCCGCGGCAGGCCCGCCAACAAGCAGCAATCACGATTTCGTCTCCGCCGGCGCGAATGACATGGTTTCTTCAAGGTCCGTTGGCCTATGAATTTATGGCGCCGACTCTGTCCCGCATTCCACCAATTGCGGTGATGCTGTTCCTGTGAGTCGCGTTGAGCAAAGGTACACAAATGTTTGACGTTGTCAGCATGTTTCACGCCGCCCCAGATTCATCCTTGCACACAGTCAAGGGTGCTTGTGAGCTGCTACGGCCACTTGCTCGATGGCTGGGCACCCGAGACTCGCTGTTGTCGCAGTGGTTCTTGGGTGGAAAGGCCTTGAACGAAGCTGAGCAATACCGAGCATTTGTTGATGAGGTGAATGGACACACGGCATGCTTAGCCGTGCTGGAGGCGCAGAACAAGAAGAATCCTGAGTCGGTCGGCGTATTTTTGTGGAATGGGCAGAACTCCCCAGAAACCGGAGCCTCCCTGTCGATTCTCATGTCCAGTGGCCCGTTCACCTCTGATCTCACGCTCAGCTTGGGTGGAGACCCCGCAAAACCTCGTATAGGCAACTACAAGGACACTGCGGAGTTCCTAGTGATGATGGTGCGTGCAACTCGGCCTGAGTGCGCCTTCGTCTATCACCCGTCCGGCTACGGCAACAAGCAGACCTTCAAAGACCGCCCTGGCGTTGGCTGGATGCTTTACCTACCGCACGTTTTCACAACGCAGGAGCTACCCGAGGCGCAGGCGCTGCTGCCTGTTTTCGACGGCAAGGAACGCCTTGGCACCATCATCGTGTCCGTGACCGACGCGGTCTTCGACGACAACAACCCCGAGCACCTGCAAATCGCTCGCGAGATCGAAACCCGCCTGGTCAGCAACGATTGGCTGCCGACCTGGGCGCAGATGATGCGGCCCGCGCCGCAATCGTGAGGCAGCACCATGAGCGACAGCATTGACTGGGTCGTCGACCTCGATGCGAGCCTCGACGAGGCCGAGATGCTGGGGTCGAAGGTGCGCAGTTGGCTCGTCGATCAGGGCGTTGTGTCAACCACACTTTGCGGTCATGGGTCTTACGCGGGAAGCAAACCACTGCTCCCCGGGCCGCGCATTACCTTTCCCGATTTGGCCGCGCTCGGCTGGGCGCCCAGGTCGGGCCGGGCTCCATGGAGGGATGTGCAGTGGTCATCGAACGCAAAGTTTTCCACACCGGCGACAACGGCTTGCAGAGCATGCGCTGCCCCTACAGCGGGCACCAACACGCCCCGGATCACGTGCCGTGGGCCGAGGCGACGGACGCTTGGTTCATACAGGATGGCGGCGACTCGATGAACTGTTCTGGTAATGCCAGGCGCAGTAGCGTCGTTGAGCAGAAGGAAGTCGTGCAGCTCGTCGAGGCCGGCCAGAAGTCGGCGGCCGACGCTGCTCGGCAATTCAACGTTCACCCCGCAACGGTGGCCAGGCTGCTGGCCAAGAGCACCATGGGGACGCAGCCGTAGCTGCCCGCCGGAGAACCCAAAAATTTCCGCCATCCGTCGCAGGCTTGGCGTACCTTGCGATCCGGTTTCTGAGGCGACCCCTTCTTGCGCCTGGGCAGCTTCGCTACTGCAACCCGAACTGCAGGAAACACGAGGCTGTGGTGGCGCGGTACGCGTAAGACAAAGTGGTGTCGGTGCTGCGGCGTTCGTGGCGCAGGTCGCAACCCGAGCCGAGGCTGCGCAGCGCCTGGTACCGCAACCCCAGGGCCAACGCGGCCAGGCGGTCAGAACCGCCGGCTTGGCTGCGCGGCTGCCCGGACACTTCGACGCTGTTGTCGAGTTCGCGTCGGGTCCAACGCACGCCGACCGTGGCGCGAACCTTGGCCGTCCAGTCGTAGGTGGCGTCCACCGCCAGCGTGTTCGATACCTGGCTGTTGTTGCTGACCGCGCCGGTCTCGTTGCCATTGAAGCGGTAGAAGGTGGCCTCACTGCCGGTGTCGCGCACCGCCGAGGTGTTGAAGCCCAGTTTTCCCGTGGGTCGCCAGACCCAGGCCAGCGAGCCGGTCAGCCCGTCGATGTTGCGCTGCGCGGCTTCGTCGTGGCGTTCTTTCGTCACGCTGAGGCGGGCTTGAACGTTGCTGGCGCCAGAGGCAGCCCAGGTGGCGGTGAGGTCGATGTCATTGCGGTCGAAATTGTCGGCACTGAAGCTGCCGGCGCCGGTGCGCACACGGCGCGGGAAGTGGGTACGCGTCTGGCGCAAACCAGCACCCACCGACAACAGCCCGCTTGGCCGCCAGAGCAGGCCAACACCCACGCCATCTTGGCTGTTTTCCTGCATCGCATAGGCGTCGTTGTCGTAGCCGAGCGATCGGTGGGTGAACGAGCCGTTGAGCGACAACAACGACACCAACCCGAGCTGTGCAGCGGCCACGAACTGCTGCGAGGTTTCATGCGCAGGCACCCGCAAAGAAGCGTCGGTTGAAGTGCCAAAGTCGACCAGGTTGGTGTTGCGCGCGAAGTCGAGGCTGCCCGATAGCTCGCCGACCGTGGAGCCTTCGAGGCGCAACTGCAGCCCCTGACCATCGTTGTCGAGCTCGTGGTTGTCCTTGTAGCGGTTCAGCCGCAGCGAGCCCGAGCCGGTCAGGCGCCAGCGGCCAAAGGCCTGGTCGAGCCCGGCCGTGAGCGCGCTGCTGGAAATCAGGTCGCGCGTGGCTGTTTCGCTGGCGGGGGCACGGTAGACGTTGGTCTGCGCAGAGACGGTTTGCGCCACACCGACGGTGAAAGGTTCGATGGCCGCCCACCCGGGCAGCGCCACACCTTGCAACACCACCGCAGCGATCAGCGCGCGGCGCCGAACGGCGTCAGTAAGCATGCCGGTCGGCCACCACGAGCTTGATGGTGCGGGCGATGATTTGCAGGTCGAGCCCGAGCGACCAGTTGCGCAGGTAGTCGAGGTCGAACTCGACGCGTGCCCGCATCTTGGCGACGGTGTCGGTCTCGCCTCGGTGGCCGTTCACCTGGGCCCATCCGGTGATGCCGGGCCGCACCTTGTGCCGCACCATGTAGGCCTTGACCAGCTGCGCGTACTGCTCGTTGTGCGCTACCGCGTGCGGACGAGGCCCAACGATGCTCATGTGGCCTTGCAGCACATTGATGAATTGCGGCAGCTCGTCGAGCGAGGTCTTGCGCAGGAATGCGCCGAACGGCGTGATGCGCGGGTCGCCGCGGGTCGCCTGACGCACGACCTTGCCATCGTCGGCAGCGCGCATCGAGCGGTATTTATAGACCACGATCTCCTCACCGCCGAGCCCGTTGCGCCGCTGCTTGAAGATCGCTGGGCCGGGCGAACTCAGCTTCACGCCGAGCGCCAGCAACAGCATCAGTGGCGCGAGCAACAAGAGGATGACGCTGGCCAGCACAACGTCGCTGATGCGTTTAACGGCGTCGTTGATTCCGGTGAACGGGGTCTCGCAAATGCCAACAACCGGCAGACCATTCACGTCTTGCAGGCGGCCTTGAATGATGCTGATGCCGAAAACATCGGGCACCAAGTACACCGACGCGGTTGTTCCCTGCAGAGATTCCAGCAAACCGACGATGCGCGGTTGCGACCCCAGCGGCAGCGTGATGTAGACCTCGGCCACGCCGTGCCGCTGAACATGGGCAGCCACGTCGGCCAGGCCACCCAGCCGCAACCGGGCCGCTTCGACGGCCATTCGGTCACCACAGCGGTCGTCGAAATAGCCGGCAATCTCGGTTCGGACGTCGGCACGAGCCTGCAAGGAATGGGCCGCTTTCACTGCGAGAGCGCCTGCACCGACGATCACCGCTTGGCGCGCCGCGTTCGGCTGGCGAGCTTGCCAGCGCAGCAGGTCTCTCCCGAACAGCACCACGCACCAGTGGGTCAACGGTGTGGCCACCGCCCACGCGGCAATCACCGGCCACTCGTAGTAGCCGAGACTCTTGGTCGCGTATCCGCAGAACACCAGCAAGGCCAGCAGAGTCATCCACGACAGCACGATATCGACCGCCGACGACAACGGCCGGTCGCGAAAGCGGTCTGTGCCTGGGAAGGTCAAGGCAACCACGAGCAGCAGCAGCACCATCGATGCACGTGAAAAATCTTCAGCGTAGGCCGCATGGGCGCCCACGAGTACACCCGCATTGACCCCAGGCTCAAGCACGGCGGCGACGAAACCCGACACCGACTGTGGCTGGTTGCGGAACAAGCGCCGCCCGGTGGGCGCAGCGAACATGCGCAGAGGCGTTTCGGGCGCGCCGCTGCTCTGCGGCTCAGGGCTGATCGCGGGCTCGACGAGGCTGGACTGCGGCATCCGAGTGCAAAGGGGAAAGTGGCTGGAGACCGGCGGGCCGGACGGGACACGAGAAGGTAGGCCCCGGGTATGACCTGACGGTGAACCAGGCTCCTGTTTCCGTTGTGAGCCGAACAGCTCATGTTTTTGGCCATGCATTGCCTCGCCCGCAAGCGGAGGCTGGACCGTTCGGATCATTGTCACGAAACCTGCATCGAAGTCTTCTAGGCTCATGCCATGAACCCGACCTTTGCCAGCCCGTCCTTTGCCCGAGTTCGCGCGCTCTTGGCCGCATCAAGCCGTGCCTTGCTAAGTGCACTGCTCTTGCTCGCGAGCGCATGCGGCTTGCCGGTCAGCGCCTCGGCCCATGCAGCCCAAGGTTTTATCGTCAAGCTTGACGCCCAGGCCGACAGCGCGGCGGTGGCGCGCAAGCTAGCGAGAAGCTACACGGGTTTGGTGGCCACACCGCGGCCCCTGGGCAACCACTGGTACTTGCTCTCCACCCGCAAAGCATTGCCCGCGTCACGCAGCTCAGCGCTGGCTGCGCGGCTGCGCAACGCAGCGCACGTGGAGCAGGTGCTGACCAATCAACGAGAAGCACTTACCGCGGTGCCGAACGACACGCTTTACGCCACAGAGCAGTGGTGGTTGGCGCGGGCCAGCGCCACTGAGGTGGCAGTGCCCGGCATGCCGCCAGCCTGGGACAGGTCCACTGGTAACCCGGTGTCGGGCTCAGCGCCAATCGTCGCTGTGCTCGACTCGGGCTACACACCGCACCCCGAACTCGACTCGCACTGGGTGTTGCCAGGCCACGATTTCGTGAGCCAGACCGCGTATGCAAACGACGGCAACGGCCAGGACAACGACCCGCTCGACCCCGGCGATCAGCTCACCGCCGCCGAGGCTGCCGCCGACCCTGCACTCTGGGACGGATGTGATGTGCGTGAACGCAGCAGCTGGCACGGCACCATGATGGCCGGGCAGATCGGCGCCACGACGAACAACGCTGCCGGCGTGGCCGCCGTCAACTGGAATGGTCGGATTCTTCCGGTGCGAGTGGCGGGCAAGTGCGGTGCGGCGGTGGCCGACGTGGTTGACGGTCTGCGCTGGGCCGCCGGACTGGACGTGAGCGGTGCTGAGCGCAACCTTCAGCCCGCCAGAATTATTGTGATCGGCGTGGCGGGTTTCGAACCCTGCGACGTGAACCACCCCAACCCGGCCATTGCCGCTGCCGCCCGCCTGTACACAGACACCTTGGCCGAGGTGCGTGCGCAAGGTGTGTTTGTTGTCGCCGCGGCGGGCAATCAGCGTGGTGTCGTGGGCCGGCCGGCCTCTTGTGCCGGCGCGTTTGCCGTCACCGCATTGAACCGCCAAGGCTTCAAGGCGAACTATGCAAACTATGGCCCGCAGGTGGCGATTTCCACCGTTGGTGGCGACGCTGCGCGAGGAGCGAGCTGCGATGCGCAGTTGGCCGACACCGGAATTGCGACCGCAAGCAACGAAGGAATCGGCGCGCTTGGCGCGTTCGGTTATGCGGCCGGCAGCGGCACGAGTTTCGCGGCACCCTTGGTGGCGGGCGTGGCTTCGTTGATGTGGGCGGCGAACCCAGCGCTCACGGTAGCGCAGGTCGAGGCGGGGCTTCGGGCCTCAGCCCGGCCGCACGTGAAGGTGCCAATCCTGCAGGCATGCAATGCCGCCGGCAATTTCGGGCGCTGCGAGTGCGACGGCACGACCTGCGGCGCAGGGATTCTCGATGCCGACCAGGCTTTGGTGTATGCCGCCGCGCCTGACTCCTACGCCTCACCTTCGTTTGCGACACCGGAGCTCGACACTGCTGCGATCAGGCAATGCGCAGTGGCGCTGGGCCTGCCGGTGCCGAGTGAGCCCACGGTCTCGACTCCTGGGGCCGCGCCGTCTGCGGCCACGTCGAGTGGCGGTGGCGGTGCGATCGACCCTTCGGGACTGTTCCTGATGCTGCTGGCGTTATCGGTCCTGGCGCTCGCAGCGCAGCGCATGCGCCGCTAGCAAGGCTCCTCGTCACGGTCGGGCCATGCGAAACGTTCTATGACCGTCAGCGCGAGGGGCGGCGACTCAGCTTCCCGAGCAGCAGCCGCAGCGCCCGCCCCAGAGATCGCAGGAAGCCCGAGATCCGGCGGCGCTCGCAAGCAGGATGCACGGCTCCACCGGCAGCGCTCTGCGCCCGTCTAAAGTGGACCAGCAATCCAGGGTTCATTCGATGAGCTCCATGGTGCGGTGTCTGGCTCAGAGCCTGCTGCCGCCGCTGGACGGTTCCCGCCGCATCCCACCCTGCCTCAGTGACCACAACCAAGAGTCTCCTTTGATCGAGTCGGCGAATTCGTTTGGAAGCGAATTTAAAACGTATGATGTTTTTTCAGAACGAGCCTGTTGTCGTTCTCTTAGGAAAAGCTGAAATGAACGACTCCGACTCCGACTCCGATACCGATACCGATACCGTGACGGTATACAGCTTCCTGCTCCTGCAAGACGGCGTGGAGTTGGCACGTCAAGCCACTTTCAAGGCCACCCGCGAGCTGATCAAGGCCACCCACTGCGCGCAGATCTTGGAGGGAACGGGCGAGCGTGTGCCAACGTCCGCGCTCGATGCTCAAGGTCACTTCAAGCGCATTGCCACCGGCTGGGGCGAGCTCTAGTTCGGTCACAACGGGTCAGACGCCGGATTTACCCGCCCCACGCTCGCGCCAGCGGCTGCGCCAAAGCGCCACAAATTCAACCAAGCCCCACAAGACTGCCGCCGCCAAGGCCAAGGCAGGTTCGGCGGTCAAGCGGCGTGCAGGATGTGGCATGGCGATTTGGAGATTGATGCGTTGACGCTAGCGAGCCGATGTGACCGGCTGATGTCAGGTGCTGACTGGTTCTCTGCGTGTGCATTCTGTGCGTGATGCATGTTTCGCTGCAAGCCCACGGCTATTCTTCTCCCGCCGATCCTGCATGCCGATGACGCGCACCCACGTGACCCAAAGCGAGCTTCCCGAGCTGATTGAACTGCAGCAAATCATCGACGAAGGCGGTGATGGCATAGAGCATCGTGTCATCGGTGAAGTCACCTGCCAAGCGCAGCGGCTGGCACTGCACGTGGTGTCGATGGGCAACCCAGACCCCACCATGCCGGCGGTTGCATTCTTCGGCGGCGTACACGGCCTGGAACGCATTGGCGCTGAAGTCGTGTTGACGTTTCTTCGCAGCGTGGTGGGGCGCTTGCGCTGGGACACCGCCTTGCAGCACCAGCTCGAATCACTGCGCATGGTGTTCATGCCGCTCGTGAACCCGGGCGGCATGTTGCGTGGCACCCGGGCCAATCCGAACGGCGTCGACCTGATGCGCAACGCGCCAATCGACGCCGGCGAACCGGTGCCCTGGCTGATCGGCGGGCAGCGACTCAGCTCGGGGTTGCCGTGGTACCGCGGGCCGCAAGCCGCCGGCATGGAAACCGAAAGTCAGGCGCTGTGCGATCTGGTGAGCGCGGAGCTGCTGGGCCGGCCATTCAGCATGGCACTCGACTGCCACTCGGGGTTTGGCAGCGTCGACCGCATCTGGTTCCCGTTCGCTCATACAAGCGAGCCGATCACCCACCTCGCAGAGATCCATGCGCTGGCCGAGATCTTCGAGCACAGCCACGCCCATCACCGCTACGTGCTTGAGCCGCAAAGCCGCCAGTACCTGACCCATGGCGACTTGTGGGACCACCTCTACCTGCGCGCCTGCAAAGTGCCTGAAAACACCTTTTTGCCATTGACTCTTGAGATGGGCTCGTGGATTTGGGTCAAGAAAAATCCACGCCAGCTCTTCAGTCGCCACGGCATCTTCAACCCGCTGATCGAACACCGCCAGCAGCGAGTGCTGCGCCGGCACATGGCGTGGCTCGACTTCCTGACCCGCGCTGCTTCGAGCCACCGAAAATGGGTGCCGGCCGGCGCGGCGCGTCAGCATCACGACCGGCTCGCGCGACAGCGCTGGTACGGCGCGGCGGCTTGATGAGCACGTGGGTGTTGTTGCGCGGGCTGACGCGCGAGAGCCGGCATTGGGGTGAGTTTCCTGTGCTGCTGCATTCGCGCTTTCCGGCATCGAAGGTGGTCGCTCTGGACCTGCCAGGCAACGGGCACCTGACGGAGTTGCGCAGCCCGACCAGCATCGAAGGGATGGTCAACGCGTACCGCGCCGCACTGCTCGAGCGCGGGCTGTCGCCTCCTTACCGGTTGCTGGCGATGTCGATGGGCGCGATGGTGGCGTTGGCGTGGGCCCAAGACCGACCACAAGAGCTGGAAGGCTGCGTGTTGATCAGCACCAGCCTGCGAAATTTCGGAGCCTGGCACGAGCGCCTGCGTCCGACCAGCTACGCCAGACTGCTAGGCCAGTTGCTGCCCGGCAGCGCCACCGCGCGCGAGCGTGTCATTTTGGCTCTCACGACTCGGCACCCAGGCGCGCCTGCGGCCGCGTTGCTCAAAGACTGGGCTCGGTGGCGCAGCGAGCACCCTGTGACGCGCATGAACGCGCTGCGCCAGTTGTGGGCCGCAGCGCGTTTTAGTGCGCCACGCGGCAAGCCATCGGTGCCGTTGCTGGTGCTGGTCGGTGATGCCGATGGGCTGGTCGACCCGCGCTGTTCTGTTCGCATGGCGCACGCTTGGGGAGCGACGCTGCAGGTCCATTCCAGCGCTGGCCACGATCTGCCGCTCGACGATGCCGCCTGGGTTGTCGATGCCGTCGCCCAGTGGCTCCAGCCTTCGTTGGGATGACGCCGCTCAGCCGCCCAGAAAATGCTTTTTGTAGCGTGCCGGGAGTTCGTCAAAGCGCATTAACAGCGGCAGGTCGGCAGTGCGGAAATCGGGGTCCCAGGCGGGCGCGCCCAAAACCTTTGCGCCACAACGAAGGTAGCCCTTGATCAAAGCCGGCGTCTCGACCTCGACGTCTTGCCGCAGTTGTTCGACCGGCAACGGTAAGTAGGGTCTAACGCGCCATTCCGGCGGTGCCAGGTGGGTCTGCTGCAGCCGGGCCCAGAGGCTGGCAGCGCCGTGACCTCCGTCGCGCATACCCACGCTGGCGCACCCGATCATCGTGTCGAGGTTGTTGGCCAGCATGAACTCGCCCAGTGCGCCCCAAAGCGCCATCACGACGCCGCCGGAGCGCCACTGAGGGTGAACGCAGGACCGGCCCAGCTCGACCGCCGTGTTCAGCCGCGGCTTGAGCCCACGCAGGTCGAATTCGGTCTCGCTGTAAAGACCGCCGGCGCGTCGTGCGGCGTCGGGGGTCAAGACCCTGTAGGTGCCAATGACGTCCGCGGGCTCGCCGCCGGCGCCGACCTCGCGGACCAGCAGGTGTTCGCAGAAGGCGTCAAACCGGTCGATGTCGTGCCCGGGCGGCGAGCCCGGCAGCGACGCCGCTTGCGAGCCCATTTCGTCGACGAACACCCGGTGACGCAGACGCTGCGCGTCAAGCACCTCGGTTGCATGACGGGCCCAGCTGACGACGAAGGCGGCTCGAGCCGTTGGCCCACCAGCCTCCGAGCGATGCCGGGTCGGCGGCGGCGCGTCATCGCGCACATTGAATCGCGAGTGACCTTGCTCAAGCACGTCGTTCATGCGGCCCTCCTTTTCGTTCCATGGATGCTCCGGAGTGAAGATGACGCTGACGTGACAGATTCAAAGCGACGAAAATTCACAACGGGCGCTGATTCGCAGTATCGACCAATCTGAGGAAAGGGGCGCGGCAGACTCAAGCGCTCAATGCGGCCCGTTCGCCCAAGCGCCTGCACCTTGGAGGAGAGATGTTACCCAGCGATCTCAGGGATCCCGGAGTGACGGGCCGCCGCACACACAAACCATGAAGCTTGGGGTATGTTCAAGCTTCGCGCCAGGGACGCTGGCAGCGTCGCTGACAAGACACTCGCAAAAACGGCGTCAAGCATTCAAAGGCGGAACCATGTCCACAGTGCGTGCGGGCGAACAAGGCGCTGTGATCGTCGTCGACGTGCTGGGCGGTTTGGGGTGCCAAGCGCGGCAAGATGCACACATCCCCGGCAACGAGGCGCCCGAAGCCACGCGCCCTTGGGCCCGCAGCGTGCCGGAGATCTTGGCTCCGACCTCGAAAGACCACCCGCCGTACGCCCGTCCTGAACGGCTGTGGGTAGCCGAACGGGTGCCCGCCAGAAGCCGGCCGCTGATCCGCCAGAATTTCAACGCTTTGCTTGATCAGACTCGGCCCGAGCCGGGCTACTGCGCACCGGGGGGCGTGCGAGCGCGAACACCGCGCGGCTCGTGCCCCACCGCCATGCAAGTCGACATTTCGCCAACCCTTGCAGGCTCGATGACCATCCGCATCCAACGCCTGCTCGCCCTCGGCCTTCTCGCGATGCTGCAGGCCTGCGTGGTGGTTCCGCGCACGACCCAGGCCTTCGACGCGGAATGCCAGGTCGTGGCGAACCAGATGGTGCTCGAGGAATTTCAGATTGCCGCCATCCAGCAGTGCGCCAACCAGGGTTGCATCGCGCTGATCGTCGGGGCCGGCATCGTCACTGCGGCGTCGCTCCTTGTCTCGGGCACCATCGTGATCGCGGGCAACATCGCCTACTGGCTAGAGAAGCAATCGTTGTGCCGAAAGACTCCGCAATGAGAGCCCTTCTCACGGGCGGCCGCTTGAAGGGTCCGTGCGCTTTCTCGTCGAGCACAGAATCTTTCGCAGACCGGGCATGCAAACCAGATCGACTCCATGAAATTCCACTGCAACTTCGTGTTCCTGCTCACGCTGGCCGCGCCGATAGCGCAGGCCATGACGATCAACCCCAAGGCGCTGGCGCGCTTCGACCACGGCTACATCGTGTGCGAAGCCAAGAACCCAGCGATGAAGGGACTTCGCGACGAGGCCTATCTGAGCCTGTGGAAAGTGAGAGCCGACCCAAAGTCCAAAGCCGAACTCGCAGCGGCGCGCAAAACCGAAGGCTACCGCTCAGAGCAGGCGCTCGTGCGCAAGCGTGACGCCAAGAGCGCGGCGCCGGCCGCGTCGAGCCCGATCGATCAGCAGTGCCAGGCGCTGTGGGCCGAAACACAGGGCACAACCAAGAGGAAGCATTGAGCAGCTTCGGACCGCGCCTGCAGCGCTTTCCACGGAACCAAGACCATGTGCAGAAACATCAAGACCTTGTTCAACTTCGAGCCCCCTGCTACCGAGGTGGAAATACGCGATGCGTCTTTGCAGTTCGTGCGCAAGCTCAGTGGTTTCAATGTGCCCTCCGCTGGCAATGCCGAGGCCTTCGAACTCGCCGTAGCACAGGTGGCCGCGTCGGCCCGAACCCTGATCAATTCGCTGGTCACGCGCGCCGAACCACGTGACCGGGAAGTCGAAGCCACTCGCGCCTCGGCCCACTCGGCAGTGCGCTTCCGTGCGCGGCCGTGAACATTCCGAGTAAACCCTGCTTGGCCTCCCCCTGGCTCATCGTTCTCTCGTCGTTTCTGTTCGCCACCATGGGCGTGTGCGTCAAGCTCGCCTCGGCCGACTACCCGCCTGGCGAGATCGTCTTCTACCGCGGCCTGACCGGCACCGTGCTGATGCTGCTGCTGGCGCGCTCGCAACGGGGCACGCTGCGCACCAACGTGGCTTCCATGCACTTCTGGCGCAGCCTGTCGGGCGTGATCGCGCTGAGCTTGTGGTTCTATGCAATCAGCAAGCTGCCACTGGCCACCGCGATGACGCTGAACTACATGTCGTCGGTGTGGATGGCTCTTTTCCTCGTCGGCGGCGCCGTGGTGCTTGGCAACGCACGCGTTGATGGTCGGCTCATCGCCACGGTGCTGGTCGGCTTTGCGGGCGTGGGGTTGGTGCTGCGCCCCACGATCGACGAGCGTCAGCTCTGGTACGGGCTGATGGGTCTGCTCTCGGGCGTGATCGCCGCCACCGCCTACCTCCAGGTCACCGCGCTCGGCCGGGCTGGCGAGCCCGAGTACCGAATCGTCTTCTACTTCTCGCTCGGCGGGGTGTGTGCAGGGGCGCTCACACTGCTGTTCAACGGTGGCTTGCACGGCCACTCATGGAAGGGTGCGGGCCTGCTGCTCGCGGTAGGCGTGCTGGCCACCGTGGCGCAGTTTTTGATGACTCGCGCCTACAGCAACGGGCGCACCTTGGTGAACGCGAGCCTGCAGTACCTGGGCATTGTGTTCTCCTTCACCTACGGCGTGCTGCTGTTCAAAGACCGCGTCACCTGGATGGCCCTGCTCGGTATGCTGTTGATCGTTGTCGCCGGCCTTTCGGCCACCTTGCTGCGCAGCCGCGCCACCCCCATAGACATCAAAAACACACCGCTGCAATCATGATGAACACCGACCTCACCACACTGGTTTCTGCCGACGAACTGCGCGCCCTGCTCAGCGCGCACCGCCCGGTCGTGCTGATCGACACCAGTTTCGACTTGGCTGACGTGGCCGCCGGCGAGCGCAGCTGGGGTGAAGGCCACGTGCCTGGCTCGCTCTACCTGCACCTTGACCGCGACCTGAGCGGCCCGAAGACCGGCACGAATGGCCGCCACCCGCTGCCGGCGCGCGAACTGTTCGCCGCCACGCTCGGGCATTGCGGCATCGCGCCGCAGACCCAGGTCGTCGTTTTTGACCGGCAAGGTGGCATGTACGCCGCCCGCCTGTGGTGGATGCTGCGCTGGATGGGTCATTCCGCCGCCGCCGTTCTCGACGGAGGCGTGGCCGCCTGGGTGGCCGCCGGCGGCACGTTAGTCACCGAAAGCAGCGCGCCCGCAGCCGCCGCGCCCTACCCTGATCGACCCGAGCTCAGCACGACGATCTCTGCCGACGCGCTTGCCAAACGCCTGGGCCGCGCCCGCCTGATCGACGCACGTGCCGCAGAGCGTTTCCGCGGGGACGTGGAGCCAATCGACAGCGCCGCCGGCCACATTCCAGGCGCGTTGAACCGCTTCTTCAAGGACAACCTTGACGCCACCAGCGGTCGCTTCAAGTCCGCCGCCCAACTGCGCGCCGAATTCGCCCCGCTGCTCGGTCCCGCTGGTGCTGCTGAGGTCGTGCACCAGTGCGGCTCGGGCGTGACCGCGTGCCACAACCTGTTGGCGATGGAACACGCCGGCCTGGCGGGCTCAGTGCTGTACGCGGGCTCATGGAGCGAATGGTCAGCCAATCCGTCGCGGCCGGTGGCACGCGGCTGAGTCGCAAAAGCGACGCCGCACGCATTGAGCCCTTGTCCTACGTCAAGGCAAGGCCTGCAAAACGGTCTGCGCCGAGGAACACGCGCCGTATGATGGTGGCTCGCCAAGTCAGCAACGCCAGGAGATTGCCATGTTCAAGCGCATCCTCGTTCCAACCGACGGTTCCGACATCACGGCCAAGGCCATCAGCACCAGCATCGCACTCGCCAAGTCGCTGGGCGCGCATCTGTACACGATCAGCGTGAAAGAGCCGTTCCCGTACAGCGCCATTTCGGAAATGCAACCCACTCCGCCGCAAGAGTTCTTCGACGCGCAGGAGCGCATCGCGTCCAAGCGTGTGCACCATGTGGTCGAGCTGAGCCAGGCCGCAGGACTGGTGTGCCACGCCCACACCGTGGAAGCCCTGCACCCCTGGGAGGCGATCATCGACCACGCCAAGCGAATGGAATGCGACCTGCTCGTGATGGCCTCGCACGGCCGCCGCGGTGTGTCAGCGTTGCTACTCGGCAGCGAAACGCAGAAGGTGCTGACGCACTCGAAAGTGCCGGTGCTTGTGGTTCGCTAAGCGCGCACTGGGGCAGGTTTTTTGGTGCCGTGTTTGGTGCTGTGTGGGCGACGGCATCAGGCTCGGTTTCAGTTCGCGTGCAGCTGCTGAACTGCCAGCAACACGATGCCCAACCCCGCGGCCAGCCACGCCAGTTGCGCCACCGTCTCACGCAGCGTGAGGCGGTGCTGAAGCTGAGGGATCAGGTCAGCCACGGCCACGTAGATAAAGCTGCTGGATGCCACCACCAGCAGGTACGGGAAAAGCGCTTCCCACGGCCCGACGATGAAGTAGCCAATCACGCCGCCGAGCACCGCGGCCATTCCCGACAGCGCGTTGTAAAGCAGCGCACGGCCGCGTGAAAAACCGGCGTTGAGCAGCACGATGTAGTCGCCCACCTCTTGCGGAATCTCGTGGGCGATGATCGCAAGCGACGTGACGACGCCAAGCCGGGTGTCGGCCAGGAAGGCCGCGGCGATGATGATGCCGTCGCAGAAGTTGTGGATGCTGTCGCCCATGATCACGCTCCAGCCGCCACGCCCAGCCTGGTGCTTGTCAAAACCGTGGTGATGGTGGTGATCGTCGCCTTCGTGGTGGTGGCTGTGGCGGTAAAGCTCAGCCTTCTCAAGCAGGAAGAAAAACAACAGGCCCGCCAGCAGTGTGCCGAAAAGCGCCTGCGGGCTGGCCTTGCTCTCGAAGGCCTCCGGCAACACGTCGAGCAGCGCGGTGCCCAGCAGCACGCCGGTCGACAAGCTCACCAGGTGTTGCACCACGCGCGACAGCACCGTCGCCGTGAGGCTCGCAGCAATCACGACCGACAACAACCCGCCGACAAAAGTGGCAACGATGATGTAGAGAAGCGTCACGCAGCGCCGTTCGCCTTGAGCCACGCCACGCAGCGCTTCCAGCCGTCGTCAGCGGCTTGCTGGCGGTAGCTCGGCCGGTAGTCGGCGTGGAACGCGTGGGGAGCGCCAGGGTAGACGATGGTCTGAGACTTCTTCGCGGCGGCGTTGCCTTTCGCGAGCGCCGCGTTCATCGTATCCACTGTGGCCTGCGGAATTCCGGAGTCGTCCCCACCGTACAAACCCAGCACCGGGCCGCCCAGGCTTGCGACAACGTCCACCGGATGTTTCGGCTGCAATGCACTCGCGGCCCCGACGAGTCTGCCGTACCAGGCCACGCCGGCCTTCACACCCGGGTTGTGCGCGGCGTAGAGCCAAGTGATGCGACCGCCCCAGCAAAAGCCGGTGATGCCAAGCTTTGAGGCGTCGCCGCCGTTGCCACTGGCCCACGCCACGCAGGCGTCGAGGTCGCCCATCACCTGCGCGTCGGGCGCCTTGCTGACAACTTCGGCGATCAGTCGGCCGACATCGGCATAAGACCGCGCGTCGCCCTGGCGCGCGAAAAGCTCGGGCGCGATCGCAAGGTAGCCAAGCTTTGCGAAGCGCCGCGCCACGTCGGCAATGTGCTCGTGCACGCCAAACACTTCGGAAATCACCAGCACCACCGGCAGCTTGCTCTTGCCCGCTGGCATGGCGCGGTAAGCCGGCATCTTGAAGTCGCCCACGGGGATGCTGATTGCGCCCGCCGTCAGCCCGACGCTGTCGGTCGTGATGGTCTGTGCCGTCACCGGCATCACCGCCGCGGCGAAGCCGCTGCCAGCCGCGGTGCGCACGAAGTCGCGGCGGCTGAACTCAGGCAGACAGGGCGGGCTCTCGACTAGACCATGCGGCATGGTGCTTCCAAACAGTGGTGACGGCAGAGGCGGCATTCTAGGAGCGAGCGCGCTGCCCTTCGGGCAACGGCAATGCTGTGATTTGCACTGACAATGCCGCATGGATCGATCCCCGTTTTCAAGCCCCGAACCAGTCTCGCGCTGGCCCGGCCAGCTCGCCGCCATCGACATGGGCTCGAACAGCTTTCGGCTCGAGCTTGGCCAGCTCATCGACGGCCGCTACCGCCGCATCGACTACCTAAAAGAAACTGTTCGCCTGGGCGCCGGGCTCGACCTCAATGGCTTGCTCACTGAAGAAGCCACGATGCGCGGCCTGGCCTGCCTGGCACGCTTCGCCCAGCGGCTCAAGGGTTTCGCGCCAGCGCAGGTGCGGGCGGTGGCCACACAGACACTTCGCGAAGCCCGCAACCGCGACCAGTTCCTTGCACGGGCGCAGGCCGAACTCGGTTTTCCGATCGAGGTGATCTCGGGCCGTGAGGAAGCGCGGCTGATCTACGCTGGCGTGGCGCGCCTGCAGCCTTCTTCGCTGCCGCGCCTGGTGGTCGACATCGGCGGGCGCTCGACCGAGATGATCCTCGGCGTGGGCCGCAAACCGATTTGCGCTGAGTCGTTTCAGGTCGGAAGCGTGAGCCTGTCGCTCAAGTATTTTGGCGATGGCCGTTTCACCGAAGAAGCTTTTCGTCAGGCGCAAGTGGCGGCCGGCGCCGAGCTCGAAGAAGCTCTCGAACCTTTCGCGGCCGTGCACTGGCAGGAAGCGCTCGGCTCGTCGGGCACCGTGGGCGCCGTCTCGCACGTGCTCGGCGCCAGTGGCGTCACCGACGGTCGCATCACGCCCGACGGCCTGCGCTGGCTGATGGAACAGTGCCTGCAAGCCGGCAGCGTCGAAAAACTTAATTTGCCTGGCCTCAAGCAAGAACGCAGCGCGGTGATCGCCGGTGGCCTGTCGATCCTGTACACGCTGAGCGCGCACTTTGGCATTCAGGCGCTGCTGCCGGCGCGTGGTGCGTTGCGCCAGGGCGTGATCTTCGATCTTGACGAACGCCTGCACGCCACCGAGTTGCCACAAGACGGGCATGACATTCGCGACGCCTCGGTGCGCGAGCTGCAGCGCCGTTTCATGGTCGACACCCATCAAGCCGAGCGTGTGAGCCGTGTCGCCGAGGCGCTGTACGCCAGCGTGCAGCCGCGAGCGAGCGCGGAGGAGCGGCGCGAGCTGCTCTGGGCCTGCGCGTTGCACGAGATCGGCATGATGGTCTCGCACCACGACCACCACCGCCACAGCGCCTATGTGCTGGCGCACGCCGACGCCGCCGGCTTCTCGCAGAGCCAATTGCGCCGCGTTGGCGAAATGGTGTTGGGGCAGCGCGGTGGCTTGCGAAAGATCGAGCAGAGTCTGACCCACGACGACTTCGCCTGGCAGGTGCTTTGCCTTCGGCTTGGCGTGATCAAATGCCACGCGCGCGGTGAAGTAACGAGCGCCGCGATGTGCCTGCGCCGCAACGGCGCGAGCGCGCAGATCGAGTTCGCGCCAGGCTGGAGCGAGGCCAACCCGCGCACGCGCCACCTGTTGAACGAAGAGCTGGCGATGTGGGAACGAAGCGGACCACTGAAGCTTGAACTGCGCCGCTGAGGGCCCGTGAACGAACCCGATACGCGCGATACGCCCGACACACCCCCTCGGCCGCCCGCCGAGCATGCGGGCATCACCTCTGCACGCTCTCGAAGACTGCGCGCCGCAAGCTCAGCCTCACGCTGATCGCGGTGCCTGCGTCGCACCCGACACCAGCTCAAAGGCGCGCTGGAACTCGGCCCTGAGCACCAGCACTTCTTCGGCCGTGCACAGCTCGCACCGATGAGTTGCGCGCGCCTCGATCTCGCGGCTGTGGGCCGACAGCGCTCTGGCGCCGACCATGCTCGAGCACGACGTGAGCGTGTGAGCCGCCGTCGCCAATGCGAAGGCGTTGGCGCTACGAACCGCGTCGTCGATGTTGTCGAGCAGCCTCTGCCCGTCGCGCAAGAACAGGCCCGTGACGTTTGCGAGCAAATCGCCGCTGGCATCGAGCGAGCGCACCTCGTCGATGGCCGACAGATCGAACTCGACCCCTCCGACCTGCTGGACTGCATCGCCCTGCGTTCCAGGCTCCTCGGGTCGCGCCTGGATCCAGCGCTGCAGTGCTTTGCGCAGCGCCGCACGGGTGAAGGGCTTGCTCACGTAGTCGTCCATGCCGGCTTCGAGGCAGCGATCTCGGTCGCCCGTCAGGGCATTGGCCGTCACCGCAATGATCGGCACGCGGCGCAGGCCAGCCTCGCGCAGCCGGATCCGACGCGCCGCCTCAAATCCATCCAGCTCGGGCATCTGGCAGTCCATCAGCACCACGTCGAAGCGCTCACGCGCGCTGAGTTCCAGCGCCTCGAAGCCATTGCGGGCCAGCACGACATCGCAACCGATCTTTGCGATCATCGCCATCGCGACCTGCTGGTTCACCTCGGCATCCTCGACCAGCAGCACGCGCCCTCGCAGCGGAAGGTGGGCCGGCGCCTCCGGCGCCGGCGCAGCGTGACCGCTCGCACCGCCACCGCCAAACACAGCGCTGATTAAACGCAGCAGTTCGGACTGCCGCACCGGCTTGCTCAAGGTCGCCAAATAGCCGGCCTCAAGCGCTTTGGCGACACCGTCGATCGACGACATCGAGGTCAACATGATCAGCCGCAGCCCCTTGAGCACAGGGTCGGCATGAACAGCCTGGGCGAGCTCGATGCCGTTGAGACCAGGCATCTTCATGTCCACGAGGGCCAGTTCGAACGGCGCCTTCTCGTCGACCGCTTCGCGCAGCAGCCGCAGTGCGCGCGAACCGTCTTCTGCGACGGCGTGCTGCATGCCGAGCGCGGCGACCTGATGCTTCAGGATCGTGAGGTTGGTCGGGTTGTCGTCGACGACGAGCACGCGCCGACCCGTCAGGGCCGGCACGATGAGGGGCCGCTCGTGGGCCTCGATCATCAACGGCACGACGAACCAGAAGGTCGAGCCTCGCCCGAGCTCGCTGTCGACGCCAATTTGCCCCTGCATCAGCTCGACCAGTTGTTTTGATATGGCCAGACCAAGTCCGGTGCCGCCGAACTCGCGCGTGGTCGACCCGTCGGCCTGTGAAAAGGCCTTGAACAGGCGCTCGCGCTTGTTGGCCGCTATGCCGATGCCGGTATCGCGCACCGAAAAACGCAGCCTCGCGACATTGAAGCCCGAGGCTTGCTCCACGTGCTCGCACTGCACATCGACGATCACCTCGCCGTGCTGCGTGAACTTGACCGCATTGCCCATGAGGTTGGTCAGCACCTGGCGCAGTCGGCTCGGGTCGCCGCGCACCACGGCCGGCACGTCGGGCGCGAGGTGGCATGCCAGTTCAACTCCCTTTCGGTGTGCGCGCTCTGCCACCAGGGTGGCCACATCCTCGACCATGCTGCGAACGTCGACCGAGAGTGTTTCCAGCTCCATTTGGCCAGCCTCGATCTTCGAGAAGTCGAGGATGTCGTTGATGATGGTCAGCAGCGTTTCGCCGGACTGTTGTGCCGTCTCGGCCAGGCGTCGCTGCATCGGGTCCAAGCCGCTGTCGTGCAGCAGCTCGATCATGCCGAGCACGCCGTTCATCGGCGTGCGGATCTCGTGGCTCATGTTGGCGAGAAACTGCGACTTCGCTTCGCTCGCCGCCTCGGCCGCCTCTTTGGCAATGCGCAGCTCGGTCGTGCGGCCCTCGATCTGGTGTTCGAGGTTGTCGCGGTGCTCAAGAAGCTCCGCGTCACGCGTCTGAATCTGCGCCACCATGCCGTTAAAGCGCCCGATCAACACACCGATCTCACTGCGGCTCTCGCCCTGCACACGCAGCGCGAAGTTCTTTTCGTTCGCGATGCGCTGAGCGGTTTCGGCCAACCGCGCGATGGGATCGAACAGGGAGCGCTGCACCCGCGCCACCAAGAGCAACGAAACGGCAAAGGCAAGGGTGGACAGAAACGCCGCCCAGACGAGCTGGTGAGTCACACGCGCCCACATCGGGCCCAGGTCGGCGCGAATCTCGACGTCCCCGAGCCGTACGTTGTCGAGCACAACCGCACGGCGCAACAGTATCTCGGTCGCAAAGTACGCAGGGCCCGAATCGGCCTCGATGGCACGTGTGTGCTCGGCGGGCACCGCATCTTCGGGCGAGCGGTAGTAGTTCGCCAGCACCTGACCGCCGAGTTTGTAGATCGTCGCTGCGGCCACGTTGGGTGCCGCACGCAGCGCATGCAGCGTCTCGCCCGCCGACGTGGCGTCGCCGAAGGCGAGCGCCCCCTGGCTGTTGGCGGCGGTCACGTCGAGAAGCAATGAGATCTGCACCTCTGTGTCGCGCCGTGCGTCGGCGATGCCCATGGCAGCCGAGGCAAGGTATGTCAGCAACAGCGCCACGCCGGTGGTCAGCGTCATCAGCAGCGCCAGCCGGGTACCGAGCGAGATGAGCCTGCGACCGCTCATGGCACCCTGCCCTTCACAGAGCGCGCGAGCTTCAGAAGCTGCGAGTGAATCTTCAACCCGGCGCGCTGACTCACGTCGATGTTGACCTCAAACTGGATGCGGTCGTCGGATGCCACGAGACCGATCATTCCGCCTGCTTCGGCAAAGCCCTCGGCGTCACCGATGGTGAGTACAGGCAGGTTACGCAACACGCGCAAGGCATCGTTCTGGCGGCGCTCGTCGATGTCAGTGAGGTAGACGATCCCACAGCCCTTGATCTCGTCACCGCGCACGTTGCGGCGCACGGTGAGCGTGCGGCCATGCAGCGGCTTGCCTTCGAGCAAGTTCGACACCGCAGCCATCGGGTCGCCGCCCACCAGGCACAGGGTGACTTGCGAGTCACTCAGGGCGCCGGCAGGCCACTCCGCGAACTTGGCAAAGTTGTAGACAAACCCCGCTTTCACCACGGCGTCTGGCGACGACTGGGCCCGCGCCACAGGCCGGCTTGGGCAGGCGATGACGAGGACCGCTGCGGCGACCGCCAGACAGTTGCGTGGCACAGACATGCGTGGGCGGCTCAGAACTGCCAGCGTACCCGCGCGTAGGCGCTGCGGCTTACGTCGAGCCGCTTGCTCGGCAACAGGTCGCTCACGAACTCGGTATGTTGAGACGACAGCAGGTTTTGCCCCACGAGCGAGAATTCGAGTTGGGGCGACACACGCCATGCGTAGCGAAGGTCGAGCGCGGTATACGCCGACACTTGGCTGTACGCCAGCGCCCCAACGCGGCGCACCCAGGCGTCGAACTGCTGCGTGCGGCCCACGTTGACTGACGAACGGATCGAAGCCTGATGTTGCGGCGCGCTGCCTTCAAGTTCGGCGGCACTGCCGTCGTTGGCTGGGTCGCCATTGCGCTCCCCCTTCACGCGGAAGTAGGTGTAGGCGCCCTGAAGGCGCCACCAGGACTCCGGGTGCCAGTCAGCTGCAATCTCTAGGCCATGCGAGGTGGCACGCAGCGCATTGGAGGTCTGCATTCCGTAGGCGATGTACGGAATGGGGCCAGTGAGGACCGGCATGGGGCCAATGGTGGTTCCGGAGCGCAGGTCTTTGTAGGCGTTGTGAAATGCCGCAACGTCAATCGAGAGGCTGCTGGAGAGCTGGGCCCGGTAGCCGAGTTCGCAAGCCAACACCCTCTCGGACTTCAGGCTTTGGTTCGGCACCGCGACCACGACGACCGGCAGCGGGCCTGGATTCAGCGCCGACTCCGGCGGCGTCACGCCCAGGAGGACAGTGGCGTCTCGCTCGGCGCGCGAAGGCGTGCGTGCCGCGTTCGAGGCTGCCGCCCAAAGCGTGGTCGCGGGCGCAGGCGTCCAGAGCAGACGCAGGTTGGGCTGCACCTCGAGGCCTGTGTAGCTGTTGTGCTCAAACTTCGAGCCCAGCACGAGGCGCCATTTTTCTGGCGCGAGTTCGATCTCGTCGTGCGCGAAGAGGCTAAAACTCTCGAACGTGCGGCGCTCGGGACTCAGCTGGACGAACGAATCGCTCATCGTGATCTTGTCTTGCGAGCGGCGATAGCCCGCGCCCCAGATCACGTCATGCCCCGAGGGGAAAACAATTCTGTTTTGGAAGTCGAGGTCGAAGTTGGTGCGCGTTTCCTTGACGAGCTGCTCGTCGAATTTGCTTTGCTCTACGTAGCTCTGCAGGGTGGCCTGCGAACCGCCGACGATCGTCCAGTCGTAACGGCCAAGCAGATTGCCGCCTTCGTTGAGCTGGCGCACGGGTGTTGGCACCGTATAGGGTGCCACGAGGCTCGGCGCGTACACCACCTCACCGGTCGTTTTGCGGGAAACACCGCCCATGACGCTCAGGCGCGAGCCGTCGGGCATGTCCCGGTCGAAGCGAAGCCCGGCTCGCGCCGCACGCGCGGCGTCGTTGCCGCCGCTGCCATCGACGTCTTGCGATTCGGCCCGCGACGAGCCCTTGGCCCAGACGCGAAAGTAGGTGTTGTCGTCAACCTTGCCGCCGAAGCGCCCGGCCACGGTGCCTTTTTCGACATTCCCGGCGTGCCCTGCCAGCAGGCTGCCCTGCGTGGCTTGCGCCTTCTTGGTGATGATGTTGATGACGCCGTTGACGGCGTTGGCCCCCCACAACGCGGCGCCGGATCCACGGATCACCTCGATCCGGTCCAGGTCTTCGAGCATCACGTCTTCGGCTTCCCAGAACACGCCGGAGAACAGTGGCGAGTAGACGCTGCGGCCATCAACCAACACCAGCAGCTTCTGCGCGAAGCGGCCATTGAAACCGCGAGCCGACACGGCCCAGTGGGCGGCGCCGACTTGGGCCACGTCGAGCCCCGGCACCATTCGCAGAGCATCGGGAATGCTGGTCGCGCCAGAGCGGCGAACCTCGTCGGCGGTGATCACAAACGCTGCAGCCGCGGTATCGGTCAGTCGCTGCGACTTTCGAGAGACTGAGATGACCTCGATCTTCATCAGGTCCTCGATCGACAGTTGCGTCACTTCGATCTCGCCTGCAGCGCGCGCGGCGAATGCTTGGGCTGCACAGAGCAGAGCCGCGGCCGCCTTAAGTGCGAGCAGCTTTTTTGATCGGATTCTCTTCAAGGCGCGCCCCACGTTTTCACATAGAACGACTATCGGCTGCCCCCAGCCAACTTTGAGCGACGACTGACCTGCGGCGTGACTTTGTGGGCTGTTTGGGCGCCCTGGCTGCCCGAACGAAGCGCAGAGCAAGCGCTCCGCGCCAGCCGGCTACAACAAATCGGGTGTCTGCACCGCCTGCAAGATCACCTGCGCCGTGTCGTCGCGCGTGCGTCCGCGAATCCACCAGACAGCGCCTTTCTTGATCGTCCACGGCTGCGGCAGGTCGGCGAGCAGGTAAGCCGCCACCAGGCCGAGCACCGGCTGGTGACCAACGATCAGCACTGGCTCGCTCGCATCAGGCCAGCGAACGGCTTTCAGCAGACCCTCGCCGTTGCCGTCGGGCGCGAGCTCGGGCATGGTCTTGAACTTCTTGCCGAGCGCCTTGGCCGTTTGCTGGCAACGCACCGCCGGGCTCACCAGAATGCGCGTGGAATGCGCAATGCGCTGGTTCAACCAGTCGGCCATGCGCTGGGCCTGCCGTTCGCCCTTGGCGGTGAGCGCACGGGCCAGGTCGTCTTTGCCTTCGACCAGCTCAAAGGCCTCAGCGTGGCGCCAAAGAATCAGGTCCATCACGCGGCTTTGCGGTAGCGATTGGCCAACGCCTGCTGCGCACTCGGGCCATTGCCGCTGACGCGCTCGTAGTGGCCATCAGGGAACAGCATCCACGCGTCTTGCCGATCATGCAAATAGGGCACAAGGCACTCGTCGATCACTCGCTGGCGCAACTTAGCGTCGCGCACCGGCCAGGCCACCTCGATGCGGCCGAACATGTTGCGGCTCATCCAGTCGGCGCTCGACAAAAACAAGGCTTCGTCGTCGTCTAGCGGCCCGAAGCGGAAGTAAGCAATGCGCGAGTGTTCGAGGAAACGGCCAACGACCGAGCGCACACGGATGCGGTCGGTGACGCCGGGGATGCCGGGTGGCAGCATGCAAGCGCCGCGCACGATCAGGTCGACGTCGGCGCCGGCCTGACCGGCGTGCACCAGCGCTTGTATCAGCGGTGGGTCGGTCAGTGCGTTCACCTTCACCACAATGCGCGCCGGCAGGCCGTCGAGGGCGGCAGTCTTGACTCTGGCAATGTGCGCGAGCAACTGTTTGTGCAACGTGAACGGCGCCTGCAACAACGCGCGCAGCGGCTTCATGTGGCCCAAGCTCGCGAGCTGCTGGAACACCGCGTCCGCGTCTGCCGTGAGGTCGCTCTGGGCAGTAAAGTAGCCCAGGTCGGTGTAAAGCCGTGCCGTCTTTGGGTTGTAGTTACCGGTCGAAAGGTGCCCATAGCGGCGAAGCTTGCCGCCCTCCCGGCGCGTGACAAGCAGCAGTTTGGCGTGGGTCTTCAAGCCGACGATGCCGTACACCACTTGCACGCCCACCGCTTCGAGTCGCTCGGCCCAATTGATGTTGGCTTCTTCGTCGTAGCGCGCCTTCAGCTCCACCACGACCATCACCTCCTTGCCGCGGCGCGCGCCTTCAATCAGCAGGTCCATCAGCGGCGATTCGCTGCCAGTGCGGTAGATCGTCTGCTTTATCGCCAGCACCGTGGGGTCGTAGACTGCTTCGCGCAAGAACTGTACGACCGGGTCGAACGATTCGAAGGGCTGGTGCAACAACACGTCGCCTTCGCGCAGCCGGTCAAACATCGACTGCTGGCGTGGCAAAGTCTCTTGCGGCCAGGCTGGCTCGAAGGGTGGGAAGCGCAGGGTAGGCGCGTCGGCTTGGTCAATCAGCTGGTTCAAGCGCACCAGGTTCACCGGCCCGTTCACGCGGTACAACGCCGCTTGCGGCAAGCCGAACTGCGTGAGCAAAAATTCGGCCAGCTCGGGCGGGCAGGTGTTGACCACTTCAAGCCGGATCGCACGACCGAAGTGGCGCGTGGTCAGACCCGAGCGCAGCGCCTGGCGCAGGTTGACAACGTCGTCTTCGTCCACGTCGAGGTCGGAGTCGCGCGTGATGCGGAATTGCGAGAACGCCTCTACGTCGCGCCCCGGGAACAGCGCGTCGAGGTGAGCGCGGATCACGCTCGTGAGCAGAACGAAGACCTGGTTCTCGCCGCTCAGCCGCGCGGGAAGTTTGATCACCCGCGGCAGCACACGCGGCACCTTCACGATCGCAATGCCGTTGGGCCGCCCGAACGCGTCTTTCCCGCTCAGCCGCACGATGAAGTTGAGCGACTTGTTGGCGACTTGCGGAAACGGGTGCGACGGGTCGAGCCCCACGGGCACCAGCAGCGGCCGCACCTCGCGTTCGAAGAAACTGGCCACCCAGCGCCGCTGCGCGTCGTCGCGATCGGCGTGGTTCAGGATCAAGATTCCTTCGCGCCTCAGCTTGGGCGCCACGTCATCGTTCAAGACGGCGTACTGGTCGTCGATGAGCGCATGAGCAGCTGCCGCCACAGAATCAAGGTCGCGCCGGGACTCGCCGGCCCCTGGGCGGCGCGCTGCCTCCAAGTAATCGGCGAAGCGCACCTCGAAGAACTCGTCCAGGTTTGACGACACGATGCAGACATAACGCAGCCGCTCGAGCAGCGGCACGTCGGCACGCCGCGCCTGGGCCAGCACGCGCCGGTTGAATTCGAGAATCGAGCGCTCGCGGCTCAAAAGCGCCGGCATCGCCAGTGCGGTGGAAACAGCCACATCGTTCATCGATCGATTTTATGAAGGTTTTTCGAGAGATTTCATGCAGGTATGCAGACTCTTGTCACGCGACAGAACCAAGTGTTGCAAGAGCTGGAAGCGCACCCCACTCCAGACAAATGACATGCGCCAGCCACTTTGCGCACTCGATCACCCCGTCGAAGACGGTCGCCGTGCGTGACCCAGAGCTTGCGGCCGGCTGCGGTTTCATGAACCCAGTCTTGCGCAACCTCGATGCCGCCAAAGTCGTGGCCAACGTAGCGGCGCGCGAACTCATCGTGGTTGCCGGGAATGAAGATCACCAATGTGCCCTTGCGCGCCGTGCGCAGGAGCTTCTGAACCACGTCGTTGTGGGCTTGCGGACAGTACCACTGGCGCCGCAGTTGCCACCCGTCGACGATGTCGCCACGAGGTACAGCGTCTCGCACTTCGTGTTTTTCAAAAATCCGAGCAGTGCCTCGGCCTGGCAGCCCGGCGTGCCCAAGTGCAGATCGGAAGTCCACATGAGGACCGCCACCACCCGGAGTTTGCTCTCGACTAAATGCTGGCGCACCGCGAGAACGCGAAAACGGCGGCAGGTGGTACCGTGCGGGCCGCGCGGATTTTCCGACGAATGCTGGTCGACAAGCGACTCGGGCTGTTGCCGCCATGCCGCCCGCTCACAGCCAACGGCACGCCATGATCAGACTCCAGCTTTCACTCCAACTCGACTACGAGGTCTACAGCCCGGGTTGCGACTTCGTCTTCAACATCCACGCCGCGCACACCGCACGCCAGCGCGTTCTGCACGATGAGCTCACGATCAGCCAAAACGTGCCCTCAATGCTTGAGACAGACCCGGCCACCGGCAACCGCTACCTGCGCCTCACGGCCATGCCCGGGCCCCTGAGCGTGCGCTACAAGACCACGGTCGACCTCGACCATTACTTCGCGCTGCCGGCCGAGGTGTCCGAAGTGGCGGTGGCTCGGGTGCCTGCGCATGTGCTGGGCTACATCTACCCGAGCCGCTATTGCCAGTCGGACCGGCTGCACAAGTTCGCAACGCGCGAATTCGGCCAGCGTTTGCAGGGTTACAGCCGGGTGCAGGGCATTCGCGACTGGGTGCTGGAGCGCACGCTGTTTTCATCGAACACCTCGAACTCGCAGACCTCGGCACTCGACACCCTGCTGGAGCAGACCGGCGTATGCCGCGACTTCGCGCACCTGATGATCGCGCTGTGCCGCGCCATCAACATCCCGGCGCGCTTTGCCACCGGCATCGACTACGGCGCCGACCCGGCCCTCGGGCCGACCGACTTTCATGCCTACGTCGAGGCCTACCTCGGCAACCGCTGGTACATGTTCGACCCCTCGGGCACCGCAATCCCGATGGGCTTCGTGCGTTTCGGCACCGGGCGCGACGCCGCCGACGTGGCCTTCGCCACGATTTTCGGTCCGGTGCAGTCGGCAGCGCCCATCATTCACATCGAGGCCGTGCCAGGCGGCGATGGTCAGCTGCGCCTACCCCACCACTGCGTCGAGGCGATTTCGACCGACGGTTGATTGGGGCAGTGTTTCGCGCTTGAAGGCACCTTTAACGCCGACGCGTTCGGAGGCTGCCTCGGGTGCGTAGGATTTGTTCGCAGGCTCTCAGTTGGCTCAGTGGACTCAGTGGGCCTCGTCCCAGTTGGCGCCCACGCCAACCTCGGCAAGCAGTGGCACCTTCAGCTCCGCCACCGACGCCATGATGCGCGGCACCGCCTCGCGGGCCCAGGCAAGCTCGCACTCGGGCACCTCGAACACAAGCTCGTCATGCACTTGCATGATCATTCGCGTGGCCCGCTTTTCGTTGTCGAGCACGTTCTGAACCGAGATCATCGCAAGCTTGATGAGGTCGGCCGCCGTGCCTTGCATCGGCGCGTTGATGGCCTGGCGTTCGGCGCCGCTCTTGCGCGGGCCGTTGCCACCGTTGATCTCAGGCAGGTACACGCGCCGGCCGAACAGCGTTTGGACATAACCCTTTTCACGCGCTGACACCTTGGTTTCGTCCATGTAGCGCTTCACGCCGGCAAAGCGTTCGAAGTAACGTTCGATGTAGGTGGCCGCCGCGCTGCGCTCAATGCCCAGGCTCTGCGCCAGGCCGAACGCGCCCATGCCGTAGATCAGACCAAAGTTGATGGTCTTCGCATAACGCCGCTGCTCGCTCGTAACGTCGCCGGGCGGCGTGCCGAACACTTCGCTCGCGGTGGCGCGGTGTACGTCCATGCCCTCGGCAAAAGCCTTCAGCAAGCTCGGGTCGCCGCTGATGTGCGCCATGATGCGCAGTTCAATTTGCGAGTAGTCGGCGCTGAGGATCGAACAGCCATTCGGCGCGATGAAGGCTTCGCGCACACGCCGGCCCTCGGGCGTGCGGATCGGAATGTTCTGCAAGTTCGGGTCAGTGCTCGACAAGCGCCCGGTCACCGCCACGGCCTGCGCGTAGTTGGTGTGCACGCGCCCGGTGCGGGGGTTGACCATCAGTGGCAGCTTGTCGGTGTAGGTGCCCTTCAGTTTTGACAGGCCGCGGTGTTCGAGCAGCTTGGCCGGAAGCGGGTAATCGCCAGCCAGCTCGGCCAACACCTCTTCGTCTGTGCTCGGTGCGCCGCTGGCGGTTTTTTTCTTCACCGGCAGGCCGAGTTTGCCAAACAAGATCTCGCCGATCTGCTTCGGGCTGCTCAGGTTGAAGGGCTGGCCGGCAATTTCGTAGGCTTGGAGCTCCAGCGCGACCATGCGCTCGGCAAGCTGTTGGCTTTGCGCGGCGAGCTTCGCACCGTCGATCAACACCCCGGTGCGCTCGATGCGCCCAAGGATCGCCGCCGCCGGCATCTCGATGCGCTGGTACACGTCGAGCAGACCGGCACTCGTGCGCAACTGCGGCCAGAGCGTGTCGTGCACGTGAAGCGTCATCTCGCTGTCCTCGCAGGAGTACTCCGAAGCACGTTCGATTTCGACCTGCGCAAACGAGATCTGGTGCACGCCCTTGCCGCACAGGTCTTCATAACTCAGCCCGCTGCGGCCGAGGTGGCGCAGAGCAAGGCTTTCCAAACTGTGCGGCTTGTGCGCTTCAAGCACGTAGCTCTGCAGCATGGTGTCGTGCGCGTAGCCCTGCACCGTGATGCCCGCATTGGCGAACACGTGGGTGTCGTACTTGATGTTCTGACCGAGCTTGCCCGCGCCAGCGTCTTCAAGCCAGGGCTTGAGCAACGCGAGCACCTCGTCCACCGGCAATTGGTCGGGCGCGCCGGGATAGGTGTGGCGCAGCGGAATGTAGGCGGCCTCGCCCGGCGCGGTGGAAAGCGAGATGCCGACGATCTGCGCACGCATGGCGTCGAGCGAATCGGTCTCGGTGTCGATCGCAGTCAGAGGCGCGACCTTGATCCTCGCGATCCACGCATGAAGCGCGTCGAAGCTGAGCACGGTCTGGTAGTGCTTCTCGATGCTGCTCGCCGCAACCGGTGCCGCCTGAGTTTCCATCGCAGAAGAAGGCCCCAGGCCCGAGGCGTTTTCAAGCTCACGCTTGAGCGACCTGAAGTCGTAACGCTCATAGAACGCGATCAGACGCGGCGCATCGGGTGGTGCGAACGCAAGCGACTCGAACGCCGGCCAGCCAGGCACGTGCCCGCCCAAGTCGCAGTCTGTTGCCACAGTGACGAGCCGGCGGCCTTCTGGCAACCAATCGAGTGCCTTGCGCAGGTTCTCGCCGGCAGCACCTTTCATCGATGGAGCGGCCGCGATCACGCCGTCAAGCGAACCGTATTCGGCGATCCACTTCGCGGCGGTCTTCGGCCCGACCTTGTCGACGCCCGGCACGTTGTCGACCGTGTCACCCACCAGCGTGAGGTAGTCGACGATGGCCATGGGCGCCACGCCGAACTTGGCCAAAACACCCGGCGGGTCGAGCCGCTCGTTGCTCATCGTGTTGACCAGCGTCACGTTGTCGTCGACGAGTTGTGCGAGATCCTTGTCGCCGGTGGAGACGATGACTTTGAAGCCGGCCCGCGTCGCCACCTTGCACAAGGTGCCAATCGTGTCGTCTGCCTCGATGCCCGGCACGGTAAGTACCGGCCAGCCCATCAGCTTCACGGCCTCGTGGATTGGCTCAATCTGCAAGGCCAAGTCGACCGGCATGGCCGCGCGGTTGGCCTTGTACTCGGCGTACCACTCGTCCCGAAAGGTCGGGCCCTTGGCGTCGAATACGCAGGCGCCGAGCGCGGCGGGGTGCTGCTCGCGCAGGAGCTTCAACATCGAGACAACGCCACGCAAAGCGCCGGTCGGCACGTTGCCAGGCCCGCGCAGGTCGGGCAGGGCGTGAAAGGCGCGGTAGAGATAGCTGGAGCCGTCCACCAGCAGCAAGGTCTTGTTGCTCATGGGGGCATTGTGGCGGCTCAAACGGTGGCGCCCCAGGGCCGCGTCCTAGAATCGGCGCATGAATCCGAAACTCGCTCTGGTCGCGCTGTGCACCTGCGTGCCTTGCTGGGCCCAGCCGGCGCCTTCGCCTAAGCCGCCCCTGGTGGCCGCCACAACACAGCCCGCTCGCGAAGGCGAACCGGCCGTGAAACGCACGGTGATCGAAGACGGAGGAGCCCGCATTGAAGAACTGCGTGTGCGCGGCGAAGCGCAGCGCATCGTCGTCACGCCCAAGGTCGGCATTCGCAAGAGCTACGAGATCATGACCGGCGACGCTTCGCGCGATGCCTTCGACGGCACAGGCGGCGCGCGCAGCTCGGCCGGCAAGCGCGCCTGGAACGTTTTGCAGTTCTGACCCCACCGTGGCGGTCTACACCGAGGTCTCGTTCGTCGAGGCAGCCGCGCTTGTCGAGCGGCTGCACATCGGCGAGCTCGTGGCGCTGAACGGCATTCCGAGCGGCATCGAGAACACCAACTACTTCGTCCAGACGAGCCAGGGGAGCTACGTGCTGACGCTGTTCGAGCGCCTCACGCCAGCGCAGCTGCCGTATTACCTGCAGCTGATGAAACACCTCTGGGACCGTGGCATTCCGGTACCCGGCCCGAAGGCCGACGCCACCGGCGCGATCCTGCACACCTTGCTCGGTAGACCCGCGGCCGTGGTCGACCGCCTGCCCGGCCGCCATCAGCTCGCGCCCGATGCGGCGCATTGCGCCAGCGTAGGCGCCATGCTCGCGCGCATGCACCTGAGCGGAGCCGACTTTCCGCTGCACCAGCCCAACCTGCGCGGCGCCGCTTGGTGGGTCGAGACAGCACCGGTGGTGCAGCCGTTCCTGATGCCTGCGCAGCGCGAACTGCTCGATACCGAGCTGGCGTTCGCGCTACAGGTGCATGAATCGAAAGCGCACGCTGCCCTGCCGCAAGGTGCAATCCATGCCGACCTGTTCCGCGACAACGTGATGTTCGAGCAGGGCCCAGACGGCACTGACGTGCTCACCGGACTGTTCGACTTCTACTTCGCCGGCGACGACAGTTTCTTGTTCGACATCGCCGTGTGCCTGAACGACTGGTGCACCGACCTCGAATCCGGGCGGCTCGACGACGAGCGGGCCAGCGCTTTCGTGGCCGCCTACGACGCCGCGCGCCCGCTCAGCAGCGGCGAGCTGCGCCTGATGCCTGCGCTCATGCGCTCGGCCGCGTTGCGCTTTTGGCTTTCGCGCCTGTGGGACCTGCACCTGCCGCGCGATGCGAGCCTGCTCGCAGCGCACGACCCGAGCCATTTCGAACGTGTGCTGCGCGAACGCGTGGCAACCCCGTGGCACTTCGCCCGCGCGTGACCACCTGCCGATGACCGCATTCAAACTCGCCACTGTTCCAGCCCGCCAGGGCTCCGTCTGGGCGCGCCAGGGCCTTCGCGTGTTCGTCAGGCGGCCCATGGTCTTCGCGGCGCTTTTCGCGGTGTTCATGTTTGCGGTGTTTTCATTGGCGCTGCTGCCAGTGGTGGGCCCGCTGCTGCTGCTCGGGCTGCTGCCAGTGGTGACGCTGGCGTTCATGCTCGCCGCGAAAGCCACGCTGGCGGGCGAGATGCCGACACCGTTCGCGCTTTTTCGCACACTGCGCATGGACGGCCCGCGCCGCAGCGCGATGCTCAAACTTGGCGCGATCTACGCACTGACGACCTTCGCGATCCTTGCGCTCGCCGACCTCGTCGACGGCGGCGCCTTCGACGCGCTGATGGACGCGATGCCCAACGTACAGACCGAACCCGCGCTCGTCAACGCGAAGCTCGCCGACCCGCGTCTCAGCCAGGGATTACTGGTTCGCAGCGGGCTTACGGCCCTGCTCTCGATGCCGTTTTGGCACGCGCCGGCTCTTGTGTACTGGGGCGGGCAAGGCTGCGCCCAGTCACTCTTCTCCAGCACGCTCGCGTGCTGGCGTAACAAAGGTGCCTTCAGCGTCTACATGCTGACCTGGGTTGCGGCGGTGATGCTGTTCGCCACGTTCGGCAGCATCGTGTTCGGACTGCTCGGCCAGCTGCCACTGTTCGCCGTGGTTGCAACGCCGTTCTCGCTGCTGCTCACCACGGTGTTTTACGCGTCACTCTACTTCACGTTCACCGACTGTTTCGAAGTTGCCGTGCCGAGCTTGGCGGCTCTCCCCGCCCCCGGCGCCAATCTGTTCGATTGAGAGCCCAGAGATTGCGACCCGAGAGATTGCGACCCGAGAGACAGGCATGAAAATCGCTCTCGTCACGGGAGCAGGCAGCGGCATCGGCCGTGCCAGCTCGCTGGCGCTGATCGCAGCCGGGTACCACGTGGTGCTGGCCGGGCGCCGCGCCGAAGCCCTGATGCAGACCGCCGAGCTGGCCGGCGCACTCTTCTGCAACGCGCTACCGCTGCCCACCGACCTTACAGACCCGGCGGCCGTGAAAGCCCTGTTCGACACTGTGCGAACGACGTTTGGCCGGCTCGACCTGCTGTTCAACAATGCCGGCACCAGCTCACCCGCGGTACCGATGGACGAGCTCACATTCGAGCAGTGGAAGGCCGTGGTCGACATCAACCTGACCGCAGTGTTCCTGTGTACACAACAAGCCTTCAAGATGATGAGAAACCAGAGCCCACGCGGCGGCCGGATCATCAACAACGGCTCGATCTCCGCCCACGCACCTCGCCCGTTCAACGCGCCATACACGGCGACCAAACACGCGATCACCGGCCTCACGAAAGCGACTTCCCTTGACGGCCGAGCGTTTGATATTGCCTGCGGCCAGATTGACATCGGAAATGCAGCCAGCGAGATGACGCAGCGCATGACCGTCGGCGTGCCACAGGCCAACGGCGAGATGATGGTCGAGCCACGCATGGACTTGATCCATGTGGCCAATGCGGTCGTGCACATGGCCAGCCTGCCGCTCGACGCCAACGTGCAATTCATGACGGTGATGGCGACGAAGATGCCGTTCGTCGGGCGGGGCTGACGCACCAGCCAACCCAGTCCGCGCAGCGAGTTGCCCTCCAGAGCGGCCTCCGGCAGCCGACTGACCCCGCCGGTACTGCCGACCGGGCAAATTGCCGCGAGCCCGAGCGCGTGGCTCCGCTCGGAGAGCGGCCGAGTGTCTTGCCCCGGGATGAACAACGCAAAAAAAACGCCTTAGAGGCGCGAACCTCTGAGGCGTTGTTCTAAAACGAAGGTCTGGTGCGGCTGGCAGGAATCGAACCCACGACCCCTTGGTTCGTAGCCAAGTACTCTATCCAGCTGAGCTACAGCCGCGCAGCCATAGACTATATCACCTGATTTTTCTCAAAGCCTTTAAGACTGGATAACGCAATTGAGGTCACCGAACACGCGGCAGGTGACTGTCACGGCAAATCATTTTTGACCTCGCCTGTTCACCCGTCCGGACCTGCTCTGCAGACAGCAGAATCGGCCGGGAAGGCCGCTCGGCGCTTGCCGTCCACTGGCGTCTGACTCGGAATGGCTCACGCCCTCAAGGCAGACGGGCCGCAGCTTCGAAGCATCGGGCGACCCGCAATGCGTCGCCTTCCCGTTGCGCAAGCCGTGCCAGCGCGAGCCAGGCCTTGCGCCGCGCCATCGCGGGCAGGCCGGAGTCGGCCGCGGCCTGCTCCAGCGCCAGGCGCGCCTTACCCCAGAGCTGGCGCTCGGTCAGCGCACAACCCAGCGCGAGCGCGACCGAACCTTCGCGCGGGTAAGCCTGCGCAGCGGCTTCGAGGCGCGGCAGCCATTCCGCGCCCACGCCCTGCATGGCAGCGGCCAGGGCCTGCGCCACTGCAGAACGTTCGTCGACGGCGAGTTCCGACAGCCGCTTCCAGAACGGGTGCAACCACCCGCGCGCATCGTCAACGGCGCCCAGCTCGGTGGCACGATCAGCTGCGCGCGCCGCGACGAATGGGTCGCGCCGGTCAATGGCATCGAACTGCAACCAGATGCGCCGAAGCTGGTCGACGTCGTGTGCGGTGGCGAGCGACTCAAACGCCAGCGAACGCAGCAGTCCCTGCGCGGCAACCTTCGAGAAGGCCTGGTGCATGGCCAGCAAACGCGCGGTCTTCAGCGCATCTTGCGGCTGGCGGGCCAACCGCGTGGCCTGCAGCTTCAGTCGCAAGGCGTGAGTGCGCCGCGCCACGCCGACGGGCAGCTCAGCGAGCAGCTCCATGGCGCGCGGTGCGTCGCGGTCATCGAGCGCCCACTCGGCGGCCAGCAGCCGCGCGCCTTCTTCGGCAGACCGCGCACTCAGGCTGTGGCGCGACAGCCGCAGCGCGCGGCGCAACTCTTCGTCGCGGCTGACGCGGTCTTGCATGCGGTGTGCACTGCCGGCGGCGAGCAGGTGCGCGAGCACGGTGAATTCGTTGTCTTGGGCAAGATCGGGTGTGCCGGCCTGGATCGTGAGTGCGCGCTGCGCGGCCCTCTGGGCGCGCCGGTAGCGGCCACCGAAGTACTGAGCCAGCGCGTCGCGCAGCGCGGCCTGCGCGCTGCGATCACGCCGTGCGCTGCGCCACTCGCGCGCGCGCTGCGGCAGCCCGATCAGCGAGTTCAAGGTCTGGATGGCACTGACGAGCAGGAAGCAGGTACCGCACAGCAGCAGCAAGAACAGGTTCAGCGAGATGTCGAAGCGCCAGCCACGCCAGTACAGAGCCACAAGACCGTCGTTGGTGCCGAGCGTGCTCGCTGCCACCACCGCCACAACGAAGAGCAGCAAGAACCAGATGGTGGCGCGCATCTTGAGCGTCAGCGCCCGGCAGCAGTCGTGAGCGCTGCAAGCGTGTCGTCGGGCCGCGGCACGCCCACACTGCGCGCCTGAGAGGCAACCTGCTTGACAAGCTCGCCGGCGAGCAACGTGCGCTTCGAGCTGCGGTCGAAGTAGCGGTCGAGCGCGGCCTGCGCACCCTGCAAATCTGCTTGCCCTGTGCTGAACTGGCGGCTCAACAAGGCCAGACGCGCATTGAGCAATCGAAGCTTCAGATTTTCTCTCAGGAAGTACGACTGCTCGGGCGCCAGCAGCATCGCGTCGGGGTGATCGGTCTGAGTCACGCGCAGCAGCGATTTCGCCTCGCCCCATATGCCCTCGATGAGCATGTTCCAGAACTCGCCGACCTGCGACGACCAAGCAGGCAGGGCGTTTGCGGCGCGCGAGCCGGCGGCGCTGGCGCTTCGGGCTGGTGCCGGCCTCGCCGCATCACGCGCCGCCTCGCGACGGGTGTCGACCACGGCGACCAGCGGCAGCTCGTCGACCATGCGGATCGCTTCGTCGAGCTTGACGCTGAGCGCAGGAATGTCGGCCACGCTGACGGCCTTGACGCGATCAAGGTCGCGCAAAATGGCCCGCCGCACGCCTTCGAGCCGCGGCTGGTTGTAGCGGGCCAAGCGTTCGTCGCTTTGTTTGAGGGTGGCCACGAGTGGCTCGGCGCTGCCGGTGATGGCGGCCTGCTGCAAGGCCACGCGGATCCCCGCTTCCACGTCAACCAGACTGTTCTCGTCACGCGAGCGCGAAAGCGACTGGATCAGGTCTTCGATCTGACCGCGCTGCACCGAGACCTCGGCCACCCTCGCCTCGAGCAAGGCGAGCTTGGCGGCCGTGGTGCTCTGGCCTTCCTGGGCCTGCTTGGCCAACATGCGCGCCTCGGTCGACAAGGCGGCGCTGTCTTGCTGGCGACGCACCATTTCTTGTTCGAGCGTGAGCACGCGCTGGTCGGCCTTCCAGGCCAGAACCAGGCTGGCAACCGAGAGCGCAGCGAGCAGCGCAAGCACGCCCCCACCGAGGCGCGCAGAGAGCGGCGCTTGAACACGCCCATGCGAAGCCCCAGCCGGCGGCGGGGGGTTCGGTTGGGGTGCCAAAGGGCTGCCCATGAGGTCGGGGGGGAGCTTGTTCACAATCGTAACGATTGTATGCAGGCAAGAACCGCTTCTAGCGGCGGGCGGCACTCTGAAACTCGTGCAATGCCGAGCTGACGCGCGCGCTCTGCAATGCGTGGGTGCGTGGCGAGGGCCCGAGCTTCGGCCCAGCGCATTGGCGCTAGCGCAGCCGATGCTCGTTCCAGGTGGTCGATCGCTTCAGAGCTGCTGAAGTACCAAAGGTGCGCTGCGGGCTCATGAAACGCAGCCGCCAACAAGGCCTGATGCGCCGCACCGAACACCGGCGCCTCGCGCCGATAGGCCGCCACGTGTTCGACGGTCGCACCATGGCCGCGCAAGGTCTCGGCCAGCCAATCGCGGCCACCGTCACCACGAACGATCAACACGCGCGCACCTCGCCAATCTTGAGATGCGAGTTGTTGCCACAAGGCTTTGGAATCGAACTGCGCCGAATCGGCCGCCGGAGCCACGGTCTGCGCGGCAGGCACGCCCAGACCGAGCAACGCGCGCGTTGTTCCCGGCCCGGGCGACCCAGCCAGCACACCGGCAGGCCACGACGAACCAGCGGGTCGATGTGCAAAAAAATGTTCGACAGCATTGGGGCTGACGAACACGACCAAACTCCGCATGGCGAGGGCGGCCCACGCGCCTTCAACCGCAGCAGCGTCGGCCACCGGCGCCACCGCGATCAGCGGCAGCGCAACGGCATCGATCTGCTCAGCCCGAAGCCGAAGCACCCAGTCGGCCGCCTGCGCAGCGGGCCTCGTGACAATGACCCGCACGGACGAGCCCGCCGTTTCAGGGAGCGGCGCGCTGCTCGGCCGCGGCACTGAGGTACGCATCGGCGCCGTCATCGCGCAGCACTTCGGCGGCGCGTTCACCGAGCGCGCGCGCGCCTTCGTCGGTGACAACGGCTGCACTTTGAATCACATGCAACAAGGGCGACTCCGGCACCAGTGGGTGCCCCAGCGTCACCCGCAGCTCAAGCGCCCCACCCTGCCACACCGCGTGCGCGGCCAGCGGCATGCTGCAGCTGCCACCAAGCGCACGCGACACTGCCCGCTCGGCTTGCACCGCCAGCCAGGTCGGTCGATGCGTCAACAACGCCAGTTGTTCGCGAAGCGCGCGAGCATCGGCGCGCACTTCAATGCCGAGCGCGCCTTGCCCTGCACAAGGCAGCATCTGCGCCGGCTCGAAGCGCACGCGGATGCGCTCGGCCAGCCCAAGCCGCAGAAGCCCTGCGACCGCAAGCACGATCGCGTCGTAACCGCCTTCGTCGAGCTTGCGCAGGCGCGTGTCAAGGTTGCCGCGCAGCGGTTGAATGTCCAGGTCAGGCCGCAGCGCGGCGAGCTGCACCACACGCCGCAAGCTGGAGGTGCCAACACGCGCGCCCTGCGGCAATTCTTCGAGCCCTGCGAAGTGGTTCGAGACGAAAGCGTCGCGCGGGTCTTCGCGTTCCAGCACCGCTGCCAACTCGAAGCCTTCCGGCAGGTCCATCGGCACGTCTTTGAGCGAATGCACGGCCAGGTGCGCGCGCCCCTCTTCCAGCGCCGTTTCGAGTTCCTTGACAAACAGGCCCTTGCCGCCGACCTTGGAGAGACTTCGGTCGAGGATCTGGTCACCGCGCGTCGTCATTCCCAGCAGCGCCACGGGCATCCCGAAACGCTGCGTGAGCAAGTCACGCACGTGCTCGGCTTGCCAAAGTGCCAGGCGGCTTTCGCGGGTCGCGATGAGGGTGCTTGCGGTCATCAAACAATGCTAGCAGGCGCATCTCTTGGTCGAGCCCGAGCCACCGCCGGCGCACTGCTACGATCCGCGCGCTCGTAACCGAATTACACAAGTCGAGGTCACCATGGCCAGCGCCAAAGCCCCTGCACCCCGCCGCAGCGCCAGCGATGCCGCTCAAAAAAATCGGCCGCTGGTCGACGACATTCGCCTGCTCGGCCGCATCCTTGGCGACGTGATCCGCGAGCAAGAAGGCAAGGCAGCGTTCGAGCTGGTGGAGCGGGTGCGCCAGCTCTCGGTGGCCTACCGCCTGAAGAGCGACGCGCAGGCCGGGCGCGCGCTCGACCGGCTGCTGAAAAACCTCTCGGGCGACCAGACCGTCAGCGTGATTCGCGCTTTCAGCTATTTCTCGCACCTCGCCAACATCGCCGAAGACCGCCACCACGTGCGCCGGCGCGACCACCACGAGCGCCAGGGACACCTTCACGAAGGCTCGCTGACCATGACGCTGGAGCGCCTGGCGCAGGCCGGCATTCGCGCTGCCGACATTGCCAGCACCTTGTCGCGTGCCTACATCTCGCCGGTGCTCACCGCGCACCCGACCGAAGTGCAGCGCAAGAGCATTCTCGACGCCGAACGCGCAATCGCCGAACTGGTCGAGCAGCGAGACACCTTGCACACGGACCGCGAACGCGGCGAGAACGAAGCGCTGGTGCGCGCGCGCATCACGCAGCTTTGGCAAACGCGCATGCTGCGCACCGCGAAGCTGACGGTGTCAGACGAAATCGAGAACGCGCTGAGCTACTACCGCACGACCTTCCTGCGCCAGATTCCACGCATGTACCGCGACATCGAACACGCGCTGCCGGGCCATGCCATTGCACCTTTCTTTCGCATGGGCAACTGGATCGGCGGCGACCGCGACGGCAACCCCTTCGTCACCGCCGACACCCTGCGTATGGCGCTCGCGCGGCAAAGCGAGACCGTGCTGCGCTTTTACCTGACCGAGGCACACGAGCTCGGCGCCGAACTCTCGATCTCGGCAACCTTGGCGCCAGTCTCGGTCGAGATGCTCGCACTCGCCGCGCGTTCGCCCGACCATAGCTTGCACCGCAGCGACGAGCCCTACCGGCGCGCGCTGATCGGCATGTACGCGCGGCTCGCGGGAACGCTCGAACTCTTCACCGGCACCGAAGCGTTGCGCCACGCCGTGGCGCCGCAAACCCCTTACCTTTCGGCAGACCAGTTCCTGAGCGATCTGCGCGTGATCAACGCCTCGTTGGCGGCGCACAACGCGCAGGCGTTGGCCGCACCGCGCCTGCAGCCCTTGATGCGCGCGGTGCAGGTGTTCGGCTTTCACCTCGCCACGGTCGACCTGCGCCAAAGCTCCGACAAACACGAGGCGGTGGTTGCCGAGTTGCTCAGGGTGGCGAAGATCGAAGCCGACTACAGCGCGCTGAGCGAGCAAGCGCGCCGAGCGCTGCTGCTACAGCAGCTCAACGACGCGCGACCTCTGCGGGTGCGCGCTGCAAGCTATAGCGAACTCACGGTAAGCGAGCTGGCGATCTTCGAAGCCGCGGTAGAGATGCTTTCGCGTTATGGCCGCGAGTCGCTGCGCCACTACATCATCTCGCACACCGAAGCGGTCAGCGACCTGCTCGAAGTGATGCTGCTGCTGAAAGAAGTGGGGCTGCTGCGCGGCACGCTCGAAGACGGCGCGGTCAGCGACCTGATCGTCTCGCCGCTGTTCGAGACCATCGGCGACCTGCGCAACGCAGCGCCGATCATGCGCGCCTTCTATGCGCTGCCCGGCATCACGAAGATGATGAAAACCTCGGGCGCCGAGCAAGACATCATGCTGGGCTACAGCGACAGCAACAAAGACGGCGGCAGCTTCACCAGCAACTGGGAGCTCTACCGCGCCGAGATCGACCTGGTGGCTCTGTTTGGCGAGCTCGGGCGCGAGCACGGCCTCACGCTGCGCCTCTTCCATGGGCGCGGCGGCACGGTCGGCCGCGGTGGTGGCCCGAGCTACCAAGCGATCCTGGCGCAGCCGCCCGGCACGGTGAACGGGCAGATCCGTTTGACCGAACAGGGCGAAGTGATCGCCTCAAAGTACGCGCACCCCGAGATCGGCCGGCGCAACCTGGAAACGCTCGTGGCCGCCACACTGGAGGCCACGCTTCTGCACCCGACCAAGAGCGCGCCGAGGAGTTTTCTAGACGCAGCAGCAGCCATCAGCGACGCGAGTTACGCCGCCTACCGAAAGCTCGTATATGAAACCCCCGGCTTCACCGAGTACTTCTTCAGCGCCACGCCGATTCGCGAGATCGCCGAGCTCAACATCGGGTCACGCCCGGCCTCGCGCAAAGCCACACGCGCGATCGAAGACCTGCGCGCCATTCCCTGGAGTTTCAGCTGGGGCCAATGCCGCGTTGGCTTGCCCGGCTGGTGCGGTTTCGGCTCGGCCATCGAAGCCTACCTCGGGCTGGAACCGAATCAGCGCAAGGAACGCCAGGCCTTGCTGCAGCGCATGCACAAACAGTGGCCGTTCTTTGGCACGCTGCTGTCGAACCTTGACATGGTGATCGCGAAGAGCGACCTGTCGATCGCGGCGCGCTACGTGGAGCTCGTCGAAGACAAAAAGCTGGGCAAGCGCATCTTTGGTTTGATCCGCGCCGAGTGGCAGCGAACCAGCGATGCGCTGGAGCTCATCACCGGCGAGAAGGTGCGCCTGGCCTCGAACCCCTCACTTGCACGATCAATCGAACACCGCTTCCCTTACCTCGACCCGCTGAACCACCTGCAGGTTGAGCTGATGCGCCGCTACCGCCACCGCACCGAGGGTGACCCTGGTAACGCCCGCGTGCAGCGCGGCATTCACATCTCGATCAACGGCGTGGCGGCGGGCTTGCGCAACACGGGTTGAGCGCGCTTCAAGCCACGCGCCGCACGGGGAACTCGAACGTCAGGTTTGCGAGCGCCGTCCACCACGGGGCCTGCTCTTTCGCCTTGGTCTGCTGCTCGGCCGTGCCGCCGAGAAAGCTCACACGCAGCGCGCTGCCGTTCATCCACAGCTTGCCGATGACGACAATCGCACGTGTTCGGCCGCCACGGCTGACGGCCGACTGGAGGCGCATCTGGTTGCCAGGCAACACACGGTCGGTGCAGAAATGAGAGTGATTGGCCATGGTGGTCTCCGTGCGAGGCAGTGCGGCCTTCACTGCCCCGCTGAGATGATGGCTTCGCGCACCGCAGCCGCCTGCCGGCGCGAGACGGCAAGCCATTCGCCCACCGGCGCCATGCACACGGCCCAGCCTTCGCCGCCTTCTTCATCGCCTTCGCTGGCAATCACACGACGCTCCAGCGCGCGCATGGCGCGGCGCGCCACCAGCGCGTTGCGGTGCACGCGCAGAAAACGGCTTCCGAGCCGCTGTTCCAGATCAGAAAGCGGCTCGTCAAGCACATATGTGTGGTCGGCAGTGCGCAGCGTCACGTACTTCAGCTCGGCCTTAAAATAAAGCACATCGACAAGCGGCACGCGCACCACGCGCCCGCGGTCGCTGACGGCGATGAACGCTGCGCCATCGGTCTCATTTCTGCGCACCGACGGCGGCAGCGCGAGACGCTGTGCGACGCGCTGCAAGGCCACGTGCAGCCGGTCGCGCTTCACGGGTTTGGTGAGGTAGTCGACCGCGTCGAGGTCAAAAGCACTCAGCGCGTGTTCGGCATGCGCGGTGACGAACACGATCGCCGGTGTGGACGCGCCCGTTTTGCCCTGCTGGCGCAATTCTGCCGCGAGCTGGGTGCCGTCGCGTCCCGGCATCTGAACGTCGAGCAGCAGCACGTCGCACTGCTGGGTGACCAGCCACGACAAGGCCTGCACCGCGTTGGCCGCTTCGCCAACGACGGTGGCGCGTGGGTCGATGCAGTCATTGACCAAGCCGCGCAAGCGCACGCGCGCGAGCTCTTCGTCGTCGACGATCAACACGCGCAGCGCATGCGCGGGAAGGTTCACAGCGGCACCACGATCTTCACCCTGAACACCCCGCCTTTGCGCCGAGTTTCGAACTGCGCTGCCACGTCGTGCATCAGGCGCAGCCGCTCGCGCACATTGCGCAGCGCCATGCCGTTGCCGGGGCGCGAAGCGTTGTCGGGCACGCTGTTGGCGATAGAGACGAGCGCTCGGCCGAGCTTCACGCGCGTGCGCACGCGGATCACGCCACCCACGTCGGAAGGCTCCACCCCATGGCGCACCGCGTTCTCTACAAGGGGCTGCAGCAGCAGCGGCGGCACGCGCGCGGTGCCGGCCTCAGCGTCGAGCTCCCAGGTGATCTGCAGGCGGTTGCCGAAACGGATCTGCTCGATCGCAAGGTAACGCTCGGCGAGTTCCACCTCTTCGGCCAGCGTGACCGACTCGCGACTGTCGGTGATCGCCACGCGGAACAGCTCGGCCAGGTCTTCGAGCACGCCTTCGGCCCGCGACGGGTCAAGGCGCACCAGTGTCAACGCGGTGTTGAGCGTGTTGAACAGGAAATGCGGGCGAATGCGCGACTGCAGTTCGGCCAGCCGCGCCTTGGTGTCGGCGGGCAACATGGCCTGCGAGCGCATGTGCAGCCACTGGAACATGGCCGCGGCCATTCCGGCACCCGCAAGCGCGAGCGCCAGCAAGGGCATGTGGCCGAGCGTGTCGCCACCCGCCAGCAACCAGGCGGGTGCCGAACCCACAACGCCACCGACCGCGCCCATCAGCACCGCAGCTGCCCACTGCGCCGCCAGCGGCAAGGCGCCGAGCGCGCGACTCAACCCACACGCCACCAGCAGCCAAAGCAGCACACCCGGCAAGGCAGCACTCGACGCGCTCGTGGCCAATGCGAGCCAGTCGCGCAGGTTCGCGGCCTTGAACAACACCGCCACCGCCACCACGGCGTGCACGAACAGCACCGCGCGCAGCACCACACCGGCGTGGCAAACGTCAAAAACGGAACGCGGCGTGGCTTGCGCCGGCTCGGCTCGGCCGATGGCATCGAACACCGTGGTGCCGAAGTCGGTGGAGCGCGCACCCGACGGTCGCGACGGCGGCGCACTCAGCCCGTCATGCCGACTGGCGGTGGCGGCAGTGGCGGCAGGTGCGTCGGGGCACGGGGGGCGGTTAAGCATCGGCGGCAGCGGTGAGGCGTAAGTAGCGCAAGGGCCCTCTAGCTAGAATCGGCGACGCTCGCGATCCGGGGCCACGAACTCCGTTCATCGGTCGCACATTGTCCCCAACTCCGGCCCGCCTGCACAGAGGCGGCCGTGCTGCAAATCACACGCCATGTCTGCCAACCAACTCGACAAGAAGTCCCAAGCCTGGTCAGCGCTTTTCTCGGAACCCATGAGTGATCTGGTGAAACGCTACACCGCAAGCGTTGCCTTCGACCAGCGCCTGTGGCGGGCTGACATTCGCGGCAGCCTAGCGCATGCCGAGATGCTGGCAGCACAGCGCATCATTTCTGGCGACGACCACGCGGCCATCGAGCGAGGCCTGGCGCAGATCACGCAAGAAATCGAAGCCGGCTCGTTCGAATGGAAGCTCGATCTTGAAGACGTGCACCTGAACATCGAGGCGCGCCTGACCAGCATCGTGGGCGATGCCGGCAAGCGCCTGCACACCGGCCGTTCGCGCAACGACCAGGTCGCCACCGACGTTCGCTTGTGGCTGCGTGACGAGATCAGCGCCATTGGCGGGCTGCTCAAAGAACTGCAGCGTGCGCTGGTCGAACTGGCCAGCAACAACACCGAAGTCATCTTGCCTGGCTTCACGCACTTGCAGGTGGCCCAGCCAGTGAGCTTTGGCCACCACTTGCTGGCCTACGTTGAAATGTTTTCGCGCGACGCCGAACGCATGAGCGACGTATTTCGCCGCACCAACAGACTGCCACTCGGCTCTGCGGCACTGGCCGGAACGAGCTACCCGCTTGATCGCGAGCGTGTGGCCATCACGCTCGGTATGGTCGACGAGCAAGGCCACCCCAGCGTGTGTCAGAACAGCCTTGATGCCGTGAGCGACCGCGACTTCGCCATCGAGTTCACCGCTGCCGCTGCACTTTGCATGGTGCACTTCTCACGCCTGAGTGAAGAGCTGGTGTTGTGGATGAGCCAGAACTTCGGCTTCATCGACCTGGCCGACCGGTTTTGCACCGGCTCGTCGATCATGCCGCAGAAGAAGAACCCCGATGTGCCCGAGCTCGCCCGTGGCAAGACCGGCCGCGTGGTCGGTCACCTGATGGCCTTGATCACCCTGATGAAAGGCCAGCCTCTGGCCTACAACAAAGACAACCAGGAGGACAAGGAACCTCTGTTCGACACTGTCGACACGCTCAAAGACACACTGCGCATCTTCTGCGAGCTGGTGGCCGGCATCAGCGTCAGGCCCCAAGCGATGGAGCGCGCGGCATTGAAGGGTTACGCCACCGCCACCGACCTCGCCGACTATCTCGTGAAAAAAGGCATGCCGTTCCGCGACGCGCACGAAGCAGTTGCCCATGCGGTCAAGCTCGCAATCGCGCAAGGCGTTGACCTGAGCGAGCTGCCGCTGGCCACACTTCAAACTTTCAGCGCCAGCATCGGTGCCGACGTGTTCTCGGCGCTCACGCTTCGCGGTTCGCTTGACGCCCGCAACGTGCTCGGCGGCACCGCGCCGGCACAGGTGCGTGCGCAGGTGGCGCGGCATCGGGCCCGGTTGGGCTGAATTGCCGACTAGCGCGCAACACCGAACAAGCCTGCCTTGACGCGCTGCAGCGCCGTGTGCGAGTTGCAGCATCTCCTGCTTGTTGGCAAGCAACGAAGCGGTTTGCTCGCTGCTGCTGGCACCGTTGCTCAAGCGCAGGGCCTCGACCTCGACGTCGACGTCGACCCGAGGTTTCGTGAACACGAACCGGCTGCATCCCAGCGCAACAAGAGGCACGCTGCCCCATGGGCTCAGGGCTGCATCCAAACCAAGCTGCGCTTCGTAAAGCGGCGATTCGCACACACTGCCCCGCCCATGCTCAAGCTTCTTTCACTCTGGCTCGTTCTTCCACTGGCAGCACTCGCCTCGCTTGCCGCCTGCTCGCCCACAAGCACGCTCAACGCACTGGCTTCGAGCAGCACCCACAGCTTCACCGGCGGCGTGGCCTACGGCGCGCTTGCCCGCCAAAAGCTCGACATCTACCAACCCACCGTCAATGCCCCGGCCGGCGGTTGGCCGACCGTGGTTTTTTTCTACGGCGGCTCCTGGAACAGCGGCGAGCGCGGCAGCTACAAGTTTCTGGCCGAAGCGCTGGCCGCGCGCGGCGTGCTTGTCCTCGTACCCGACTACCGGCTTTACCCCGAAGTGCGATACCCGGAATTCCTGCACGACAGCGCGCTCGCGCTGGCCTTTGGCTTTTCACAGTCGGCCCGGCTTGGCGGCAATGCCAAGCGCGTGTTCGTGATGGGCCACAGCGCCGGTGCTTACAACGCCGCGATGTTGGCGCTCGACCCGCGCTGGCTCGCGCCCACCTGCCACACGCCAGCCAAGCTGGCGGGCTGGATCGGCCTGGCCGGCCCGTACGACTTCCTGCCCATGACGAACGTTGACGCGCAGCCGGTGTTTTTTCACCCGAACTACCCGCCCGGAACCCAGCCGCTGGAATATGCCGGTGCCGGCGCACCACGCAGTTTTCTCGGCGCACCGATCAAAGATTCACTCGTGGATCCGCAGCGCAACACCGTCGGCCTCGCGTCGAAGCTGCAAGCCGCGAACGTTCCGGTCACCTTGAAGCTTTACGAGCGTGTGAGCCACACCACGCTGGCCGGCGCTTTCGCCAAGCCGTTGCGCTGGCTGGCCCCGGTGCTCGCCGATGTCATGGCGTTCATCAACGAGGGCTCGCCACAGACTTGACTCGACGGCCCCTCGTCGTTTCGTGTGGAACGCGACGGTTCACCGTTGGTGGATTTCGCTCGGGTGTCGGTGGCCGTGCCCTGCAGAATTCCCTTCAGCGAACCGAGTGCCGCCGACGACCGCAGGCTGGGCAAATCTGGTCGCTGCGATGTTCGGGCCGACTCCATCACCTTCGTCCGCACCGACAGTCCTTGCAGCAAGCAGGCGAGGCACGTAACTAGTCGGCCCTGCAAAACCCTCAGAAGCCGCATGAATGCTAGAGATTCGGGGTAAACGATGTGCACGGAATCTCTCAGGAAGCGTTGGGAAGTGAGT
>JBBRPV010000005.1:0-83859 GCA_038227445.1 Burkholderiales bacterium | reverse complement strand
GGCAGCTGCGGAGCAGTTGCACTCAGCTGACCCTTGGACACTCCTGCTGCGCTATGTGAGCGACAAGATCGCTCCAGTTCTCGGCCCATTCACACCCCCTCCTGAGCTTCAGGCGTCGGGGTAACTGCCGGATTTAGGTTCAATCCTTGCCCGACGACAACGCCGAGAGCAACGAGCAGCAGTACCGCGTGTTCGGCCAGGTCGGCGCGAGCTACCAGCGCAACGAAGCCAACACGCAGTGGAGCGTGGGAGCGCAAAGCACGGGCGATCAAACTTCGGCGAGCGCACGGCTGAGTGGCGCGCTGGGCCGGCTCGGTGGCCACGGGTTCGCCACACGCCGCATCGACGACCGTTTCATCGTGGTCGACAGCGACGGCCAGCCCGGTCTGCCGATCTTCTACGAGAACCGTTTCGCCGGTAAAACCAATGCCGCCGGCAAGCTGCTGATCCCCGGTGCGCGCGCCTACCAGCCCAACCAGGTGAGCATGGACGCTAGCGCACTGCCGATCGAATACACGCTCGCGCAAGACCATCTGGCGGTGGTGCCATGCCGGAACTCGGGCGCGGCAGCACGCTTCGAGATCAGCGACGGCGAAGTGATGGTGCAGGTGCTGCGCGCCCACGGCAAGCGTTTGCCCGAAGGGGCGCGCGCGACGGTGTCGACCCAGAGCAGGCAGGTAGCGATCGGCTCGCGCAGCGAAGTGTTCATCAGCCGCGCGGCCAAGCCGGCACATGTCACGGTGGCGTGGCCCGACGGCGAGTGCCGCTTCGACTACGTGCCCGACGACACACGCACGTCAGACCCGACGTCAGGAGTGCAACGATGCCAGTGACCCGTGCCCGACAGGCCCGCATCGGTATGCGTCGCCGCCAATCGCATGCGCTGTGGCTCAGCGCATTGTTGACCGCTGTTGCGGCACCGGCCGGCGCCGCGCCGGTTTGCAGCGTGTCGGCAACGCCATTGGTGTTTGGCAACTACGACCCACTGTCGGGCAGCGCCGTGCTCGTGAGCGCTACGGTGACGGTGAGCAGCCTCACGGCGCTGGGACCGCTCGCCGCGATTGCGTACACCGTGAGTCAGGGTCCGAGCCAGACCAGCGGCACGATGCGGCGCTCAATGGCCGGCCCGCTGGGCGCGCGACTGCAATACAACCTCTACACCAGCGCGGCGCGCAGCGTCGTCTGGCGCGACGCCAGCGGCGGCTCTCAAACGGTGTCGGGCAGCGTCACGCCAGCGTCGCTGGGCGTGCCGCTGGCGCGGCCCCACACCGTTCACGGCAGCGTGCCGGCGCAGCAAAGCGTGCGGGTCGGTGCGTATGCCGACGGCATTCTGGTGACGGTCAACTACTGACCTCCAGGCACGGGCCTCAGGGCAGGCGCTCGAGCGCGCGCTGGTAGCCGGCGTCGTGCATGAGTTCGTCCCAGGCCAGCGGCGCGGTCTGCGGCAGCAGACGCAGGCGGCGCGCTTCGCTGTCGGGATCGAAGTGCCACAGACCCCGAGTCTGCGTTTCGAGCAAGCCGTCGAGCAGCGCATCGACCGCCGCGCCGCCATCGATCGACTGGTTGCACAGCAACACCATGTCGCAGCCGGCGCTCAGTGCCACGGCCGCGGCTTCGGCGTAACTCACCTGGCCGCCGTTGATGTGGCGCGCGCCTTCCATGCTCAGGTCGTCGCTGAAGATCGCGCCGGTGAAACCGAGCTGCATGCGCAAAATGTCTTTGAGCCAGCGTGGCGAAAAACCGGCGGGCAACGCATCGACCTTGGGATAGACCACGTGCGCCGGCATCACGCTGGCGAGGCTCGTGCTGAGCCACTCATAAGGCTTGGCGTCGTCGGACAGGATCGCTTTCAGGCTGCGTTTGTCGACCGGCACATCGACGTGGCTGTCAGCCTTGACGAAGCCGTGGCCCGGGAAGTGTTTGCCGCAGTTGTGCATGCCCGCGAGCAGCAGTCCGTGCATCAGGCTCTTGGCGAGCAGCGAGGCCACGCGCGCGTCGCGGTGAAAGGCGCGGTCGCCGATCACGTTGCTACCACCATGGTCGAGGTCGAGCACCGGCGTGAAGCTGAGGTCGACGCCACACGCGCGCAACTCGGCACCGAGTACGTGGCCGGTGGCGGTAGCTGCGTCGGTCGCGGTGAGCCCGTCTTTCATCCACAGTTCGCCGAGCACCCGCATCGGCGGCAGATGCGTGAAACCATCGGTGCGAAAGCGTTGCACGCGGCCGCCTTCATGGTCGACGCAGATCAGCGCGTCGGGGCGAATAGCCTTGATTTCGCAGGTGAGTTCGCAGAGCTGAAGTCGGTCGCGCCAGTTGCGGGCGAACAGGATCAATCCGCCGGTCAACGGGTGCGCCAGGCGACGTTTGTCGTCGGCAGTGAGCGTGGTGCCGCTCACGTCGAGTATCACAGGGGCATGGGCGTGCATCGTCTTCAATCCTCGCTCTGTTCGACGACGACAAAGCTCGCCGCGTAGTCGGTTTCATCGGTGATGCTCAGGTGCGCGTGCAGCCGGTTCGCTTCGAACCACGCAGCCAGCTCTCCGTGCAGAAGGATTTGCGGCTTGCCGCTCGGCGCCTTCACGACCTCGCAGGCGCGCCAGGTCATCGGCATATGCATGCCCATACCGATCGCCTTGGAGAACGCTTCCTTGGCCGAAAACCGGGTGGCCAGGTAGCTGATTCCGCGTGACTCGACTCTTGAACGCCGAGCGCGAAAGATCTCGATCTCGTGCGGGCCGAGTACACGCTCGGCGAATCTATCGCCACGCCGCGCGAGGCTCGACGCGATGCGGCGCACGTCGCAGATGTCGGTGCCTACGCCGTAGATCATGTTGAGGCGGGCTGCGTGGCGCAGTGAATGCAACGCAGGTAATCGCGCACCGTCTCGGTGTACCCGAGTTCGAGCGCGTCGGCGATCAGCGCGTGCCCTATCGACACCTCTTGCACGCCGGGCACGGCACGCAGAAAGTGGGAGAGGTTGGCGCGGTTCAAGTCGTGGCCGGCGTTGATTCCCAGGCCGGCCTGCATCGCGGCCTGCGCGGTTGAGGTGAAGCCGGCAAGCACCGCGCTACTGGCCGGGGTGCCATGCCCCCTCGCATAACTTTCGGTGTACAGCTCGACTCGATCAGCGCCCAGCGCGCGCACCGCGCTCATCGCTTGCGGCAGTGGGTCCATGAACAGACTGACGCGCGCGCCGAGCGCACGGGCTTCATTGATCAGCGGCCCCAGGCGCTGCGCGTCTTGCGGAAACTGCCAGCCGTGGTCGGATGTGCTTTGCTCAACGCTGTCGGGTACAAAGGTCACCTGATGCAGCGGCAGTCCTTTCGCCGACAGTTCGCGCACGAAGTGCATCAGGTTGTGGAACGGGTTGCCCTCGATGTTGTATTCAGCCTGCGGCCACTCCTGCATCAGTTCGGCAAGCTCGTAGACATCGTGCTTGCGAATGTGGCGCTCGTCTGGCCGCGGATGCACGGTGATGCCGTGCGCGCCCGCTTCGAGCGCAACTGTGGCAGCGCGCAGTACGCTCGGAATTTCGAGGGCGCGGGTGTTGCGCAGCAACGCAACCTTGTTGACGTTGACCGATAGCAGGGTCGTACCGCGGTGGGCGTCCAGGCCGGTGGTGAGCAGCGGGTTCATGGTGGAACATTGTCCCCCATCGATCCGCCGCAAATGCTCCAACCATTCACAAGCCCTGCAGCTCCATCATCACGCGGCGAGTACGCAGCGTGGCCGAACCCAGGTGGTGCTGAATCACACTGCGCAGCCGTGTTTTCAGCGCCGCCAGCCCGGGCCGGCAAGCCTGCTGTAACGCCAGCAGGCTGCCGTGTTCGAGCGCAGCTTGTAGCCCAACAAGCGCTTCGCCGCTGAGCGCGTCTTCCTCGCCGCGCGCGGCAGTCAGCCCAGCTTCGGCAGTCAGTGCGTAGCGCCTGCCTGGCTGCACCGGATCCTGGGTCTGCGTGTCCACGCTGAGGTCGGGCAGCACACCTACCTGCTGCAGCAAATTGAGTTCGAAAGCGCGCAGCGCCGCTTCCACCGCCACGTCGTCAGAGTCCGCCAGGGTCGGCAGCGTTGCCGCATAGGTGTCGAACAGCGCCGGGTGCGGGTCGTGGCGAGCCAGCAGCTTCATCAGCAATTCGTTCAAGTAAAAACCGCTGAACAAGGCCGCGCCGGTGAGCATCGAGGCGCCGCCGGCCCACTCAGCACCACGCAGGGTCTGCACGTCGCTCGAGGGTTCGTCGCGCGCGGCACGACCCAGGTTCACGTGGATGCGCTGGAACGGCAGCAGCACCGCGCGCAGCTGGGAATAGGGCCGCTTTGCACCCTTGGCTGCGACGGCCACCCGACCGTGCTCACGCGTAAAGAGGTCAAGGATAAGGCTCGATTCGCTCCAGTCGTACCGGTGCAATACGTAGGCGGCGAGAGGGGCCGAGCCGCGCGAAGCCCGCATCGTCGCCATCGGCGCCGTCACTCGTAGCCGTAAGAGCGCAGATGCGCTTCGTCGTCGGCCCAGCCCGAGCGCACCTTGACCCAGAGCTCGATGAAGACCTTGGCGTCCATCAGCTTCTCGAGTTCCTGGCGCGCTTCGGAGCCAATACGCTTCAGGCGCTCGCCGCCGCTGCCAATGATCATGCCCTTATGCGCGTCGCGCTCAACCACAATGCTGGCCGAAATGCGGCGCAGACCGCCCTCTTCTTCGAACTTGTCTATGACGACCGTGGAGGTGTAAGGCAACTCGTCGCCGGTCAGGCGAAAAAGTTTTTCACGGATGATTTCGCTGGCGAGAAAACGGTCACTGCGGTCGGTTAACGCGTCTTCTTCGTAGAACCAAGATTGCACCGGAAGATAGGGTTTGACAATGCCAATCAGGCGCTGCACGTCAGCGACTTTTCGGGCCGAGAGCGGCACGAATTCGGCGAACTTGTGACGATCTTGCATGCTCTTGAGCCAGGGCGCGAGCTCGGCGCGCCGGTGAACGGCGTCGAGCTTGTTGGCAATAAGGAACACCGGTTGGCCTTCGGTCATGAGTGCCAGCACCTTGGCGTCGTCGAGGCCGAAGCGGCCGGCCTCGACCACGAAGAGCACCACGTCGACGTCAGACAGCACGCCTTGCACGGTGCGGTTAAGCGTGCGGTTCAGGGGAGCGTTGTGCTGGGTCTGGAAGCCCGGCGTGTCGACGAACACAAACTGCGCTTCTTCGATCGTGCGGATGCCAGTGATGCGGTGGCGCGTGGTCTGCGCCTTGTCTGAGGTGATGCTGACTTTCTGACCGACCAACGCATTCAGCAGCGTCGACTTGCCCACGTTCGGGCGGCCGACGATGGCGACCAGACCGCAGCGCTTTGGCAGCTTGGCGGCAGCGTCGTCCGCGGGAAGGATATTGGTCATAAAGGCCTATGACCGCAGTGGGCCGCCTGGTTGGTCGCTCGCCTTGAGCGCGTCGAGCATGCGCCGGGCCGCTTCCTGCTCGGCCACGCGGCGCGAGCGGCCTTCGCCCGATTCGGTGAGGTTGAGCGCCGGCACCGCGCACTCAACCTCAAAGGTCTGCGCATGTGCTTGACCGCGTGTGGCGCTGATACGGTAGGTGGGCACCGGCAGTCGGCGCGCTTGTAGCCACTCCTGCAATTCAGTCTTGGCGTCTTTGCTCCAGCTCGACACGTCGGTGGTCTGGATGACCTCGCCGAACAAGCCTTTCACAAGCTCGCTCGCAGCATTGAAGCCGCCGTCGAGGAAGGTGGCGCCAAGCACTGCTTCCAGCGCGTCGGCGAGGATCGAAGCACGCTGTGCGCCGCCGCCGCGCGCTTCGCCTTCGCCCAGGTTCAGCACCTCTGACAGGCCGAGTTGTACAGCCGCGCGGTGCAGGCTGTCCTCACGCACAAGGTGGGCTCGTACGCGCGTGAGGTCGCCCTCGTCGGAGCCGGCGAACTGCTCAAAAAGCAGCGCCGAAACCGCCAGGCTGAGCACGGCGTCTCCCAAAAATTCGAGCCGCTCGTTGTGGTCGGACCCGAAGCTGCGGTGCGTGAGCGCACGGCTCAACAACTGCGCGTCGGTGAAGCGGTAGCCTATGCGCCGCTGCAAGGCGTCAAGACGATTTTCCATGGCGAGCCTGGGGAGAGGTGGCGCAGCGAAGCCGGGCGACCCGGCTTTACTTCGAACGACCTTCGTACTTGATGAGCAGGTAGACCGGCTTAATCAGTTCGATTTCTTTGTCGTAGGCGAACTTGATCACGATCTTGTCGTTTTCCTTGGTAATTTCGAGATCCTTGCCGTTGATCGACTGGATCGCGTATTCGATGTCTTTTTGCTTGTCGAAGTTCGCGCGGAGTTCGGGCACGGTGGTGGCACCAGACGCCGCGAGCTTCGTCACGGCCTTCTGAATGGTGAGGAACTCGTTGATGGTCGGCAGCACCTTGATGCCGATCAGTGCGCCGAAGCCGACGATGATGGCCCAGACCATCAGCCCAAACAGCGTGACGCCGCGCTGCGTGCGTTTTCTGTGAAATTGAACAATCATGCTCTTATGCTCCTGTCGCTGTGCCGCTGAATGCGTCAATGGAAGGCACCTATCCGCTTCAAGTTGCCAAAATTCATCCAAACAAAAAAGGCCCTCCCGACGATGTTTTCGTCGGGCACGAAGCCCCAAAAACGCGAGTCTTGTGAATTGTCGCGGTTGTCGCCCATCATGAAATAGTGGCCGGCAGGCACCTTACAGGTGACGCCCTCGGCGCTGTAGCGACAGTTTTCTCGGAATGGAAAAGTAATCTTGTCTTCGGCCCCGTAAAACGGCTGGCTCTGCGGATTCACGAGGATGCGGTGCTCAAAGGGGCCGAACTTCTCTTTGAACTCCGGAAAATAGCGAAGCGACTCGTCGTCGTAGAAACCGGGCGCTGGCGTCTGCTCAAGAGGAGCCGCTTTACCGTTAATGAACAACTGCTGATTGCGAAAGCTGATCTCGTCGCCGGGAATGCCCACCACGCGCTTGATGTAGTCAACAGAGGTGTCCTTCGGGTAACGGAACACCATTACGTCCCCACGCTGCGGATCGTTGTTGTTGATGACCTTCTTGTTGATCACAGGCAGGCGGACGCCATAGTGGAACTTGTTCACGAGAATCAGATCGCCAACAAGCAGCGTAGGGATCATCGAACCACTCGGGATCTTGAAAGGTTCGAACAAAAACGAGCGCAGCAGGAACACGACCAGGATCACCGGGAACAAGCCCGCGGTCCAGTCGAGCCACCAAGGTTGCATCATCAGCGTGTCGCGGGCCTGAGCAACATCACCATCGACCTTGTGGATTCCCTGGCTGGCCAGCTGCTCACGGCGGGCCTTGTGTTGCTCTTCCAGCGTGTTCGCCGCAGCCAGCCTGCGCGGCGCGAAGTGAAGACGTTCTGCGACCCAGTAGACCATCGTCACGACGGTCAGGACGAAAAGCAGAAGCGAGAAGTTGCCCGTCCACTTGCCGAAATACCAGCCACCGAGAAAGATCGCTAGACAGCCGTAAAGCAAACCGGTCACAGAACCCATCAGTCTTCCACCTGAAGGATGGCCAGAAAAGCTTCTTGCGGCACCTCTACAGAACCGATCTGCTTCATGCGTTTCTTGCCGGCCTTTTGTTTGTCGAGCAGCTTGCGCTTGCGAGAAATGTCGCCGCCATAACACTTGGCGATCACGTTTTTCCGAAGGGCCTTGATTGTCTCACGCGCGATGATGTTGGCCCCGATGGCGGCCTGGATCGCTACGTCGTACTGCTGGCGCGAAATCAGCTCCCGCATCTTGGCAACGACCGCGCGGCTGCGGTACTGGCTCTGGCTCCGGTGCACGATGATCGAAAGGGCATCCACCTTGTCTCCGTTGAGCAGGATGTCAACCTTCACTACATCAGCAGCGCGATATTCCTTGAACTCATAGTCCATCGACGCGTAGCCGCGCGACACGCTTTTGAGCTTGTCGAAAAAGTCGAGCACGATCTCGGCCAGCGGCATCTCGTAGGTCAGCATCACCTGGCGCCCGTGGTAAGCCATGTTGAGCTGGTTGCCGCGCTTTAGGTTGGCCAGCGTCATCACCGGGCCCACGTAATCTTGCGGCATGTAAAGGTGCACAAGGACTATGGGCTCGCGGATCTCGCCAATGCGACCCAGGTCGGGCATCTTTGACGGGTTGTCGACCTGGATCACCTCGCCGCTGCCGAGCTCCACCTGGTAGACGACGCTGGGGGCGGTTGTGATCAGGTCCTGGTCGAACTCGCGCTCCAAGCGCTCCTGCACGATCTCCATGTGCAGCAGTCCGAGAAATCCGCACCGAAAACCGAAGCCCAGCGCCTGGCTGACCTCGGGTTCGTAGCGCAGCGAAGAATCATTGAGCTTCAACTTCTCGAGCGCGTCGCGCAGCTGGTCGTACTCACTGGCCTCGGTCGGGTACAGGCCAGCGAAGACCTGGGGCTGAATTTCCTTGAAGCCGGGCAGCGCCTCCGCCGCCGGACCCAGGTTATTCGGCAGCTTCTTCTCGAGCGTGATCGTGTCGCCGACCTTGGCCGCCTGCAGTTCCTTGATGCCAGCGATGATGAAGCCGACCTCGCCCGCACTGAGGCGCTCGCGAGGCATTGACTTGGGCGTGAACACGCCCAGACTGTCAGCGTTGTAGACCGCGTCGCTGGCCATCATGCGCAAGCGCTCGCCCTTGTTGAGCACGCCGTCGACAACACGCACGAGCATCACCACTCCCACGTAGTTGTCAAACCAGGAGTCGACGATCATCGCGCGCAGCGGCGCCTCCACGACGCCGCGCGGCGCCGGCATGCGGGTGATAACGGCCTCGAGAATGTCGTCGATACCCATGCCGGTCTTGGCGCTGCAGGGAATAGCGTTGTCGGCGTCAATGCCGATCACGTCCTCGATCTCTATCTTGGCGTTCTCCGGGTCGGCATTCGGCAGATCCATCTTGTTGAGGACCGGGATCACCTCGACACCGAGGTCGAGCGCGGTGTAGCAGTTGGCAACGGTCTGTGCCTCAACGCCCTGGCTCGCGTCAACCACCAGCAGCGCGCCTTCGCAAGCCGACAGCGAGCGGCTCACTTCGTAGGAAAAGTCTACGTGACCCGGGGTGTCGATCAGGTTCAAGTTGTAGACCTTGCCGTCGCGCGCCTTGTATTCCAGCGCGGCAGTCTGCGCCTTGATCGTGATGCCACGTTCGCGCTCGATGTCCATCGAGTCGAGCACCTGCGCTTCCATCTCGCGATCACTTAAGCCGCCGCAACGCTGAATCAAACGGTCGGCCAGGGTGCTCTTGCCATGGTCGATGTGGGCAATGATCGAAAAATTTCTGATGTGGTCCATGCTTGATGCGATGTACTTCAGTAGAGCTTCGATGCAGAGTCGAGGCGAGGTTGGCGCCTCAGTGAAAGCTCTTGATCGCCAAGCAATGTGAAAGGCCGAAGGCCCTTGCTGAAGCTAAAAAAAAGGCACGTCGAAGAACGACGCGCCTTCCAACAAAACGTATGGCAACTGCTTGTTGGGACTTTCATTGTAGTCAAAAGTGCCCAGCTGCAAACCGCGCCAATGCTCGATTTCTCGTCGTTGCAAGCGTCCAACAGCAAACTTTATCAACAGCTTATCCACAAATACTTGTGGATGTCCTGGGGATAGATTTTGAAGACCGCATTCATCGCAAAAACGACTTAAAAGCCACAAGACGCCGGGTAGATTGTAGTGGGGCCGGCCAACAATTTCCCACGACCTGAAATGTGAGCCATCACAACCGTCGTTGCAACATTTCGGACCGGCGGCAGCCCACGATCACCCAATGGCGGCCAGCCAGTTTTTTTTCCACATGGCGGAAAGACCTGCAATACAGGTCGACTGATAAAGAGCGAAGACGACGCTTTGGCGCAGACCCGCCACGCTTCACTTCATCGGCCGGATGATCAGGAAGTTGACGACATCGCCACGCCGAACGAGCAGCGTTACGGCCTTCGCGCGGTCGAGTTTTGCGACAAGCGCCTCGAACTGCCTCGCCGACGTGATCTCGGTGTTATCGAGAGAGAGCACCACGTCGCCTTCGCGCACGCCAGCACGCGCCGCGGCGCCCTCGGTGCTTTCGACGCGAACCCCGTTTTTCACCTTGAGCTCGCGCCGCTGCGCTTCGGTCAAGTCGGCGACGGCCAGGCCCAGTGAACCGACCGACACTTGAGGCTTCGCGAGTTCGCGTTCGTTGCCACGGGCCGTGCGCTCCGCTTCAAACTCGACGACGATAACGCTCAGGTCGCGGTAGGCTCCACGTCGGAACACCTGCAGCGTTGCCTTGCCGCCCGGCTTAACGCTCGAAACGATGCGCGGCAAGTCGGCCGATTTCTCTACAGCTCGGCCATCAGCCTTCGTGATGATGTCCCCGGCCTCGACGCCCGCCTTCTCAGCCGGGCCGCCTGCCTCGACGCTGCGCACCAGTGCGCCGCTTGGCTTGCCCAGACCGATCGACTCGGCGATTTCCTTGGTCACTTCGCCGATCGTCACGCCGATTCGCCCACGGCTCACTCGCCCTGTGGCGCGCAGCTGTTCTGAAACACGCACGGCCTCGTCGATCGGAATGGCAAACGAAATGCCCATGTAGCCGCCCGAGCGGCTGTAGATCTGCGAGTTGATGCCAACCACTTCTCCGCGCATATTGATCAGAGGACCGCCGGAGTTGCCGGGATTGATGGCCACGTCGGTCTGGATCAGCGGCAGCAGCTCACCAGTGTCGCGCGACTTAGCGCTGACGATACCGGCCGTGACCGAATTTTCTAGGCCAAACGGCGAGCCAATCGCGATAACCCACTCGCCAACCTTGAGCCGGCTCAGGTCGCCCACGCGCACCGTCGGCAGGCCCGAGGCATCGATCTTCACAAGCGCCACATCGGAGCGTTTGTCAGAGCCGATGACCTTGGCCTTGAACTCACGCTTGTCGTTGAGTGTGACGAAGACTTCGTCCGCGCCCTCTACAACGTGGGCGTTGGTCATCACGTAGCCATCGGCGTTGAGCACGAAGCCCGAGCCGAGCCCGCGTTGGGTCGGTTCGCCCTCGGTTCCTGGCTGCTGCGATCGCGGAGTTGGGCGGTTTGGCATCGGAACGCCGAACCGTCGGAAGAACTCAAGCATGTCGTCGTCGATCTCGGGGCTCGCGCCGCCACGGCTGCCGCGCGCACGCTCGGTGGTGCGGATACCAACAACGGCCGGCCCAACCTTCTCGACCAGTTCCGTGAAGTCGGGCAAAGACTGGGCCCGAACCGGCGCACAGGCCAGGGCGGATACCCCGACTGCGGCGCTCAAAGCGAGCGCGCCTATCCACGCACGAGCGTGCCTGAAGGAGGCCAACCCTGCGAAATTCATCGAGACAGATTGCATTTGCATATTCACGCCTTTTCCAGACACGTCAAAAATCGACAACTCCACGCGCCACACTATTTTTTGCGCTCCAAATCTCTCGCGAAGCCCAGGAGCGTAGCTGGCGGCACATCGCCCACCACGGTGATCCACCAATCACCGTGTTGTTGCATCAGGGACTGCGTGGCGCCCACCGACGCGAGCATCGGGCGTGTATGGCGCTGCGGACTGAACGGCTCAATGAACAGCGAGACGTAGGTCAGCCCGTCGGAGTAAATCGTATGCAGCACCTGGGGATCGGCGCTTTTTTTGTCAACGACACCTGTGCCTTCCATAGGGCGCTTGAAACAACTGACCTGGCGGAAGCCAGGGGCTGGCTGGCGCACGCTCCAGCCTTCAACATCGAGCCGGGTCGGTGTCAGCACGGGGCGCAACACCCGGTAGCCGTCGACCTTCTTCATCGGCCGCAAAACAGTCTCGGGCTGTGACTTGACGCCGATAGCCACATCGGAAAACGCCGAAGTCTCCAGCACGTCGCCGTGCTCGCCCAGCACATCCGCGCGCAGAAGCAGCCCGCTGGACTGGTCTGCCCACAGCCGGTAGCCGAAGCGATAGCCGTCTCTCGGCTTGACGAGCAAGACCATCGCCTCGTGCCCTGCCACGCGGTCAACACCTTGCGGGTGCACATCGTAGAAATCGACGATGCGGTCGTCACCCGACTGCAGCAGTGCCGGGAAAGTCGCCGGTACCGAACGTTGTTCGATCATCGCGACACGGTTCGCGGGCCAGACCGTTTGCACCACGTCGTTGTGGCGATAGAGGAAACGTGCCTGCCCGTCGAGCGACTCGCTGCGTTCGAACTGGTTCTTTCCTTCACAGTAGTGCGCGATGCGCGCGCTCGACACCGCGCCACCACCGGACACCACGAAAGTGCCCTGGAAGTTCTGGCGACTGGCCGCTTCGTGAATGCGCAGCAGCCACGCTCGCACTTGAGGTGCCTGCGCTGGCGCGTCGGCACCGCTCGACTGCGCAACAGCCGCAGGCACAGGCAAAGACGCCCACGCGGCACCGACCAAGGCCAGCGTAGTCAGGGACCGAAAAAGCATGGTGGCGTTTTTCAGAAGAGGGCTCAACGATCCGACGCGTCGGCGGTGGCGCTGCGCAGGAACCCCAATGGCACGCCCAGCGCCGAGGTGCCTGCGAACTGCTTGTGCGCAGCCAAGTAGCGGTCGAGCCGAACGTCACGAATCAGCTTGCCATTGGCAACCAGCACCTTCGAATCGCTCAATGCCAGCTGCGGCGCCGAAGGCTTCACGGCCTGCAGGCTCGCAGCGCTTTGCTCCAACGTGGCGTTGGGCGGCATCGTTACGGGACCGCGGGACAGCATGAGCACGCCGCTGATCGCAACGAAACCCACAGCCACTATCGATGCTGCCGCCCATTGGCGGCGGCCAACCCGTGGCGCACCGTTGCTCACGGCCTGCGCCGGCTCAGCCAGCCGGACAGGATGCGCCACTGGCTGCGGCGCCAGCACGACGGGTTCAGCTTCCAAGCGCATGCGCAGCGCGACAAGGAAACCCTCGTCTCTGGCGGGGTTGGTCGCGAGGTCTTCTGAACGCAGCACGTCGCCGATCAAGTGGAAAGAATGCCACGCTGCCCGGGCATCGGCATCGCCACGCCACACTGCGCACGCCGGCGCCACCGCGGCTTCACCGAGTTCTCCATCGGCGAGCGCAGAGAGTTGCTCCAGCCTGGCAGCCCGGCCTGCCGAATCAGTAGAGGTCATGTCCATCTCCATGAAAGCGTCATTCAATCCCTTGCGGGCTCGACCGGCGGCCGGGCGTGCTTCACCATCGCTTGCCCTCGTTCGAATCGAGCAGCGGGCGCAAGCGCAATGCGATCGCATCGCGCGCCCGGAAGATCCGGGAGCGCACCGTACCGATAGGGCAGTTCATCAGTTCGGCGATTTCTTCGTAGGTCAGGCCCTCAATCTCGCGCAATGTGATCGCCTGGCGAAGATCGTCGGACAAGGCTTCGATGGCAAAGTTCACAGCCATCGCGATTTGCTTGCTGGCAAGCACCGAATCGGGCGTTTCACCGTCGCTTAGTTCATTCTCGACGCGCGAAGTTTCGTCGTCTTCATCGCGTACGGCCCGAGCCGACTCGGTGACCAACGGGTCCCGCTTGAGTTCCATCAGGAACTTCTTGGCCGTGTTGACGGCGATCCGGTAGAGCCAGGTGTAGAACGCGCTCTCGCCGCGAAACTGAGGAATCGCACGGTATGCACGGATGAAAGTTTCCTGCGCAATGTCGGGCACCAGGTCGACGTCTCGCACCATGCGGCCGATGAGCCGCTCGATGCGCCGCTGGTACTTGACCACGAGCATCTCGAAAGCCTTCACGTCGCCCTGCTTGACGCGGGCAATCAGCGGCGCATCGGCGTCCGGGCCATTCATGACGAAGAGCGCATCAGATGTCGGCAGCCAGGTCGGCACCGGGTCGCGGCCGCGGCGAATGCACTGCGCAGCGCAGCGCGTGCCACTGCGATTCGAGGCCAAGGCGCTGTACTGGCAGCCAAATGCTGCGGTGGCGCCAAGTCGAGTAGGCAGGCTCGAAGCGCAGCAACATCCACGGTCCGAGGTCGACGAGCACGCGCAAGGCACCGGCGCGTGGCTCGTGGCCGACCGATGCCGGCGGGCCAAGGTGCCAAAGTTGCCCGTCCCAACGCAAGCTCACGGGCTGGACGCGCGCAGACGCAAGGCCCCGCGCCAGAAGAAGGAACGCCACGCCGGTGGCGATCCATTGGAAGGAAACGGGAACCGGCAGCTCCGGCTGACACGCCAGCCAAAACGTCAGCGAGGCAACACCCGACAGGGCACACACGACCACAGCCCAGCTCCATACGCCAAAGTGGTCGAGCAAGATCTGGAACGCCGGAGATGCACGCATCGGCGCCGAGACGCGAAGGCGTCAAACTCGTTTGAAGACCAACGTACCGTTGGTGCCACCGAAGCCGAAGTTGTTCTTCACGGCGTAGTCGATCTTCATCTCGCGCGCAGTGTTGGCGCAATAGTCCAGGTCGCACTCAGGGTCCTGGTTGAAGATGTTGATCGTCGGGGGCGACACCTGGTGGTGCACGGCCAGCGCCGTGAACACCGACTCGATGCCGCCTGCCCCTCCCAAGAGGTGCCCGGTCATCGACTTGGTCGAGTTCACGACCAGTTTGTGGGCGTGGGCACCAAACGCAAGCTTGATCGCATTGGTTTCGTTCAGGTCGCCAAGTGGCGTGGACGTGCCGTGCGCGTTCAAATATTGAATCTCATCGGCATTTAGGCGGGCGTTGCGCAAGGCGGCCTTCATCGAGCGCTTCGGACCGTCGACGTTGGGCGCAGTCATGTGGTGCGCGTCTGCGCCCATCCCGAAGCCCGTGAGTTCGGCGTAGATTTTTGCGCCGCGGCGCTTGGCGTGTTCGTACTCTTCGAGCACCAGCACGCCGGCACCTTCCCCGAGCACGAATCCGTCGCGGTCTTTGTCCCAAGGACGCGAAGCAGTCTGCGGGTCGTGGTTTCGGGTCGACAGCGCGCGCGCGGCGGCAAAACCGCCCACGCCCAGCGGTGATACGGTAGCCTCCGAACCACCGGCGATCATCACGTCGGCATCGCCGTATTCGATCAGTCGACCGGCTTCGCCAATGCAGTGCAACCCGGTTGTGCAGGCAGTGACGATCGCCATGTTCGGACCCTGGAAGCCGAAGGTGATCGACACGTGGCCCGAGATCATGTTGATGATCGACGCCGGCACGAAAAACGGCGTGATGCGGCGGGGCCCGCGCGCCGTGAGTTCGGAATGGGTGGCCTCAATCAGAGGCAGGCCGCCGATGCCAGAGCCAACCATCACGCCGATGCGTTCGGCTCTTTCTTCGTTCAGCGCATCGTTGGTCAATAAGCCCGCATCCCGCACGGCTTGGATTGACGCAGCCAGGCCGTAATGGATGAAGGTGTCCATGTGCCGCGCGTCTTTGGCAGGGAAGTAGTCCTCAACCTTGAAGCCTTTAACTTCCCCAGCGAATTTGCAGGCGAAATTCGAAGCGTCGAACTTTGTGATGTTGGCGATGCCGGAGCGACCCGCCAGCAAGTTCGCCCAGCCTTCAGACACCGTGTTGCCCACGGGGCTGATGAGGCCGAGCCCAGTTACGACAACTCGGCGCCGGGTCACGGGCTTTGCTCCGGCTGAATGCGGTTCGACCGGCAAAGCCTCAGGCTGCCTTCTGGTGCTTCATGGCGTAGTTGATCGCCAGTTGCACGGTCGTGATTTTTTCGGCTTCTTCATCGGGAATCTCGATGCCGAATTCGTCTTCGAGTGCCATCACCAGCTCGACGGTGTCGAGCGAGTCGGCGCCGAGGTCGGCGACAAAAGCTTTGTCATTCACGACGTCGGCCTCAGGAACACCGAGTTGTTCGGCAATGATTTTTCTGACACGTGCTTCGATATCGCTCATTACTCCTCCGGGAGTGTTTACATAAACAGCCCGAGATTCTACGGCCTGAAAGGCCGCACGCCGGTCGGGACACCACAGCGTGACGGTGACTGCGCCACCGCAGTCAATTCATGTACATGCCGCCGTTCACGTGCAGTTCGGTGCCGGTGATGTAGCCGGCGTTAGGTGACGCGAGAAACGCGACCGCATGCGCGATGTCTGCGGCATGGCCAAGCCGCCCGATAGGGATCTGCGCCATCAGCGCGGCGGTCTGGGCTTCGGTCAGCGCCTGGGTCATGTCAGTTTCGATAAACCCCGGCGCCACGCAGTTGACAGTAATGCCGCGGCTGCCAAGCTCGCGGGCTAGCGAACGGGTCATGCCCGCCACTCCGGCCTTGGCCGCCGCGTAGTTCGCCTGCCCGGCGTTGCCACTTGCGCCCACCACCGAGGTGATGTTCACGATGCGACCGTAGCGCTGTTTCATCATCGGCCGAATCGCGGCGCGGCTGACGCGGAAAACTGCTTTCAGGTTGGTGTCAAGCACAGCGTCCCAATCGTCGTCTTTCATGCGCATCGACAGCGTGTCGCGCGTGATGCCGGCATTGTTGACGACCACGTGCAGGCCACCGAGTTCCTTGACGATCACATTGATCGCCGCATCGACGCCGGCCAGGTCGTTCACGTTCAGGCACAAACCGCGACTTCCTGCGAAAGGAGCGAGTGCTTCGGCGATGCTTGCGGCACCAGCTTCGGTGGTGGCGGTGCCGACGACCTGCATGCCCAGCCCAGCCAAAGCCATCGCAATCGCGCGGCCGATTCCGCGCGACGCTCCAGTAACGAGCGCCACCTGCCCGGCCATTTTTACTTCATTCATGCGAGCAAACTTTTCACATCGGCCAGCGAAGCCGGGTCGAACAGCGCTCCGGAAATCGCTTGGGAATCTATCCGCTTGACTATGCCGGCCAGCACCTTACCCGGGCCGCATTCGATGATGTGGCTCACGCCGCGAGCGCGGATCGCCTGCACCACCTCGACCCAGCGCACCGGTCCAAAGGCCTGGCGGTAGAGCGCATCACGAATGCGCATGGGGTCAGATTCGACCGCCACGTCGATGTTGTTCACGATCGGGATCAGCGGCGCCAACAGCGCCGTGGAGTTCAGCCGTTCGCGCAGCCGTTCGGCAGCAGGTTTCATCAGGCTCGAATGGAAAGGTGCCGATACGGCCAGCAGCAAAGCGCGCTTCGCACCGTTGGCCTTCAGTACTTCACAGGCCCTGTCGACACCCGCCTTCGAACCGGCGATCACGGTCTGCTTCGGGTCGTTGAAGTTCGCAGCGTCGACCACCTCACCGGTCGCTGCAGCGACTTCGGCACACCCATCACGCACAGCCTGAGCGTCAAGCCCCAAGATCGCCGCCATCGCACCCGCACCGACCGGCACTGCGTCTTGCATCGCCTGCGCGCGAAAGCGCACCAGTGGCAGCGCCGCGGCCAACGTCAACGCACCCGCAGCCACGAGCGCGCTGTACTCACCCAACGAGTGCCCGGCCACGACGCTCGGCACGAGGCCGCATTCGCTGATCCATGCGCGGTAGCAGGCAATGCCAGCAGCAAGCATCACCGGCTGGGTGTTGGTGGTGAGGTCGAGCTTCTCTTTCGGGCCGGCATGGATCAAGCGGCCGATGTCCTCGCCGAGCGCCTCTGAAGCCTCGGCAAGCGTCTCGCGCACAACGGCGTTGCTACCCCATGCGTCGAGCATGCCCACGGCCTGCGAACCTTGGCCCGGAAATACGAATGAGAATGGCTTCATCGCACTGTTTCTGCTGCTTTTTTTGAGGGAACGGGAACCGATCAGAGATCGAGCAGTACAGCGCCCCAAGTGAAACCGCCGCCAACTCCCTCGAGCAACACGGTGTCGCCGGGTTTGACCTTGCCGTTGCGCACCGAGTCGTCGAGCGCCAGCGGCACCGATGCAGCCGACGTGTTGCCGTGTTCCTGCACAGTGACGATGAGCTTTTCCATTGGCAGCTTCATGCGCTTGGCCGTTCCTTGCATGATGCGGATGTTCGCCTGGTGGGGGATGAGCCAATCGACATCGTTGATCGTGCGGCCGACCTTTTTCAACACGGATCGGGCCACGTCTTCGAGCACACCCACAGCGAGCTTGAAGACCGCTTGGCCGTCCATCTTCAGCAGCGGGTCCCCGACGACCTTGCCGCCCGACACCATGCCCGGCACGCAAAGGATGTCGACGTACCTCCCATCGGCGTGCAGCTCGCTGGCCAGGATCCCGGGGGCGTCGCTCGCTTCGAGTACCACCGCCCCGGCCCCGTCACCGAAAAGCACGCAGGTCGTGCGATCTTTGAAATCGAGGATGCGCGAAAACACTTCCGCACCGACCACGAGCGCCTTGCGGGCCGCGCCGGTGCGGATCATCGAATCCGCTACGGTCAGGGCATAGACGAAGCCCGAGCACACAGCCTGGACATCGAAGGCGGCGCAACCATGCACACCGAGTTTTTGCTGCAGCAGGCAGGCGGTCGACGGGAACACCATATCGGGTGTGCTGGTCGCCACGATGATGAGGTCGATGTTCGCAGCATCAACATCCGCCGCCTCAAGCGCGCGCTTCGCAGCAACGAGAGCCAAGTCGCTACTGCCCACATCGGGCGCAGCGAAATGGCGCGCCTTGATACCAGTGCGTTCGACGATCCATTGATCGGAAGTTTCGACGCCGTCTTGCGCGAGTTGCGCGGCCAATGCGTCATTGGTCAGGCGGTTCGGTGGCAAGTAGCTGCCAGTGCCCGTGATCCGTGAATAGCGTGGCGCAGAGGGTGTCATGAAGAGTTGTCAGGCAACGCCTGCTGCGGTCAAATCGGCCGGCTTGGGCGTGGCTGGCATCGCGGCCAGAGTGCCGAGAATCCGGTCATGCACCCGAACCAGAAGGCCATTTCGGGCGGCATCATATGCCCGATTCAACGCCTGCTCGAAGGCGAAAGCGTCTGCCGAACCATGGCTCTTGAACACAAGCCCACGGAGTCCGAGAAGTGCTGCGCCGTTGTAGCGGCGGTGATCTACGCGCGCTTGAAGCGCTTTGAGGACCGGAAGTGCCATCAACGCAGCGAGTTTGGTGAAAATGTTGCGTGTAAATTCCTGCTTGACAAACTTCGACAACATCGAAGCGAGACCTTCCGAGGTTTTCAGCGCAACGTTTCCAACGAATCCGTCGCAAACCACGATGTCTGTCGTGCCCTTGAAGATGTCGTTACCTTCCACGTTGCCGTGGAAGTTCAGGTGGCCACTAGAAGCAGCAGCGCGCAACAGTTCGGCCGCCTGCTTGATGGTTTCGCTGCCTTTAATCGCCTCTTCGCCGATGTTGAGCAGCCCGACACTTGGGTCTTGCTTGCCAGCGATGGCCGCGACCAGAGCGCTGCCCATCACGGCGAATTGCAAGAGGTGCTCGGCTGTGCAGTCAACGTTGGCGCCGAGGTCGAGCACAGTCGTAAATCCATCGCGCTCGTTGGGCATCACGGTGGCAATCGCCGGGCGGTCTATGCCCTCGAGCGTCTTCAACACGTAGCGGGCCACAGCCATCAGCGCACCGGTGTTGCCGGCCGAGACACAAGCATGTGCTTGTGAAACGCCATTCGCGTCCACCTTCACCTGACCGACCGCTACCCGCAGCGACGAGTCTTTCTTCCTGCGCAGAGCAACCTCGATCGGGTCGTCCATCTCGACCACCTCTGAGGCTGCAACCACGCGGCAGCGGGACCAAGTGGCCGCACTAGCCAGTGCATCCACGCGACCAACCAGAATCAGTTCAGCAGAAGGGTGTGCAGCAAGAAAAGCGCGGCAGGCGGGCAAAGTGACCGAAGGGCCATAGTCTCCACCCATGCAATCAACGGCCAGCCGAATTACGCCGTGCTGGGACGCATGAGCCGCACTCATCGAAGGGCAACGATCCGAACCAGCCTTGATCGGCCGGTCACTGAAACTCTCAGGCGTCCGCCTTGGTCTTGAGCACCTTGCGTCCACGGTAAAAACCGTTCGGGCTGATGTGGTGGCGCAGATGCGACTCGCCGGTGGTTGGCTCGATGGCCGTACCGGGCGCGCTCAACGCGTAGTGGGCACGGTGCATGCCGCGCTTGGAAGGGGATTTCTTGTTTTGTTGAACGGCCATGGAACTCTCCTTGGGCCCTCATTCAAGCCGGGGCCAGCGCTGCGACAGAAAAAGTCGCCGGGTGGTTTCGCTGAATGCAGCGCAAAAAATTACTGATGCACTGACGGGTATTTAACTGACGGGGATTGAGCAAGCAGCGCTTGGGTGCGCCGTTAGCCCTAAAGACAAACGGTGTACTGGCGTGCCCTCTATCGAGCCCAAAATTCTAGCATGGCGGGGAGAGCCTGGGTCAGTTCGCAGACCGCCCGCGCTTAAGGATAGCCAGCGCCGCGAAAGGGTTGGGCTTTTCTTCTGACAGTGGGTTGTTCGGGCGAACCGGCAGCGGCTCGGGGCAAACGTCGTGTCGCGGCACGATTGGCAGAGCGAGCAGCAATTCATCTTCGACCAGCTCGCGCAGGTCGAGGGAGCGGGTGAGCGCTAGCACATCGTCTTTGCCGTCGGCATCGAGCTGCGCGGCAGCATCTTCACCATGAACGAACAGGAAGCTGCGGTCGACATCCAGCGTCGCAGCCATAGGCTGCAGGCAGCGTTGGCATTCGAGCAACAATACGGTGGCGGCCTTGACGTGAAGCCAGACCTGCAGGTCTCTACCGGGCGCGGGGCGCTGGTCGCCGCGCACGCTCCAAACGACTTCCGTGTCACTGCGGTTTGCTCCGACATCATCAAGTACGGAATTCGCAAGGCGCGCGAGTTGCAGCAGAGGCCAACGGCCGTCGAGTTGGCCGATCTCCTTGGCGAACGCCTGCACATCAAGGTTCAAGGGGTCGAAATCACGCGATGCCATCTGCTGAGTGTAAGACCCTCGGCAATCGTCGGCGCCCTCGATGGGACAATGAACCGATGAGAATACGACCGCCGTTGATCCTGGGTTCCACCTCTGTCTACCGGAGCGGTCTGCTCGCCCGTTTGCGGCTACCGTTCGAAGTGCACGCGCCTGAGGTCGACGAAACGCCGCTGCCAGGCGAAGCGCCTGCCGCGCTCGCGCAGAGGCTGGCCCTGGCCAAGGCCCATGCCGTTGCGCGCTTACACCCCGAAGCGGTCGTGATAGGTTCTGACCAGATTGCCGACCTCGATGGCCAGCCCATCGGCAAACCCGGAACCCACGAGCGCGCGGTAGCTCAGCTGCGTAGCATGAGCGGGCGCAGCGTCGTGTTTCAGACCGCGGTGGCGGTGGTCTGCGCAAGCAGCGCTTATGTCGGCACAGCTCTGGTACCGGTCAGGGTCCGGTTTCGCGAACTCTCGGATGAAGAGATTGAGCTGTACCTGCGCGCCGAGCAACCTTACGACTGTGCCGGCAGCGCCAAGTCCGAAACGCTCGGAATCGCACTGCTCCAGGCTATCGAATCCGATGACCCAACAGCCCTTATTGGCCTACCGTTGATTCGCACCTGCGCCTTGCTGCGGGCAGCAGGCGTAGACCCGCTCTTGGCACTACAACCATGAGCCGCCGCGGCGAGCTGGTGCTGGTGCCGAACACATTGGACTTCGGGGCACCCGGCGCCGTTCCTGACCTGCAGGAGGTGTTGCCGATCGGCGTGATTCGGCGTGCCGCCGCGCTGCAGCACTGGGTCGCCGAAAACGCGAGGACTACGCGCGCTTTCCTCAAACGTGTCGACGCCGTGGTGCCACTCAAGCAAGCGCTGCAAGCGCTCGACATTGTGGAATTACCGCGCCCGCAAAAAGGCGCGCGCGCGGCCGCAATGCTGAGGCTCGACGAGTTGCTGGCGCCCGCCATGAAAGGACGCGACATCGGCCTGATCTCGGAAGCCGGCCTGCCCGCCGTGGCCGACCCGGGCGCCACTCTGGTAGCGGCCGCACACGCCGTAGGCTTGACGGTGGTCACCCTGCCCGGCCCCAGCTCGCTTCTGCTGGCGCTGGCTGCAAGTGGCCTCAATGGGCAGAGCTTTTCGTTTGTCGGTTACCTGCCGGTGGATGCGAACGAACGCGGCACGCGCTTGCGCGAACTTGAGGCGCTGTCGCGCCGCGCCGGGCAAACGCAGTTGATGATTGAAACGCCCTACCGCAACGAAGCCTTCCTGGCGGCGCTGCTCACGCACCTGCAAGGAAGCACGCGCGTGTCGGTGAGCTGCGGCTTGACGCTGCCCTCGGGCTTCACCCGCACCGACACGGTCGACCGCTGGAAAGCCCGCCCGAGCCCCCTGCCCGCCGACGTGCCGGTGGTGTACTGCATCCTCGCCGCCTGACCGCCTGCGAGCAAACTCGACTCACCCGCTTCGCCGACTCAAACGGCGCGGACCGTGCTTGAAAATGCCCACCGCAACCCGAGCGAAGGCCGTGCCGTGCCTTGCGGTTCGATTGACGACGATCAGGTTGCCGGATTGCGCGAGCCAAATGCATCGGCGGGCCGGCTGGCGCCTCAGGTCACAGCTTCGTCTGGCTGCTTCGCGCCGAACAATGCAGCCAGCCGCTTCTTCGGCTTGATATTGGGCGACAGGCCACGCGCTGGCGCCGGCGCCTTGCTCTCCCAGGCCAGCTCGGCAGCGGCCGCAGAAGGCACGTAGGGCTGGTCGAAGAACGGATCCCGGTGCGCACGCGGCGGTGTGCCGCTGGGGGTGCGCGCCACCGGCGCAACACGAGCTGGCCGCTCTTCAACGCCATCGCCATCGTGGCGAGCCCGGTCTCGGTACTCGCGACGGGGGGCTCCATCGTCGAACTCCATCGGCTCGAGATCAATCTTCTTTTTAATCAATTTTTCTATGTCTGCCACCAACCGCGTGTCGGAAGAAGACACCAGCGTCACCGCCAGCCCGGAGGCTCCGGCACGGCCTGTTCGGCCGATGCGATGCACATAGTCTTCTGCGTTAAACGGTACGTCGAAATTGAACACCGCCGGCAGGTCGGCGATGTCGAGTCCGCGAGCGGCAACGTCTGTTGCCACCAAAACATCGACCGTACCGGCCTTGAAGGCATCAAGAGCTTTCAAGCGCTCGTCTTGCGACTTGTCACCGTGCAGCGCGTTGGTGCGCAAGCCGTCGCGCTCGAAGGAGCGCGCCAGCCGCGCACAACCCAGCTTGGAGTTGACGAAAATTAGAGCCTGCGTGATCGAACGCTCTTTTAAGATCTTGAGCACGGCGCCGCGCTTATCGTCGGTGGCAACACTGAAAAAGCGCTGTTCTACATTGGTGGCAGTCGCATTCGGGCGCGCCACTTCCACGAGGATCGGGTCTTGCAGGTAGCTCTCAGCCAGCCGCTTGATTTCTGGAGAAAACGTGGCCGAAAACAGCAGCGTCTGGCGTGTTTTCGGCAGGTAGCTCAGGATGCGTTGTAGGTCGGGCAGGAAACCGATATCAAGCATGCGATCAGCTTCATCGAGCACCACGTATTCCACTTGGTTCAGCACGCAGTTCTTGGCTTCAATATGGTCAAGCAACCGGCCCGGCGTGGCCACCAACACCTCGACGCCGCCCTTGAGCTCCAGCGTCTGCGGCTTCATGTCGATTCCACCGTAAACCACCGCCACGCGCAGCTTGGTCTGTGCCGCGTAGCCCTTGATGTTGGCGGCGACCTGGTCGGCGAGTTCGCGAGTGGGTGCGATCACGAGGGCGCGCACCGGATGACGGGCGGGCGACATGCTCGAATTTTCGTGGCGCAACATTCGATGCAGCAGCGGCAGCGAAAACGCGGCCGTCTTGCCGGTGCCGGTTTGGGCTGCGCCCATCACGTCGCGGCCCGCCAGCACGATCGGAATCGCCTTGGCCTGGATCGGGGTCATCAACGTGTAACCCTGAACCGCCACCGCACGTTGCAGGCTTGGAGCCAACCCAACGCTCGAAAATTCAAGTGCCAAAGGTGGCGCCTCAGAGAGTGCAGATTCGTCCATCGAAGTTTCGGCTGCGGCGCTGGCAGCGGTTGGTATCGCGATTTCAATCATCCTTCGATTATCGCCCCCCACGGATCGGCGTTGCCTGCTCGATTGGCGACACTAGAATTCCAGGCTTTGCCTGCTACATCAGATCCTTATGGCGCGCTGGCCGGCGCCGCCCCACTCTACGAATTTGAACGAGAACGCTCATGATCGATACCACCTCGCCCACCGTTGCTGTCATCGGTCTCGGATACGTGGGTTTGCCACTCGCCGTTGAGTTCGGCAAGAAGTACCTCACGCTCGGCCTAGACATGTCGGCCGAGAAGGTTGCCGCGTACCAGCGCTTCTTCGACCCGACCGGCGAAGTCAGCGAGGACGACCTGCGCTCAGCCAGACAACTGAGCTACGGCACAGACCCCGCTGTGCTTGCCCAGGCCGATTTCATCGTCGTCGCGGTGCCCACGCCGGTCGACGACGCGCACCGCCCCGACTTCACGCCGCTCGTGAAAAGCTCGGAATCGGTGGGCAAGCACATCAAGCGCGGCGCGACCGTGGTGTACGAGTCGACCGTGTACCCCGGCGCCACTGAAGAGATCTGCATTCCGATCATCGAGCGCCTGTCGGGGCTTAAATGGAAGCAGGACTTCTTCGTTGGCTACAGCCCAGAGCGCATCAACCCGGGCGACAAGGAACGCACCGTCACGAAGATCAAAAAGGTCGTTGCCGGTGACACGCCGGCCACGCTCGCGCTTGTTGAGAAAATGTACGGCTCGATCATCACCGCGGGCGTCTACCCGGCTAGCAGCATCATGGTGGCCGAGGCTGCCAAGGTCATCGAAAACACCCAGCGCGATCTGAACATCGCTCTGATGAATGAGCTTGCGATCATCTTCCACAAGATCGGCATCGACACGACCGAAGTGTTGGAGGCGGCCGGCAGCAAGTGGAACTTCCTGCCGTTCCGCCCAGGCCTGGTGGGAGGCCATTGCATCGGCGTCGACCCGTACTACCTGACGCACAAAGCCGAGATGCTGGGCCACCACCCACAGGTGATTTTGGCCGGGCGTCGCATCAACGACAACATGGGCAAGTACATCGCCGAACAGACCATCAAGGAAATGATCGCGAACAACCTGCCGGTCAAGGGCGCCGACATCATCGTGCTTGGCCTGACTTTCAAAGAAAACTGCCCCGACCTGCGAAACAGCAAGGTGATCGACGTGATCCGAGAGCTGCAGAGTTACGGCGCCACCGTGCATGTGCACGACCCGCTGGCCGCCCCGAGCGAAGCCGAGCACGAGTACGGCGTTTCGCTGAAGAGCCTGAAAGACATGCCCAAGGCGCAAGCGATCGTGGCCGCGGTGGCCCATCGCGAATACAAGGAACTTCCGGTCGCCAGCGTGGCCGCCATGGGCGTGCCCGGTGCCGTGTTCGTCGACGTGAAAGCCAGCTTCGACGCCACCGCGATCGCAGCCACCGGCATGCACCTCTGGCGCCTTTGATCCGAAGCACCATGAGCGCCCTCACCGACCTGCAATTGCGCCTTCGCACAGAGCGCCTCACCTGGCTCGTGACGGGCGCGGCCGGGTTCATCGGCTCGAACCTTCTCGAAGCCTTGCTCCAGCTCGACCAGCAGGTGGTGGGCCTCGATAACTTTGCCACGGGCCACCAGCACAACCTGGACGAAGTGCGTTCGCTCGTATCAGCCGAACAGTGGGCGCGCTTTCGCTTCATTCGTGGTGACATCCGCGAGACGGCAGACTGCACGGAGGCCTGCGCTGGTGTGAACTACGTGCTGCACCAAGCGGCGCTTGGCAGCGTGCCGCGCTCGTTGGCCGACCCGGTGCTCACCAACAGCGCCAACATTACGGGCTTTCTGAACATGCTGACTGCCGCGCGCGACGCTGGCGTGAAGCGTTTTGTCTTCGCAGCGTCCAGCTCGACCTACGGAGACCACCCGGCATTGCCGAAAGTAGAAGCCGCGATTGGTCGGCCTCTCTCGCCCTACGCCGTCACAAAATACGTGAACGAGCTTTATGCCGACGTGTTCGCGCGTTGCTACGGGTTCGAGTCGATCGGCCTGCGATATTTCAACGTGTTCGGCCCGCGCCAAGACCCGAACGGCGCTTACACCGCCGTCATTCCGAAGTGGATCGCATCGATGCTGCGCAACCAGCCGGTCTTCATCAACGGCGACGGCGAGACCAGCCGCGATTTCTGCTTCGTTGACAACGCCGTGCAGGCGAACCTGTTGGCAGCGCTGGCTAAAAACCCCGACGCGCCAAACCAGATCTACAACATTGCTGTGGGCGACCGAACCTCGTTGAACGATCTGTACGAACTGTTGCGCTCGAGTTTGGCTGAACGCTTCGACCACCTGCGCGAAGCCAGCCCGCAGCGGCGCGCGTTTCGCGAAGGTGACGTGCTGCATTCGCTGGCCGACATCAGCAAGGCCAGGGCGCGCCTGGGCTACGACCCCGCCTACCGCGTGCGCGAAGGCTTAGCGCAGGCAATGGCTTGGTACGTGGCCAACGCTGGCCATGGTGCAGCCTGAAAGCGCTGCTCCTGCCATTCGAAAGCGCCAGCAGTCAGCCATTTTTTTGACTGACAATTTCCGCCATGAAAGTTATCCCGACCACCATTCCCGAAGTGTTGATTCTTGAGCCGAAAGTCTTTGGCGACGACCGAGGCTTTTTCATGGAAAGCTTCAACCAGAAGCTGTTTAACGAAGCCGTGGGGCAAGAGTTTGTGTTCGTTCAGGACAACCATTCACGCTCGACGAAGAATGTACTGCGCGGCCTGCATTACCAGCTTCCACCACATACCCAAGGCAAGCTGGTGCGAGTAACCAACGGCGGCGTGCTCGACGTGGCGGTAGACCTTCGCAAGAGCAGCGCCACCTTCGGACAATGGGCGGGTGCCGAGCTCACCGGCAGTAACCACCGCATGCTGTGGGTTCCGCCTGGCTTCGCGCACGGCTTTCTGGTGCTGACCGATTCGGCCGATTTCCTTTACAAGACCACCGCCTACTACGCGCCCCATGCCGAAGCTGCTTTGCGCTGGAACGACCCAAGCGTAAACATCACTTGGCCGCTCGGTGGCGAGCAGCCCCTTGTGGCGAGCAAAGACGCGCAAGCGCCGTTTCTTGCTGCCGCAACGCTTTTCCCCTGACGCTGTATCCCTGCGGCGCACCCCGCCCCCTTGCTCGATCCGCACACGCAGCCTTGAACGAGCAGGCGTGCCAAGTGTGGATAATCGCCGGTTTTGCGGGGTGGCCCTGAACCTTCCTGCTGCGGCGCCCGCGTTCGCCGAGCCCCGCGCACCAACACAAGCATGCCAATTCAAGTCCAACCCGTGATCATGGCCGGCGGTTCCGGCACCCGGCTGTGGCCGCTCTCGCGAGCCCAGTTCCCCAAGCAGTTCCTGGTGTTGTCGGGCACGAACAGCCTGTTTCAGCAAGCCGCTTTGCGCTTGCACGCGCTCGCCACGGGCGACATCGACGTTGCGCAGCCGATGGTGGTGGGCAACGACGAACATCGATTTCTGGTGCTCGAACAACTTCGCGAGCTCAAGCTGAACGGCGCTTCGCTCTTGCTGGAGCCCGTGGGGCGAAACACCGCACCCGCCCTGACGCTGGCTGCGCTCCAAGCGATCGAGGGCGGCAACGACCCGGTGATGGTGGTGTCACCCGCCGACCAGACCGTGACCAACGCCACGGCGTTCTCGGCCGCGCTGCAGCGGGCCGTGCGCCGTGCCGCCAATGGCTCGGTGCTGATATTGGGCGTGGCACCAACAGCGCCGGAAACCGGCTTCGGCTACATCCGCACCGCAGAAGCCAGCGGCGGCCTCGCCGTGGCGCAATTCGTGGAAAAGCCCGACCTCGTAACCGCACAATCGTATTTAGCCGCTGGCAACTATTTTTGGAACAGTGGCATCTTCGTGTTGAAGGCTTCTGTGTGGCTGGCCGCGCTTGAGCAGTTCCGCCCCGACATCTTGCTGGCCACGCGCCACACCTGGGCCAAGCGCGAAATCGACGCCAGCTTCATTCGCCCGGGCCGCTGCGAATTCGAGGCGGTACCGAGCGAATCGATCGACTATGCGGTGATGGAAAAATGTCCCGGCAGCAGTATTCACATCGGCATGGAAACGCTAGATGCTGGCTGGTCGGACCTGGGCGCGTGGGACGCCGTATGGCAGGTTGCGGACAAGGACACCGCGGGCAACGCCAGCGCCGGCGACGTGCTGATGTTCGACAACCGCAACACGCTGGTGCATGCATCGAGCCGGCTCGTAAGCGCTGTCGGCCTCGACAACGTCGTCATCGTAGAAACCGCAGATGCCGTTTTGGTAACGGATCGCAGCCGCAGCCAAGACATTAAGAAGGTCGTGGCCGAGCTGCAAGCGCAGGGCCGCACCGAACAGAATTTGCACCGCCGGGTGAACCGGCCATGGGGCTGGTACGACAGCATTGACGCTGCCGCTCGCTTCCAGGTGAAGCGCATCATGGTCAAGCCCGGCGCAGCCTTGAGCCTGCAGATGCACCACCACCGCGCCGAGCACTGGATCGTGGTCTCTGGCACTGCCGAGGTGACAAACGGCGACAAAGTGATCCTGCTAACCGAAAACCAGAGCACCTACATTCCGCTCGGCACGACCCACCGCCTGGCCAACCCCGGCAAGGTGCCGCTAGAGATCATTGAAGTGCAGTCGGGCTCGTACCTCGGCGAAGACGACATCGTGCGCTTTGAAGACACCTACGGGCGCAAGTGAAGCCCGTGCTCACCGCCCGCAACAAACCCGCTGACGCCCCTACATGACCGCTGCCGCCCTGAGCCCCCTTCGCCTCTTATTCCTGATGAGCTTCGTTGTGAGCGCTGCCACGGCGCACGCGGCCGACGATCAGCCTGGGGGCGCCAACTCGTTCAACACCCCAAGCTACCCAGGTTCGGCCACGTTGAAGGGCGGGCCCGCCGTGAACCCTGCGGGGCAGCAGCGCCCGGTTCCGACCATCAATGCGACCGACGCCGCAGCGCGCGGCCAGCCGACCGGCAATACGCTCGACCAGCCGCCGCGGCGCATCGATTTACCCCCGGCCAAGCCGAGCGAGTTTCAGAAATTCGTCGAAACCGCAACAGGCCGTTTGCTTCCGATTTTCGGCGACAGGTTCTTCGCTGAAAACGCCGACGCCTTCGCGCCTGCCGACAACGTGCCTGTCTCCGCCGACTACACCGTAGGCCCGGGCGACGAAATCATGTTGCGCGCTTGGGGTTCGATCGACGTCGACTACCGAGCCAAGGTCGACCGCAACGGGCTGCTGAGCCTGCCCAAGGTCGGCAGCTTCACCGTTGCTGGCGTCAAGGCAGCCGACCTCGAGAAGCACCTGCGCGGTCAGATCGGGCGCCTCTACACCAACTTCAATTTGAGCGTTTCGCTCGGGCAGTTGCGTGGCCTCAAGGTGTTCGTCGTTGGCCCGGCGCGCCAGCCCGGCGTGTTCACGTTGTCGAGCCAATCCACCATGCTCTCGGCCGTCGTCATGGCCGGGGGGCCGGCACCAAATGGCTCGATGCGCAAGGTGCTGCTGCGCCGCGATGGCAAGGTGGTCTCGGAGCTCGACGTCTATGAGTTCCTGGTGCAAGGCGACAAGTCGAAAGACGTGCAACTCGCGGCCGGCGATGTGATCGTGTTTCAGCCCACGGGTGCCCGTGTGGCGCTCACCGGCGCGATCGACACCTCGGCCATCTACGAGCTCAAGACGCCGCAAGAACCATTGCGCGAAGTGCTGCGCTACGCCGGCGGCCTGCCGCTGCTCGCCAACCCGAACCGGGCGCATCTCGAACGCGTCGACACCGGGCAAGCGAAAGCTCGCTTTGTCGAAGAGTTCAAGCTCGACGGCAACGGCCTGCAACAGCTGCTGCGCGACGGCGACATGCTGACCTTGCTGGCAATTTCCCCGCAGTTCGCCAATGCGGTCACGCTGCGTGGCCATGTGGCACAGCCGCTGCGCTACGCGTTCAAACCCGGCATGCGCATTCGCGACCTGATCCCCGACCGCGACGCGCTGATCTCGCCCGACTTCTATCGCCGCAAGAACCTGCTCGTCCAAGTGCTCGAAGACGATGACGACTTGCGTGCCGACGCCGGCCTGGCCGTTGGTCCGAACGCCGCCGCGGCGGCAGCCCCGCGCAGCCGCGCCGAACGCCAACGCCGCAGGGAAGACCGTGTCGTGCTCGAAGCGTCGAAAAGGACACCGACGGCCTTGTTCGATGAACTGAACTGGGACTATGCGGTGATCGAGCGGCTCAACACCCAAGACCTAAGCACTCAGGTGATCCCATTCAACCTCGGCAAGGCCGTGCTGCAAGGCGACGCGGCGAACAACATCGAGCTGATGGCCGGTGACGTCGTCACGGTCTACAGCCAGAAAGACATCCGCGTGCCGCTTTCGCGCCAGACGCGCCTCGTGTCGCTGGAAGGCGAAGTGGGCTCGCCGGGTGTGTACCAGTTGCAGGCGGGCGACACGCTGAAGAGCGTGATCGAACGCGCCGGTGGATTCACCGGCCAGGCCTACCTTTACGGCATGGAATTCAGCCGCGAAGAAACGCGCCAGCGGCAACGCGAGAACCTCGTGGCGGCCATCGCGCGGCTTGAGTCTTTGTCTGCAGTGCAAGCCGCACGCGACGCCGCCAACCGACGCGATGACGCCGTGGGTGCAGCGTCGACCACGGCGGTGAGCAATGCCGCCACGCAGGCCCAGCTTGCACGCTTACGCAACGTTCAGCCTAACGGCCGCATCGCGCTCGAACTTGACCCCGAGACAGTGGCGCCGGAGTCGCTCCCCGACGTGCCGCTGGAAGGCGGCGACCGCATCGTCATACCCTCGCGGCCCGGCTTCGTCACTGTGGCGGGTGCGGTGGTCAACAGCAACGCGTTCCTCTGGAAACCGGGCCGCACTGCCGGCGATTACCTGCGCCTGGCCGGCGCCGACGAAGCCGCGGAGCCCGACAACATGTTCATCCTGCGCGCCGACGGCACAGTGAGCCATGCTGGTGACAAGCGCAGTTTCTTCGGTCGCAGCAGACTCGAGTCGCAGGTCATGCAACCCGGCGACGCGCTCATCGTGCCGAACCAGCTCGACTTTGAAACCTGGGGCCGGGCGTTCGTTCGAAATCTGAAAGACTTTGCGCAGATCTTCACCGGGTTCGGCATAGGTATCGCCGCCATTCATTCGCTTTGATGCGGGGACCCTCATGAAGAGCACAAACCTGCAGCAGCTTCCGCCGGCCACAGCGGAAGTATTCGAAGACGAGGGGGCCACCGTTAGTTTGACCCAGGCCCTGACCTGGATCGGTGAGGGCAAACGGTTGATCGCCGCGGTCACGGTTTTGGCGGCAATCGGTTCAATCGGGGTCGGTCTTCTGCTGCCGAAGACGTACACGGCACGCGCCACCTTGCTGGCCCCGGGCTCGCAGCAACCGAGCGGGTCGGCAGCAGCGCTGGCAGCGCTCGGCTCGCTCGGCGGCCTGGTGGGAGGTGCGGCACCGAAGTCACCCGACGAGTTGTATGTGGCGCTGCTGAAAAGCGACAGCGTGCAACGCGCGATCGCCGAGCGATTCGCATTGAAGGCGCGATACGGCGCTGCGACCAATGAAGCCCTTCGCAAGACCCTGCCCAACTACATCAGAGTCTCATCGGACAAGAAAAGCGGCCTGATCACTGTCGAAGTGGACGACCGCGAGCCTCGGTTCGCGGCCGACCTGGCCAACGCCCATGCCGGCGAAATCACAAAGGTGCTGGATCGTCTCGCAGTCTCGGAAGCGCAGTTGCGGCGGGTATTTTTCGAGAAGCAGCTCAACGACACTAAAGAACACCTGATCAATGCGGAACAGGACCTCCGTCAGGTGCAAGAGAAATCGGGCCTGATCATGCTCGACAAGCAAGCCGAGGCCCTGATCTTGGGCGCAGCACAGTTGCGCTCCTTGGTCGCCGAGCGCGAGGTGCAACTCAAGGTGCTGCGTACCGCGGCTACCGAGCAAAACCCCGAAGTCATTCGACTCAATTCGGAATTGCGAGCCCTGCGTGGGGAATTGGCCCGCATGGAATCGACGCAAGGCGGCAACCCGGGCAGCGCAGTCGACATGCCGGTTGGCAAGCTGCCTGAGGCTGGCATCGCTTACGTGCGCGCGAGACGCGAGGTCAAAATCCAGGAGACTCTGCTCGAAACGATGATTCGTCAGTTCGAGGCCGCGAAGCTCGATGAGGCCAAGGAAGGCCCGGCACTCCAGAAGGTCGACATTGCGGAGCCGCCCGACCACAAGTCCAAGCCGTCAATTGCGCAGGTCGCCATGGCCAGCACGCTGCTCGCGTTTCTGGCGTCGAGCTTCTTTGTGTTTGCCCGGCGTTACAGGGTCTGGTCGCGTGAGGTGAACCCTCTGGACGCGCAGCGTCGGGAGCAGCTCGCCCGGGCTTGGCGCTTTCGCGGCTAACCCGCTGCGGTTTTTACGACCCCCGACCCCGTGCCTGCACGGCTCTCACCTTAGCGGCTCCTCGCTTCAGCAATGGGTCCGAACAGGGCGTTGGATCGTCGGCGGACTAGATTACAATCGAGTGTTCAATGTTTGAACAAGCAGATTCGGTGTCACCTGATCGACCATCGCATGGGGACACCGAAGGCGCTCGGCTGGCTGTCTTGCGCCTACTCCAGCATCGTTCCGACATGTCGCAGCGAGAAATGTCGTCTGCCCTCGGACTCAGTTTGGGGAAAACCCACTACGTGCTGCATGCCCTGCTCGACAAAGGCTTGGTCAAGGTGGGTAACTTTCGGCGCAGCGACAACAAGCTGGCCTACGCCTACGTGCTCACGCCCAGCGGGCTGCGCGAGAAAATCCGCTTGACACGATCCTTCCTGTCGCGAAAGGAAGCTGAGTTTGAGCAAATGCGGCACCTGATCGCAACGCTCAAAGACGAACTTCCACAGGAGGTTCGGTGACGCGATTCGACCATCTGCGTTTGCCGTCACCTTGAAACCGCTCAATGAACCCCACGGACGAGACGACAACATGCACTCACGCCGCCTGCCCATCACCGACCGCAAGGTGCGCTTTGCCTTGGTCGGCTGTGGCCGCATCGCCAACAACCACTTTGACTCGATTGCGACGCACGCTGAACGCTGCGAACTGACAGACGTCTGCGAAGTCGACCCAGCCGCGCTTGCCAACGCCGTGAAGAAGACCGGCGCAATGGGCCACACCGACCTGAGCGCGATGTTGGCAGCTTCGAGCGCAGATTGCGTTGTGCTGACCACGCCGAGCGGCCTGCACCCCGCCCAGGCAGCCGAAGCCGCACGCGCAGGCTTCGACGTGATGACCGAAAAGCCCATGGCCACACGCTGGACAGACGGACTGGCCATGGTGCGAGCCTGTGACGAAGCCGGCGCACGGCTCTTCGTCGTCAAACAGAACCGACGCAACCGTACGCTGCAACTGCTCAAGCATGCGGTCGAAAAAGGTCGCTTCGGCCGGATCTACATGGTCGGCGTGAACGTGTTCTGGACCCGTCCGCAGGAGTACTACGACAGCGCCGCCTGGCGCGGCACGTGGGAGTTCGACGGCGGCGCCTTCATGAACCAGGCAAGTCACTACGTCGACCTGCTCGACTGGATCGTCGGACCGGTCGAAAGCGTCATGGCTTACACCGGCACGCTCGCGCGCGACATTGAAGTGGAAGACACAGGCGTGGCCGCGCTCAAATGGCGTAACGGCGCCATGGGCTCGATCAACGTCACCATGCTGACCTACCCGAAGAACCTGGAAGGCTCGATCACGATCTTGGGCGAGAGGGGTTCTGTACGGATCGGCGGCGTTGCAGTGAACGAGATCAAACACTGGGAGTTCGCCGACACCGACCCGATGGACCAGCAAATCGAGGACGCCAGCTACCGCACCACCTCTGTCTACGGTTTCGGACACCCGCTTTACTACAGCAACGTGATCGACACGCTGCGCGGCGAAGCAGCCCCCGAGATCGACGGCCGGGAAGGCCTGAAGTCGCTCGAGCTGCTGATCGCGATGTACCTTTCGGCCCGTGACGGCAAGCGCGTCAATCTGCCGCTGGCCTACTGAGGCACCGCCCGCGCATGGCCACCACCATCCATTCCTCGGCCATCGTCGACAACGGCGCCGTGCTGGGCGCCGACTGCTGGGTCTGGCATTTCGTACACATCAGCGCCGGTGCCCGCGTCGGCGCGCGCTGCTCCTTCGGGCAGAACGTCTACGTGGGCAATGACGTGCGCATTGGCGACAACGTCAAGATCCAGAACAACGTCTCGGTCTACGACGCGGTGACACTCGAAGACGACGTGTTCTGCGGTCCGAGCATGGTCTTCACCAACGTTTACAACCCGCGTTCGGCCGTGACGCGCAAGGAAGAATACCGGCGCACGCTGGTGCAACGTGGCGCGACCCTGGGCGCCAACAGCACCATCGTCTGCGGCACGACGATCGGCCATTACGCCTTCGTGGGCGCCGGCGCCGTCATCAACCGTGATGTGCCCGACTTTGCGCTGATGGTCGGCGTGCCGGCCCGCCAGATCGGCTGGATGAGCCGCTTCGGCGAGCGGCTGGAACTGCCGCTACAAGGCAACGGGGAAACACGCTGCCCGCATACAGGCGATCACTTCATCCTGCGCGGTGGCGTGCTGGCCGTTGCCGAACACGAGGAAACCAAACCATGAACGCCCCCGACATGCTCAAGCCCCTCGACTTCATCGATCTCAAGTCGCAGTACGCGGCGCTGCGCGAGTCGATCAACGGACGCATCCAGCGGGTGCTCGACCACGGCCAGTACATCATGGGACCGGAAGTGAAGGAGCTCGAAGAGCGGCTGGCCGCCTACGCCAGCTCGAAGCACTGCATCACCGTGGCGAGCGGCACCGAGGCGCTGCTCATCGCGCTGATGGCGCTCGAGCTGAAGCCGGGCGACGAAGTCATCACCTCGCCGTTCACGTTCGCGGCGACGGCAGAGATGATCGTGCTCGCCGGTGCGAAGCCGGTCTTCGTGGACATCGAACCCGGCACCTGCAACATCGATGTTTCGTTGATCGAAGCGGCCATCACGCCACGCACCCGGGCCATCATGCCGGTGAGTCTGTACGGCCAGGTGGCCGACCTGGACGAAATCAACGCCATCGCGGCAGGCCACGGCAACATCCCCGTGATCGAAGACGCCGCACAAAGCTTTGGCGCAAGCTACAAGGGGCGAAAAAGCTGCAACCTAAGCACCTTCGGCTGCACCAGCTTCTTTCCCAGCAAGCCGCTCGGCTGTTATGGCGATGGCGGCGCGATCTTCACGAACGACGACGCACTCGCGCAGGCCTGCCGCGAGATCCGCGTGCATGGCCAGAGCAAGCGCTACCACCACACACGCGTCGGTGTCGGCGGGCGCATGGACACATTGCAATGCGCCGTGGTGCTCGGCAAGCTCGAACGCTTCGAGTGGGAGCTGGCGCAGCGCAAGGCGCTTGGCGAACGCTATGGCGCAGCCTTAGCAGGGCTCCGCGGCGTGAGCTTGCTGCAGGTCAAGGGCGACCGCGACTGCGTCTGGGCTCAGTACACGATCTTCGCCGATGACCGCGCAGTTATGCAGGAGCGTCTCGCAGCGGTGGGAATCCCTAGCGCAATACACTACCCGTTACCCCTGGATCGGCAGCCGGCCTACGCGGTTTACGGCTCTGCCAACGCCAGCCCGAGTAGCGATCTTGCTGCAGCGCACGTCATGAGCCTGCCGATCAGCGCCGACCTCTCCGAACTGCAACAGGACCGGGTGATCCACGCTGTGCACGCCGCGATCCAGTGAATTTTCCCGGAATGTTTCAATGAAAATCTTGACTGTCGTCGGGGCTCGCCCTCAATTCATCAAGGCCGCAGCGTTTTCTCGCGCGCTGCTTGCTCGCAGCGTGGCGGGCGTGACCGAAGTGCTCGTCCATACCGGGCAGCACTACGATCAGAAGATGTCCGATGTCTTCTTTGAGGAACTCGGCATCGCCGCGCCAGCCTACAACCTGGCCATCTCTGGGGGAACCCACGGGGCGATGACCGGAAGGATGCTCGAAGCGTTGGAACAGGTACTCCTCGAACAGCGTCCGGATTGGGTGCTGATCTACGGCGACACCAACTCTACCCTCGCCGCGGCGCTCGCCGCCAGCAAGCTACACATACCGATTGCCCACGTCGAAGCGGGGCTGCGTTCGTTCAACATGCGGATGCCGGAAGAGATCAATCGGATCGTCGCTGACCGCTTGTCTTCGCTGCTGCTTTGTCCAACCGAAACGGCCGTCGCAAACCTCGCCAGTGACGGTCTTTCGAGCGGCGTTCACCTCGTCGGCGATGTGATGTACGACGTGGCACTGCTCTTCGCTGGGCTGGCCGAACAGCGCACGAGCATCCTCGCGGAGCTCGGCGTCGCGCCAAAGGGCTACGTCCTGGCCACCTGCCATCGTGCCGAAAACACCGACGACCCGAAGTGCCTGGCCGGCATTGTCAAGGGCTTGGCCGGCATCGCCGCATCGCGGCGGGTGATCTTTCCGATCCATCCGCGCACCAAAGCCAAGATTCGGGAATACGGCATGGACGACGCGCTCGGAGACGTCACTATGATCGAACCGGTGTCCTACCTGGACATGGTGGCACTCGAGAAGCATGCGCAAGTGATCGTCACCGACTCAGGGGGCGTGCAGAAGGAAGCTTTCTTCTATCGGGTTCCGTGTGTAACCACCCGCGCGGAAACCGAGTGGGTCGAGACCGTCGATGCCGGCTGGAACACGTTGGTCGGCAGCGATGCGGCCAGGCTGATCCAGGCGGTCGAGCAGCATGCACAGCAGGAAAGGGTGGAGGTCAGCCCCTACGGCGCCGGTGATGCTGCCAACCGCATCCTCGATGTGCTTCTTGCGTCGCGTTAGTCCTTGGTTGAGCGGCAGGGTGACAGCGTGCTTTCTTCAACAAGCGATCTGCGTCTACTGCCAGTCGTGCCTGACACCTCGCTGACGCAGGGAAAAGCCATCCAACCCGAATCGCGCTTTCGGCGCAACATCGTCCGCATCGCCACCGGCATGATCGCCAGTCAGGTGACCGTGGTTGCTGCCACACCGCTGCTGACCCGGCTTTACCGACCAGAGGACTTCGGAGCGCTTGCTGTGTTCACGGCGCTGCATGCCATCGTCGCGGGCCTATTCACCCTGAAATACGAGCTGTCGATCATTTTGCCGCGCGAGCACGATAAGGCCGTCGACCTGACTGTCCTAACGGTGTCGATCTCGCTGGTGCTCTCGCTGGTGCTCTTGGCCTCGCTGTGCGTTGGCCACTTCGGTCTCGGAGTTCCGGCGCACGGCCATTACCTCCTGCTTCCACTCAGCGCCGTGCTCGCGGCAGCGTACACGTCCGCGCAGCAATGGGGCGCGAGGACAAACGACTACGGGCGCTTTGCCCGCAGTCAGGTGGTGAACGCACTCACCAACGTAGGGGCCAGCACGTTGCTTGCGGTGACTGCCGCAAGGTTGTTTGGCGGTCTGGTCGCAGGCTTCGTGGCGGGCCTCGCGGCCGGCTTGGTATATCTCTGGCTCGGCTTTCGGAAGGCGCGCGACAGTGATCGGCGGCCCGTTGTGCGCATTGCCAGTCTTGTCAAGGCGGCGAAAGAGTATGGGCACTTTCCCTTGTTCGTACTCCCTTCCTCGTTCGTGGCAACGCTGGGCTTGAGCGCGCAGCCGTTTTTGCTTCAGGCGCTGTTTTCGCTGCGGGAGGTTGGCCACTACGCCATTGCCTATCGCTTTCTGCTCGTGCCGGGTGCGCTCGTGGGGGGTGCGGTTGCCGAGGCGTTCCGGCCCGAATTCGTCGGTCGACTCAACAACGGGCTCGAGACCTCCAGTTTCTTCCGCCGCACCCTGCGCAAGCTCGCACTGTTCGCGATACCGGTCTTCAGCGCCTTCTTCCTGATCGCCCCGTCGCTCTTCGCATTCGTTCTTGGCGACGCCTACCGCACCTCTGGGGATCTGTCGCGGAGTCTGTGCATTGGCGTACTGGCCCAGTTCATCTCGCAGCCGTTCGGCTATGTTTTCGTTGCGACCGGACATGTGCGACTCGGCCTGCTCGTACAGACCGCAGTGACAACGTTGCCGTTGATCGGGGTCGTGCTTGGTGGCTTGAGCGGTGACTTGGAGCGAGCGCTCTTGCTGTCTTCGCTTCTCACGCTCACAGGGTCTGCATTGATGGTCGTTCTGGCCTACCGCTGCTGCAAGCGCAGCGACCTGGCCGCCGCCGGAGGGACGCCCCATGCGTAAGCTCCCGTTGCCCCTGGTAGCCCTGGCCTATGGCGCGGTGTTTCACTATGCCTACGTCGCATTCATCAACCCGGCATTCGAGTACGCCCACTACCTGTACCTTGCGCCATCTGAACTCGAGCTGCTCTACACGTATCTGCTCGTTTGCGCGCCGGTCGTCGCGTACAGGTCGTCGGGTGCGCCAGCAGCGTACGGCGCAGCGCTTATCTTCGCGCTTTGTTATGTTCCGGCGCAGTTAATCATGGTCTTCAATTGGGAACGATCTAGCAGCGAATTGATAGTCGTGCAGGCTTTCCTGGCAGCGAGCATGGCGACGCTACTGCAGGCATCGGGACTCGGATGCAAAGCCAACGCGCCGATCCGCTCCGTTCATCACTTGGCGACTATCCTCGGCGTTCTGACCGTTGTCTCGATGATCGTGCTCGTGGCGAGTTACCACGAATACATGCGACTGGTGTCGTTTGAAGATGTCTACGACTTGCGCTTCGCTGCCAACGAGAACGAGAGAAGCGGCACCGTGAACTACCTGATCTCATGGTTGTCCTACTGCTTCTTGCCGTTCTACTTTGCCAGGGGTGTGCTACGCCGCAACCTTGCCGACCTCGCGATCGGCCTGCTCGGCTGTGTACTGATCTACGCCGCGACCGGATCGAAGGCTGCCATCCTGATGCCGGCGGTCATCGTCATACTGAATTTGCTATTCGGTTCGGGCGAGGACTTCCTGCTGCGACTTGTCACCGTGTTGGCCGTCTCGATCCTCCTGGTCATCGAACTGCTCCCTGACGATGGGGTCTTGTTTTGGGTGAAGTCGATTCTTCTGCTTCGCGTGCTCGGTGCGGGTGGCTGGAACATGACGACCTACTACGATTACTTTTCGACCAACGGTTACACCTTCTATACCCACATCGGGCCCGTCAACGCATTGATCGGCGGGTATCCGTACGGCGCGTACTCTCTCGGGCAGCTAATCGGTCTTCAATACAGCGGTTCTGAACAAGCGAATTTCAACGCCAATTTCTGGGCCAGCGACGGATTTGCCGCACTCGGTGTACTGGGTGTGCCGGTCGTGACCGCAGCGCTGTGCGCAGTGTTCTTCGCCATCAATCGCATCGCCAGCGGCTACTCCCCGCGATTCGTGGTTTTGTGGCTCGTGGGATTCTGGCTGGCCATGCTCAATCTTCCACTGTCCACCGCAGTGCTATCTGGCGGCGGTGCGATGACACTGCTGCTGCTCTGGCTTGCTCGCAAGCCGTCAATGCATCGTCGCCCGATTAAATCCGAGCGCGAGCGCTCCGTCCCCACCAGCTGTGCCGATTCGGTATCTCTGGCCTGATCGCCGCTGCCCATTCCTTTCCATTTCATTCCATGAACATTGTCCACGTCGAAGATTTTTTCCACCCGGATGCCGGCTACCAGGTCAATCTGCTCTCTCGCCTTCAGCAGGCGGAAGGCAACGGAGTCACCGTGGTTACGGCAGAACTCGACAAGGTACCTTCATTTCTCACGGCCTTCTTCGGTACGGACAACATCCCCGAAAAGGACAGAGCGTTCGAGCGCGAAACCGGCGTCAGCATCTTGCGGGTTCCGTTGTTGGGCTTCTACAGCGGGCGCGCGATCTTCTATCCGCGCCTGCTTGTTCAAACGGTCTCCAGGCTTAAACCAGACGTGGTTTTCGTCCATGGCGAGGACACTGTCACTGGCATGCTGTTCGTCCGCCTCTCGAAGTGGCTGAAGTACCCACTCGTTCTGGATTGCCACATGCTCGAAATGGCGTCGCTCAATCGGTTCCGGGAATACTTCCGGGCGTTCTTCCGGCGCTTTATCACGCCCGTCATCCTGCGCGAGAACATCCCTCTGATCAGGGTCGTGGACAGCGACTACGTTCAGAAATGTTTGGGTATCCCGCTGGCCCATACGGATCTACTTTCGTTCGGCACGGACACCTTTCATTTCAGCCCCAACGCAGAAGCACGGAAAGCCGTTCGCGCCCGCATTGGCATCGATCCTGACGCCTTCCTCGTCCTGTATGCCGGCAAGCTGGACGAAACCAAAGGCGGCGCCTTCCTAGCAGAGACATTGCACCAAAAGTTCCCACTCGCGGCGGGCCGGACAATCGAATTGCTAGTCATCGGCACCAGCGATGGCAGCTACGGCGAGGAAGTCGAGCGCCGTTTCTCAACCAGCGAGAATAAGCTCGTTCGTCTGCCTACCCAACGCTATTTCGACCTGGCGCAGTTCTATCAAGCGGCCGACCTCGCGGTGTTTGCGAAACAATGCAGCCTGAGCTTCTTTGAAGCACAGTCATGCGGCCTGCCGGTGCTGTTTGAAGAAAACGAGATCAACAATCAGCGCGCCCCGAGCGGCAACGCTTTCCTCTTCGCACCGGGCAGCGTGGATGATTTCAGAAGCAAGCTCATGGGGCTCGCTTCGCTGCCAGACGAACGCCTTGCGGAGATTGGAGCCAAGGCCCGCAGCTACGTGCTCGACAACTACGACTATGTGCCAATCGCTCGGCGCTTCACCGACGTTCTCCAGCGGGCCGTCACGGCCTGGCGGCGCAAGCCGGAGAACGCGTGACGCACGCTGTTCCGCATCGACACTCTTATTTCGCCGACCTGCTCCCGCCGCCATGAAGTCAACCAAGTACAACATCTGCAGTAACTGCATCATGGACACGTCCGACTCGAACATCACGTTCGACTCGCGCGGTTGGTGCGACTACTGCAACAACTACCACACCAACATCCTGCCGAACTGGCACCCCGACGAGCGAGGCGCCAAGCGCATTGCCGCACAAGTGGAGCAGATCAAGCGCGACGGCAAGGGACGTGACCACGACTGCCTGATCGGCATCAGCGGTGGTGTCGACAGCTCGTACGTCGCCTACCTTGCGAAGGCAAAGTTCGGCCTGCGTCCGCTGCTCTTTCACGTCGATGCCGGCTGGAACTCTCAGCAGGCGGTCAACAACATCGAGGCAATGGTCGACGGCCTGGGCCTGGACCTGCACACCGAGGTCGTCAACTGGGAAGAGATGAAAGACCTGCAACTCGCGTTCTTCAAGGCCCAGGTTCCGCACATCGACACGCCGCAAGACCATGCGTTCTTTGCTTCCCTCTACAACTTCGCCGCCAAGAATAAGTTCAAGTACATCCTGACAGGAGCCAACTATTCGACCGAGTGCGTGCGCGAGCCGCTCGAGTGGCACTACCACGCCTCCGACCTGCGCCAGCTGCGTGACATTCACCGCCGTTTCGGCAAGCGGCCGCTGAAGACCTTTCCGCAGGCGGACATCTTCACCTACAAGCTCTACTACCGATTCGTGAAGGGCGTGCGCATCGTCAAGCCGCTCAACGAGGTCCCGTTCCACAAAGAAGAAGCAATGCAGGAGCTGGTCGACAAGTTCGGCTGGCAGAAGTACGCGCACAAGCACTACGAGTCGCGCTTCACGCGCTTCTACGAAGGCTACTGGCTGCCCACCAAGTTCGGCTACGACAAGCGCCGCGCGCACTTCTCGAGCCTGATTCTGACCGGCCAGCTCTCGCGCGCCGACGCACTCGAGCGCATCGCCAAGACCGCCTATAGCGCCGAAAGCCTGGCCGAAGACTTCGAATACATCGCCACCAAGCTCGACCTCAGCGTGCCCGAGCTCCAGCAGATCATGGACGGCGAGAACAAGAGCTACAAAGACTACGCCAACGCGATGGGCCTGATCGAACTCGGCACCAAGGTCATGCGCGCGGTGGGCGTGCAGCGGGCCATCATCCGATGATTGCCATCGTCGACTACGGGCTGGGGAACATCCTCGCGTTCGCCAACATGTTCAAGCGCTTGAACATCGAAGCCCGCGTCGCCCGAACGGCAGACGAGCTGGTCGGCGCAGACAAGATCATCCTGCCCGGCGTGGGCGCGTTCGACCATGCAATGGAGCTGCTCGACGCTTCGGGCATGCGCGCCACGCTCGATCAACTGGTGCTGAAAGACAAGGTGCCTGTGCTCGGCATCTGCGTCGGCATGCAGATCCTGGCCAAGGGCAGCGACGAAGGCAAGCTGCAAGGCCTGGGCTGGATCGACGGCCGCGTGCGTGCCTTCGGGTCACTGCCTGAAGCGGCAGGCCTGGCGCTGCCGCACATGGGCTGGAATGACGCACGGCCAGCAACCGGGATGCCGCTCTTCGTGAACATGAACGACGACGCGCGCTTCTACTTCCTGCACTCGTTCTTCTTTCAATGTGCGAACGCTGAGAACGTGGCTGCGACGGCCAGTTATGGCATCGACTTTGCCTGCAGCGTGCGCTCGGGCAACATTTTCGGGGTTCAGTTTCACCCCGAAAAGAGCCACCACTGGGGCGCCCGGCTGCTCCAGAACTTCGCGGAGCTCTGACATGCTGAGGCCCAGAATCACCCCTTGCCTGCTCGTGCACGAAGGCGGCCTCGTGAAGACCGTCGGCTTCAAGGATCCGAAGTACGTGGGCGACCCGATCAACGCGGTCAAGATCTTCAATGAAAAAGAAGCCGACGAACTGATCGTGCTCGACATCGACGCCACCGTCAACAACGCCGAGCCCGACTTCAAACTGATCGCCCGGCTCGCCGCTGAATGCCGCATGCCGCTCTGTTACGGCGGCGGCGTGCGCACGGTGCAACAGGCCAAGAAGATCATCGGCCTTGGCGTGGAAAAGGTCGCGCTCAGCGCGGCCGCGCTCGACGACCCGACGCTGATCACGCGCATTGCCGAAGAGATCGGCAGCCAGAGCGTCGTGGTCGTGCTCGATGTGAAGAAGCGTCTGCTCGGCAAAGAATACGACGTGTGGACGCACAACGGCCGCAAGAACACCAAGAAGGCGGTGCTCGACGTGGCGCTCGACGCGCAGACTCGCGGCGCCGGCGAGATCGTCATCAACTCGATCGAGAACGATGGCCAGATGAAGGGCTACGACCTTGGTCTGGCCAAGCGCGTGCGCGAGACGGTTCGCATCCCGATGACAGTCCTCGGCGGCGCGGGTTCGCTGGCCGACCTGAGCACGCTGGTCGAGGCCTGCGGTATCGTCGGCGCTGCAGCGGGAAGCCTATTTGTCTTCAAGGGCTCCTATCGAGCCGTTCTCATCAGCTACCCGGACCCGATCGCCAAACAGGCGCTCTTTGGGTCTATTCGAAGATCTGGCTGATGCGACTTTTATCGCACCTCCATGACGAACGCCAAGAATCGACAATGCAAGCGACCCTGCTGAAAACCTACCGGCGGCTTCGCGTGCTGTCCAAGCAAGCACTGCGCATCGAGCCCTATGTACCGCTACAAACCTCGACGAAACTCGAGTTCCACGGCAACGACTATTGCGGGTGGAACATCCCGCGCGATTCGCTGCGTCGCGCATCAGTCGTGGTCGATGTCGGTCTCGGCGAGGACATCTCGTTCACGACCTCGCTGATGGCGAAGTACGGATGCGTGGCGCACGGATTCGATCCGACACCGAGGGCCATCAGGTTCGTTCGAGAGTCGGCGCCACCGGGTTTTGTGTTGCACGAAGTCGGCGTGGCGGCGCAGCGCGGTCCTGCCGAGTTCTACTTGCCGAACGAAGAGGCGCATGTGAGCGGCTCCCTGACAAAGGCAGGACACGTCGGCTCGAAAAAGATCCAGGTCCAGTTGATCAGCCTGGGAGACGTCTTCGAACGCGTGGGCTGTGAGCGAATCGATCTGCTGAAGCTTGACATCGAAGGCGCCGAGTACGCACTTCTTGCCAGCGACGACTTCAGGCGATTGGCGCCGAATATCGAGACCATCTGCATAGAATTTCACCATCGATGGGAAGTCTTCGGTCGACGCTCGACCGCCGATGCCGTGAAGACACTCAACGATCTTGGATTCCGTTGTGCCTGGCGCTCGCCCGTCAGCAACGAGGAATTCCTCTTCGTACGCCGTCATTGAACCCGACGGCCGTTTCGCCAATTAACTCGTGTCTCCGCGAGCGAAGCGGACAGCGCCGCGCGACGCTTCCGTCAACGAAAGACCAACATGCTAGTTAGGCCATACGAAACCCAGGCGCTCAACCGCCACTACGAAGGAACATACAGCCCCTCCGAGCTCGAGTGGCGGCGCCTGGGCGCAATCGACAAGACGACCAACCTCGAACGCCTGCTCGCGGGCAGGCCAGTGGGCTCGGTTCTCGAAGTCGGCTGCGGTACTGGTTCGGTTCTGGCGGAGGTTGCGCGGCGCAAGATCGGCACCCGCCATGTCGGGGTGGATCTTGCCGATCCGACCGCGCATGTCGATCCTGGCGCGAAGGGTCTGGATTTGCGCGCCTACGACGGCATCACGCTTCCGTTTGCCGACCGCAGCTTCGATCTGGTCGTGGCCAGTCATGTGGTCGAGCATGTTCCCAATCCGCGCGGCTTCATCGCCGAGCTCGCACGAGTGGCGGGAAAACTGATCTACATCGAGGTGCCTTGCGAGCAACGTGTTCGGATCCCGAGGGCCGTGCTTCAGGCGGCGCTCAACACCGGCCACATCAACGCCTACAGTCCAGAGCACTTTTTGGTGCTCTTGCAGACTTCGGGACTCGACGTGATGGATCTGCAGCTCTTCGATCATTCGCTGGACGTGCACCGATTCAACACGTCGAACCTGAAGGGGCGCACGCGAATGCTGCTACGCCGGGCCATGCTGCGCATGAACCCGATTCTGGCTTCGCGCTTCTTTTGCTATCACTGCGGCGCGCTGGCGCGCCCTGCATCGATTGCGTGAGGGCTCACGCGCCTCCACGAACAACGACTACCGTCATCTCTCCCGATCCAAGAAAACCATGTTCAAAGATAGAACGCTGTTAATTACTGGTGGAACGGGCTCGTTCGGAAACGCCGTCCTGCGCCGTTTCCTGTCGTCCGATTTGCGAGAGATCCGCATCTTTAGTCGCGACGAGAAGAAACAGGACGACATGCGCAAGCGCTATAGCAGCGGGAAGCTGAAGTTCTACCTGGGCGATGTCCGCGACGAGCGCGCAGTGGCCGGAGTGATGCGGGGGGTGGACTTCTGCTTTCACGCTGCAGCCCTAAAACAGGTGCCCTCGTGCGAGTTCCATCCGATGGAGGCGGTGCGCACGAACGTGCTGGGGACCGAAAACGTGCTCGAGGCTGCGATTGCCGCGCGCGTCCAGCGAGTTGTGTGCCTGAGCACCGACAAGGCGGTCTACCCGATCAACGCGATGGGTATCTCCAAGGCGATGATGGAGAAGGTGATGGTGGCCGCCTCGCGAAACCTCGAAAACACTGCGACCGTCATCTGCGGCACCCGCTACGGCAACGTCATGGCCTCGCGCGGTTCGGTGATCCCGCTCTTCGTCGAGCAGATCCTCGCCGGGAAACCGATCACCGTCACAGACCCAGCGATGACGCGATTCATGATGACGCTCGATGACGCGGTCGAGTTGGTCACATACGCCTTCCGCCACGGCGGAAACGGCGACATCTTCGTCCAGAAGGCGCCGGCCGCCACCGTGGAGGTGCTGACGCGCGCGCTGCTTGAGCTGTTGCGTCGACCAAGCCACGAGGTGCGCGAGATTGGCACCCGTCACGGCGAAAAGCTCTATGAGGCCCTGCTCAGCCGCGAGGAACGCGCCTGTGCCGAGGACCTCGGCGACTACTTCCGAGTACCGCCCGATGGCCGTGACCTCAACTACGCCAAGTTCATCGAACAGGGAGAACAGCGCATCACCCATGGCGAGGACTACAACTCGCACAATACAAACCGGCTCGATGTCGAAGGCATGAAGCAACTCCTTCTGACGCTCGACTTCATGAAACGCATCGCCCGCGGCGAAGCCGCCATGGCGGAGGACTGAGCCGCATGCGCATCGTCATCACCGGGGCCGATGGCTTCCTCGGCAGCAATCTGCGCGTCCGGCTGCACGAACTCGGCCACACCGACGTGGTCAGCGTGACGCGCAAGAGTTCCGCTGTTCAACTTCAGGAAGCCCTGCAAGGCGCCGACATGGTGTTTCACCTTGCCGGAATCAACCGGCCGAAAGACCCGACCGAGTTCGAAACCGGAAATGTCGGCTTCACCGAAGCGTTGTGCGAGGTGCTCGCCACCTCGGGCTGCCGCGCGCCGATCGTGTTTGCCTCTTCGATCCAGGCCGAGATCGACAACCCCTACGGCCGCAGCAAGCGCGCAGCGGAAGAAGCATTGCTTCAACATGGCCGCAGCTTTGGCGTGCCGGTGCATCTGATGCGCCTCACAAATGTGTTCGGCAAATGGTCAAAGCCGAACTACAACTCGGCCGTCGCCACGTTCTGCCATCACATCGCACGCGGCCTGCCGATCACGGTCAATGATCCGACGGCAAGTTTGCGTCTGATCTACGTCGACGACGTGGTTGCTGCCTTCACCGCCCTTCTCGCGGCGCCGCCTTCTGCTGGCGGATTCGTGGCGGCCGGGCCGGTTCATTCCACGACGGTCGGCGAATTGGCCGAGACACTGCGCGGCTTCGCCGCCAGCCGCGGCACGCTGACCACACCACGCGTCGGCACGGGCCTCGTGCGGGCGCTTTACGCCACCTACGTCAGCTTCCTGCCCCCCGAATCGTTTGCGTATGAGGTGCCCTGCCACGGCGACCCGCGCGGTGTATTCGTTGAGATGCTCAAAACGCCCGACTGCGGCCAGTTCTCGTACTTCACTGCGCACCCGGGCATCACCCGCGGCGGGCACTACCATCACAGCAAGACCGAGAAGTTCCTCGTCATCAAGGGCACGGCACAGTTCGGGTTCCGTCACATCGAAACTGGGCAGATCCACGAGATCGTCACGCGCGGCGGCGAAGCGCGCATAGTCGAGACAGTGCCGGGCTGGACACACGACATCACCAACATCGGTGACGACGAGGTGATCGTCATGCTCTGGGCCAACGAAGTGTTCGACCGCGAGCGGCCCGACACCGTGGCGATGAAGTTGCGCCCATGACGCTGCCGCGCACAAAGGCACTCTTCATCGGGCCGCTACCCGACCCTGTCACTGGACAGTCGCTTGCTTGCCAGGTCTTCCTGGAGGAGCTTCAATTGCACTGCGATGTTCAGGTGGTCAACCTGAGCAAGGCGAGTTTCAAGCAAGGTGTGGATTCGGCTTCGCGCATTCGAGAGGTGCTCCAGATCATCCGTCAGGTGCGTGCGCTCCAAAGCTCAGCCGACGTCATCTACTTTACGATCTCCGAATCGCTGGCCGGAAACGCCAAGGACCTGTTGATCTACGCAGTGTGCTTCGCGCGCCTACGCAAGATGGTCGTGCACCTGCACGGCGGTGCGGGCATGCGCGAATTGATGCGCGGGCGCTGGGGTTGGCTGCGCCGGTTAAACGCCGTGTTTTTGCGTCGCCTGGGCGCAGTCGTCGTATTGGGTGAGCGCCATCGCGACGTGTTCGCCGGAGCCGCACCGGCCGAGCGAATCCACGTTGTTCCGAACTTTGCGCAAAACGAGCTGTTCGCGAGTCGCGAATCAATCAAAGCGAAGTTCTCGCAGGTGCGCCCATTGCGCCTGCTGTTCCTGAGCAACCTCTTGCCGGGCAAGGGCCACCTCGAATTGCTGCGGGCCTTCGTGGCACTCGAGCCCGCGGTGCGCGAGTCGCTGCGCATCGACTTCGCCGGCGGGTTCAAGTCCGAGCAGGCGAAGCAGGATTTCCTCGCCGAGATAGCGTCACATGCCCAGCTGCGGTACCACGGAACCGTACACGGCGAGCAAAAGTGCGCTTTGTTCGCCGCAGCCCACGTGTTCTGCCTGCCCACCTACTACCCCTACGAAGGCCAGCCCATCAGCATCCTTGAGGCCTACGCCGCCGGCTGCGCCGTCATCACCACCGACCACAGTGGAATCTTCGACACATTCGCCGACGGAGTCAACGGCATGGCCGTGGAGAAGCGCTCGGTGGCTTCGCTTCAGGCTGCCCTGAACACAATCGTTAGCGCGCCCGAGAGACTCGCGCCTATGGCTCAGCACAACCATCTAACGGCGCTGCGTCAGTACACCACCGCGAGGTACAACGAGAATCTTCTCAAGGTCGTGCTTGACGTAGGTATTCCCGCGCCCCGGCCGCTGTCCGCACGCAGTTGCTGAACACAGAAGCGCCGCCACGAGATTTCACACATGAAGAAGCTAAAGGTCCTGACGGTCGTCGGCACACGGCCAGAGATCATCCGCCTGTCGCGCGTGATGGCGCAGCTCGACGAGCACTGTGAGCACGTGCTCGTGCACACCGGGCAAAACTACGACTACGAACTCAATCAGGTCTTCTTTGACGACCTGGGGGTCGCCAAGCCGGCGCACTTCCTGGGCAGCGCCGGTGGCAACGCAGCCGAGACGATCGGCAACATCATCATTGCGATTGATCGTGTGCTCGCCACCGAGCAGCCCGACGCCATGTTGGTGCTCGGCGACACCAACAGCTGTCTCGCGGTGATTCCGGCGAAGCGTCGCAAGATCCCGATCTTCCACATGGAAGCCGGCAACCGCTGCTTCGACCTGCGCGTACCCGAAGAAACCAACCGCCGCATCGTCGACCACACTGCCGACGTGAACCTCACCTACAGCGACATCGCCCGCGAATATCTGCTGCGCGAGGGCCTGCCGCCCGACCTCGTCATCAAGACCGGCAGCCCGATGTTCGAGGTCTTGGCTTACTACCGGCCGAAGATCGAGGCTTCCGACGTTCTCGCGCGTTTGGGCCTGACGCCACAACAGTACTTCGTGGTCAGCGCGCACCGCGAAGAGAACATCGACGCACCGCAGACCTTCGCGAAGCTGGTCGAGGTGCTCAACGCGGTGGCCGAAGAGCGCGCCCTGCCGCTGATCGTCTCGACCCACCCGCGCACTCAGAAGCGCATCGACGCGATGGGCGTGAGCTTTCACGCCAATGTGCGGCTGCTCAAGCCGCTTGGGTTTCTCGACTATGTGAAGCTGCAGATGAACGCACGCGCCGTGCTCTCCGACAGCGGCACGATCAACGAAGAGTCGTCGATCCTTAACTTTCCGGCGCTCAATCTGCGCGAGGCGCACGAGCGGCCCGAAGGCATGGAAGAAGCAGCGGTGATGATGGTCGGCCTCGAGACGGTGCGCGTGCGCCAGGCGCTTGCGATCCTCGAAACCCAGGCGCGCGGGGCGCAGCGCGACCTGCGGCTGGTGGCCGACTACAGCATGTCCAACGTCTCGGCCAAGGTGCTGCGCATTTTGCACAGCTACACCGACTACGTGAACCGCGTGGTTTGGCGCAAAAGTTTGTAGGCGGCTCGGATTGCGCCTGCTCGTCGTCAGCCAGTATTTTTGGCCCGAAACCTTTCGCATCAACGATCTCGTGACCGAGCTGGTGCGGCGCGGCCACGTGGTCACGGTGCTGACCGGCATTCCGAACTACCCGGAAGGCGAGGTGTTTCCCGCCTTCGCGCGCGAACCCAACGGCTTCTCGAACTACAGCGGTGCCGAGATCGTCCGTGTGCCGCTGCTGCCGCGTGGCAAAAGCAGCGTGCGGCTGGTGCTGAATTACCTGAGCTTTGCCGCGGCAGGCCTGACGCTCGGCGCGTGGCGGCTGCGCGGCCGCCGCTTCGATGCGATCTTCGTGTTCCAGGTCTCGCCGGTCACGTTGGCGCTGCCCGGCCTGCTGCAGCGCCGGCTGAAGGGCGCGCCCTTGCTGATGTGGGTACTCGACCTCTGGCCCGACACGCTAGAAGCGGTGGGCGTGGTGCGCTCCCCACGCGTGCTGGGCTGGGTCGGCAAGCTGGTGGGTTTCATCTACCGGCGTTGCGACCGTGTGCTGGTGCAGTCGCGTGCGTTCTGCGGCAACGTCGAAAAATACTCAGGCGACGCTTCACGCATCCGCTACTTCCCCGGCTGGGCCGAAGCGATCTTCGAAGGGCCGCTGGCCGCGATCCAGCCCGCGCCTGAAGTGGCACCGTATGCGGACACCTTCAACGTGCTGTTCGCGGGCAACATCGGCGACGCTCAAGACTTCCCTGCGATCCTCGACGCAGCCACGGCGCTGCGCAACGAAGCCGGCCTGCGCTGGCTGATCGTGGGCGACGGCCGCGCGGCCGAGTGGGTGCGCAGCGAAATCGCGAGCCGGGGCCTCGAGCGAAACGTGGTGCTGCTCGGCCGCCACCCGATCGAGCGCATGCCGTCGTTCTTCCGCGGCGCCAGCGCGCTTCTGGTGTCGCTGAAGAAAGACCCGGCTTTCGCGATGACGATACCGGGCAAGGTGCAGAGTTACCTTGCCACGGGACTGCCCATCCTTGCGATGCTCGACGGCGAAGGGGCCGCGGTGATCGAGCAGTCGGGCGCGGGCGCGGTGTGTGCAGCCGGGGCCGGGGCCGATCTCGCACGCTGCGTGCAATCGCTGATGCGCCTTTCACCCGCCGAGCGCTCGGCGATGGGCGAACGCGGTCGGGTCTACGGCGAGCGCGAGTTCGGGCGTGCAGGTTCGATGGCGAAGCTCGAAGGCTGGGTGCAGGAGTTGGTGCATGACACCCCCTGAGGCTGAACAGAAGCGGCGCCAAGTACCCAGGCGGTCACGCGCCTTCGATCACACCAGTGCAGCAGACGGCTCCTCGGGCGCAGGAGAACGCCGGTGAGAATCGCATTCCTGTGTTCCGGAAACGGTGGCAACCTCAGATTCATCGACAGGGCTATCCGACTGGGCTGGTGCAACAGCGCGCAGATATGCGCAGTGCTTTCTGATCGCGAATGCGGGGCGAACACCTTCGCCCGAGCCAGAGGCCTCCCTGCCGAAGTGATGGATTTTTCCGCGCCGGCTCAGCCAGCCGTGACGAGGAGGTTGCAGGCGATCAGCCCCGACGTCATCGTGACCACGGTCCACAGGATCCTGGCTCCCGAACTGGTCGCTGCCTTTAGAGGCAAGCTCGTCAACCTTCACTACTCGATGCTGCCGGCATTTGCCGGAGCGATCGGCGATAAGCCTGTCCGAAGGGCGCTCGACTATGGGGCGAAGTTCGTAGGAATAACGGTTCACCACGTCGACGAGCAGCTCGACACCGGCCGCCCGATCATTCAGGCTCTCACTGCAACGCCTTCGGTTCCGGAACTAGAGTCCCTGATGGAACTGCTCTTTCGTTGTGGCTGCGTGGGCTTGCTGAACGCCGTCGCATCCTATGCGCCAGACTTTTCGGCATGGCGCGCGCAGGCATGCGAGTCGACCGTGCTGGCCGGGCGGACGGTCTATTTCAGTCCTGCCGCGTTCGTGCATCCGTCGCTGGCGCAGGAGGTAGGTTGGGCGTTCCTGAAATAACCAAGAGCACCGAAGGTCGTCGACCGAGGGGACAGATGAACGCCACAGTCAACATCATGCCGCACAGAACCGCATCGACGAGCACCGATCTCCCTGAGGTCAGCATCGTGTCCACGATGTATCGATCCCGACGCTTTCTCGAGACCTTTCTCGCAGAGTGTGTGCAGATCCTCGCGTCGACCGGCTGCGAGCGCTACGAGATCGTCCTCGTCAACGACGGCTCGCCCGACGACTCGCTGGCCTATGTGCTTGCCCGCCGCAGCGACATTCCAGAGCTCGTGGTGATCGATCTTTCGCGCAACTTCGGGCATCACCAGGCCATTCAGGCCGGGCTGCGCGAGTCGCGGGGTGATCTGGTGTTTCTTATCGACTGCGACCTGGAAGTTCGCCCAGCCGTGCTGGCGGCCTTCCTGCCCAAGCTGCGACAGAGCGGCGCCGACGTGGTCTTTGGCTACCAGGAGGCACGCAAGGGCCATTGGTTCGAACGATTCAGCGGCCGCCTGTTCTGGAAAGGGTTCAACCACATGAGCGACACCCGGGTTCCCGAGAACCTGGTTACCGAACGCGTGATGACGCGGCGCTTTGTTGACGCGCTTCTGAGCATGGGTGACTACAACCTCTTCATGGGCGGCATGATGAGCTGGGCCGGCTTCAGCCAGGTGGGCATGTCGGTCGGCAAGCAGCAGCGTGAAGGCGAGAGCACGTACACGCTGATGCGACGGGTGCAACTGATGGTGAACGCGGTCAGTTCGTTTTCGTCGAAGCCGCTGGTGTGGCTGTTCAACAGTGGAGTGCTCATCACCTTCACCAGCTTCGGCTACGCCGGCTACCTGATCGCGCGCAAGTTGCTCTTCGACGATTCCCTGCTCGGCTTCACGTCGATGATGGCGATGATGGCGATGACGCTGGGCATTCTCACCACTGGGCTCGGCCTCGTCGGCATCTACCTGGGAAAGGTCTTCAACCAGGTCCAGAACCGGCCCACATACATCATTCGCGACATCCACCGATGAAGGCATGAAGCCCTCACGCAGCGTTGCGGTCCTGCAGTCGAACTACATTCCGTGGCGGGGATACTTCGATGTCATTCACGACGTCGATCTGTTCGTCTTTTATGACGATTCGCAGTTCACCAAAAACGACTGGCGCAATCGCAACCGCATCAAAACGGCGCAGGGCACGCAGTGGCTTTCGATCCCGGCCGGGGCACAGACCGACCGGCTGATCTGCGACGTTGAGCTGCGTGACCACGCATGGCAAGCCCGGCACTGGCGTACGCTGCTGATGAACTATGGCAAGTGCGAGCACTTCGAGCGCTACCGCGCGTACTTCGAGCACGTGTACCTCGGCACGGAGTGGCACAAGCTCTCGGCATTGAACCAGTCGCTGATCCGCCATGTCTCGCGCGAGTTCCTGGGCATCACGACCGAGTTCGCTGATTCGCGCGACTACCGCGCCGGCGGCCAGAAGCTGGACCGTCTGCTCGATCTCGTGGGCCAGACCGGCGCCACAAGCTACCTGTCAGGGCCGGCGGCCAAGGACTACATCGTGCCTGAGCGTTTCGGAGAACGAAGCGTCGAACTGCGATGGAAAAACTACGCCGGCTACCCCGACCACCCGCAGCGATTTCCGCCCTTCGACCCCGCCGTGTCGATTCTCGACTTGTTGTTCAACGTGGGCCCCGAGGCACCGCGGTACATCTGGGGCTGGCGAGACGAGGTTCGCGTCGGCCTGATGGGCTGACCCGGATCCCTGCTGTTTCTTCGCCCGCTCTGCGAGGTGCTAGCCCGGCACACACGGCCTCCACAGCGACACGGAAACCGGCAAGGCGGGCAGCCCGTCCCAGCGGTACTGGGGAACGATATTGACCTTCCCGACAAGCTCGTGCCCGCGCCCGCCGGTACGCTGGATCAGTAATTCCGGAAAGCCGCGCAAGGCCCGCGGATTGTCTTCGGCTGTCAGCACCCACGCACGTCGCAGTTCGGCAGGCGGCAATGTATCGAGTACGCGCGCCGCAACTCGCTCGCTGCCAGGGTAGCCAGCGATCATCCACGCCACGCCGAGCGGGCGCCCGCCGAGTGCGTAGACCAGGCCGGGGCCATCGCCGGTTGCGTCGATGATCGGCTCGCCGGTTCGGTAACCCGCATCAACCAGGCTCTGCGTGAGTTTGACCACGCCTTCGCGGGTGATCGCGTCGATCTTCAGCACACGCCCGTTTGAACCGAGAGCAAGGGGCTGTTGCTGGTCCATCAGACCATTGCGCAACCGATAGGCAAAGGCGGGGTCGCCGAGCGAGCGCCATTGAGATACGAGCATAGGCACGCACATCAGCGCCAGTGCGACCGACAAGGCGCGCTCGTGAAGCAGGCCGAGCGCGTGCAGGCGACGCAGGGGCAACATCATCGCGACGATCGCGAAAACGGCCGCCATCTGGGTGTGCGCCGGCAACGAACCGTTGGTGCCGATCGAATAGCAGATTGGCATCATGAACAGCAACACCGTCAGCGCGGCCACCCCACGCACGTCGCACCAGCGCGGCACGGGCGTTTCGCGGCACAGCCTCTCGGCCATCCACAGCAAGGCCGTGCCAAATGCGATCAGAGCCCACCAGGACTTGCCATAACCCTGAACCTGAATCGTCCAAAAAATGCCGCCGACAAGCAGCACAACCAGGAGTGACATGACCCAACGGTGCGGCCGCCCACAGCGCCGCACCACGATCACGAATGCCAATGCACCGATGGCCAACGCCGGCAACAAGCGGGTCGCACCACGCAGCACGGCGTCCCAGAGGGCGCCGAACGGGATCGTCGTGTAGCGCGCATCAAGGGTGGTGGTGAGTAACACGCCTTCGCGCAATACATCGAACCAACGTGGCTGGGCCAGATGCAATGCGAGCAGGTTGGCAGCGACTCCGGCGGCGGCGACGGCCACCCACTCAGGAACACGCTTCACCGGCCCGAAGGTCAACAGAAAAACAAGATGACAGACGACCATGGCCAATGCGCTGGTCGCCTTGGTGAGCGCGCATGCACCGACGAGCAAGCCGTACCCGAACGAGACCCACAGCAGGCGCTCGCGTGAGCTGCGGCCTTCCGTCAGCACCAAAAGAAGGCCAGTCGCGACGAGGATGCAAAACAGCACAAGCAGGTTGTACGAAGGAGCCCGCAGCGTCGTGACAAAGCTGTAGTAGTAGAGCGACCCTGCCATGCCCGCAATGACATACCTCCAAGGCACCGGCTCGGCGGCGTCGCGCCTGAACACGAATACCCGCCAGGTGAAAAACCCACCGGCAGCGACAAGCAGCACCAGGCCAAAAATCCGCATTGCGCCAACGTCGCCGCCCAAGGCGCGAAACGGCCACTCAAAGTAAGCACCGAAGAAGGTGGACGTGGCCGTGAGCGTGCGCCAGTGCTGGTAGTTCAGCAGGTAGTACGACTCGTCGGTGAAGTCGAGCCCATGCCCGGCCATCCAGACGAACAGGCCGATCTGAGCACCCAGCAACGCCAGCGCCGGAGCGCCAACCAACGAGCGCCGCATCAGGCCGGACCGCTGGCTATGCGCACGACCGAGTCGATGACCCGCGTTTGGTGCGTCTCCAGCCCGACCCACATCGGCAACCGCACGAGGCGATCCCCGGCCTCGTCGGTCACGCCGAGCGCACCGTGCGCACGCCCGAACCGAAGGCCTGCCGGAGAACTGTGCAAGGGCACGTAATGGAAGACGCAGTAGATGCCCACCGCACGCAGCCGCGCAATGAAGTCGGTGCGCTCGGCGAGCCCGGGCAGCAGCAGGTAATACATGTGTGCGTTGAACAGGCAGGTGGCCGGAAGGCTTGGCCGCACAGCGAGCCCAGCGCGCTCAAGCGGCTTGAGCGCCTCGTGGTATCGCGCCCAGAGTGCCAGCCGCCGGTCAGTGATGGCCTGCGCTTCTTCCATCTGCGCCCACAGGAAGGCGGCCACAATCTCGCCCGGCAGGAAAGAGGAGCCAATGTCAGTCCAGGTGTATTTGTCGACCTGGCCACGGAAGAAACGGCTCCGGTTCGTGCCTTTCTCGCGGAGCACCTCCGCGCGGTCGGTGAAGCGCGCATCGTTCACGAGCAGCGCACCGCCTTCGCCCGAGATGATGTTCTTCGTCTCGTGGAAAGACAGCGCCGCGAGGTGGCCAATGCTGCCCAGCAGCCGCCCCTTGTACTGCGACATCAGGCCTTGCGCCGCGTCTTCGATCACGAGCAGGCCATGGCGCTCGGCAATCGCCATGATCGTGTCCATCTCGCACCCTACGCCGGCATAGTGGACGACCACGATGGCGCGCGTGCGCGGCGTGATCGCGGCCTCGACGAGCGCTTCATCGATGTTGAGCGTGTCGCGCCGCACATCAACGAACACCGGCACGCCGCCACGCAGCACGAATGCGTTAGCGGTCGACACAAAAGTGTACGAAGGCATGATGACCTCGTCGCCGGGGCCGATGTCGGCCAGCATCGCGGCCATCTCCAGCGCGGCAGTACACGAGTGCGTTAACAGCGCCCGGTGCGCGCCCGTGCGTTGCTCGAGCCAGGCCGCACAGCGGCGAGAGAAGATACCGTCGCCCGCAAGGTGCCCGGCCGAATGCGCCTCAGCGATGTAGCTCAGCTCGCGGCCAGTCATGTACGGCTTGTTGAACGGTATGTCGACGCGTGTCTCGGTGGCCATGGTCAGTGTCGCGGGGCGCGGAACACCCAGAATTTGTTGAGAACAAAGGTCGTAGCGGCCACCACGAACACCATCACGCCCTGAACCCAGGCGTGTGGCCAGCCGAGAAGGCCGACGCAGAAGGCGAGTGCCGCCAGGTTGAACACATAACCGGCTCCGTAGACGGCGACATAAGCCCCCCACTCACGATGCACGGCCCCGCGGCTGCCGAAAGACCACAAGCGGTGCAGCACGAAGCCCAGCGCGGTGCCGGCCACGTACACAGCGGTCATCGCAAGCATCGGGAGCAGACCGCGATCAACAAGGCCTAGGTAACAGGCGTACAACACCGCATTGAGTCCCAAGCCCACCAGAACAAAGCGCAGCAGTTGCCGGAGCGTTCTCTGCGATGTACCTGAAGGCTCGGCGGAAGGAGTGGCGTTGGGACTCAAGCGCAGAATTATCGCCCGCACCCGCGACCTTAGAATCCAAGACCAAGCGAAAAGCGACGCCCTGTTCGCCCTGGCCTCTTCCGCATGCCATTCGACATCAATTTCCCCGGGCCGATCATCCTGGTGGCCACGTTTCTCGGCGTTGCGTTGGCTTGGTGGCTCACCGGGTTGATGCGGCGCTACGCGCTCTCAGCGAAGCTTCTTGACAAGCCCAATGACCGCAGCATGCACACGGTGCCCACGCCGCGCGGCGGTGGGGTGTCGATCGTGGTTTCTTTCGTTGCGCTGGCGGCGGGGTTGTACCAAATGCGCGCCATGCCCACAGGGCTTTTGGTCGCGTTGCTTGGCAGCGGCGGGTTGGTGGCACTGGTCGGTTTTATCGACGACCAGCGGCCGTTGCAGGCGCGCTGGCGCTTCCTGGCCCACGCCGCTGCGGCGGTCTGGATGCTGTGGGTGATGCGCGGCATTCCGCCGGTGCCGATGTTCGGCGTGCCAGTGGACCTGGGCTGGTTCGGCCTCGCGCTGGCGGCGGTCTACATCGTCTGGATGGTGAACCTGTGCAACTTCATGGACGGCATCGACGGCATCGCCAGTGTCGAAGCCATCACGGCATCGCTTGGCGGCGCGCTGTGCTGGTGGCTTGCCACCGGCACAGCCCATTGGCCGTTGCCGGTCGTTTTCGCGAGCTGCATCGCGGGCTTTTTAGTGTGGAACTACCCGCCCGCGAAGATCTTTATGGGCGACGCCGGCAGCGGCTTCGTCGGCCTCGTGCTCGCGTTGTTCTCACTCTGGTCTGCGCAGCAGGCGCCGCAGGTGTTCTGGTGCTGGTTCATCCTATTCGGCTGCTTCATGACGGATGCAACCACGACGCTGATCCGCCGGGTGCGACGCGGTGAGCGCTTCTCGGTCGCCCACCGAAGCCACGCGTTCCAGTACGCCTCGCGCAGGCTGGCCTCGCATGAGAAGGTCACCCTCGCCGTGGGTGCGATCAACGCTTTGTGGCTTCTGCCGATCGCGTTGCTGGTGGCCACTGGGCACGTCGACGGCCTGCTCGGCAGCATCGTGGCGTATGCACCGCTGGTCTGGCTCGCTTTTCGCTGCAAGGCCGGCGACCGGGCCGCGCAAGAGGTCTGAGACCCTGTGGACAACCCCAACACACCCGCACTGCCGCCCCGAACCGCGCCCCTCATCGTCGCAAACGCTCGGGGTCGCCCAAACTGCGGCTGGGCTTTGCGCCCAGATTGGCTTCGCATGCGTCGCCCGCTCGCGCGCGCCGGATTCATTCAAAGGCTCTGACACGTGGCGCGCCTTCTCGTGATCGGCGCCGGGGGGTATGGCCGCGCCGTGGCCGAGCTGGTGTTGGTCGACGGCAAACACACGCTGGTGGGATTCGTGGACGACCGCTGGCCCGACCTCGCGCCGGTCGGTGGCGTTCCGGTCGTCGGCCGCGTAGCCGACCTCGCCTCGCTGCGCCTGATGGCAGATGCCGTGGTGCCAGCCATCGGTGACAACGTTGCACGCCGTCGGGCCTGCGAAAGCGCCGTCGAGGCCGGCTTCGGCTGCGTGAGCCTCGTCCACCCCCGAGCAATCGTGTCGTCGAGCGCGATGATCGGGTCGGGCGTGACGATCATGGCCGGCAGTGTGGTCGCAACCGAAGCGCGTGTCGACGAGGGCGCCATCGTCAACGCCGGTGCGCTGCTCGATCATCATGCCCACGTGGGAGCCTACGGGCACTTGGGAGCGGGCTCCAGCATGGGCGGCGGCTCGGTGCTCGAACCCGGCGCCAAGTTGGCCGCTGGCCAGGCGCTTCAACCCGGCCAGAGGCTGTGCGTCGGCGAGATGCAGAATCCTCCCCGCATTTGAAAGAATCCAACATGTTCCTGCTTTCACCGATGTCCATCGCCCGCCAGCTCGCACAGCTTTCGCCGCGCGCCAAGGTGTGGGTCATGATTGGTGGCGACGCGCTGTTCCTGCCGCTGTGCATGTTCGCGGCGACGACCTTTCGGACCGGGTCGCTAACCACCGGGCTCGAGACGGTGCCCGGTGTCCAGATCGCGCTGGCCCTGCTCGCGCTGCCAGTGCTCGGCGCGGCCGGTCTGTACCGCACTGTCGTGCGCTATATCGATTTGTGCGTTCTGGTTGCCGCGAGCGGTGCACTCGCGGTGGCAGTGTTGCTCGTCTACGCGCTGGCGCAGCTGTTCGACGTAGATATGCTGCCGCGCTCAGCGCTGCTCATCTACTGGTTCGTCGCTTTTGCGTACGTGGTGTCGTCGCGTTTCATCGCCCGCGCACTGTTGCGCCGCGGGTTAAAGAATGGCGGCCGGCCGCGCTTGCGCACCATCATCTACGGTGCTGGCAATGCCGGAGCGCAGCTGGCCCAGGCCATGCAATTCAGCCTTGAGCACAAGGCAGTGTGCTTCCTCGATGATCGCAAGGTGTTGCAAAACAAGACCGTTGCGGGGCTGAAGGTGTATTCGCCCGACGCGTTGACCAAAGCGATCTTCCACCACGACGCAAGCCAGATCGTCGTTGCGATTCCGTCGGCCAACACGGCGCAGAAGCGGCGCCTGATCCAGCGCGTGGAAACGGCGGGCCTGCCCGTGCGCATCCTGCCTGGCCTGGTCGATCTGGTCGACGGGCAAGCCGACGTGTCGGACATCCGCGAGGTCGATGTGGCCGACCTGCTCGGGCGCGACGCCGTGCCGCCGGATCCAACCCTGTTCGCACGCAATATCGTGGGCAAGAGCGTGCTGGTGACCGGTGCCGGTGGCTCGATTGGCAGCGAGCTGTGCCGGCAAATCTTGTCGCAAAAGCCGAAGCTGCTGGTGCTGTTCGACCACTCGGAATACTCGCTCTACGCGATTGATCACGAACTGCAACAGGCCGCGCAAGGCGCGCAGATCGTCGCCCACCTCGGTTCGGCGGTCGACGTCGGCCTGATGCGCGATCTGCTCCAGCGCCACCGCGTGCAGACCATCTATCACGCTGCCGCGTACAAGCACGTGCCGATGGTGGAGGCCAACATACAGCAGGGTCTGCGCAACAACGTGTTCGGCACGCTTAACGTGGCGCGCGCAGCGCTTGAGGCATCGGTAGAAACCTGTGTGCTGGTGTCGACCGATAAGGCGGTGCGTCCGACAAACGTGATGGGCGCCTCCAAGCGCATCGCCGAACTGCTGTTCCAGGCGTCGGCCATTCGCTCCAACGGCAAGACCATCTTTTCGATGGTGCGCTTCGGCAATGTGCTCGGTTCTTCAGGCTCCGTGGTTCCTTTGTTCCGGCGCCAGATTCAATCGGGTGGGCCGATCACGATCACCCACCCCGACATCGTTCGATACTTCATGCTGATTCCCGAGGCGGCGCAGCTCGTGATTCAGGCTGGTGCAATGGCACGCGGCGGTGACGTGTTCGTTCTCGACATGGGCGAGCCGGTGCGCATTGCCGACCTGGCACGCTCGATGATCCGGCTGTCGGGCCTGACAGAGAAAACCGCCGACGAGCCGAACGGCGAGATCGAGATCAAGGCGGTGGGCCTGCGCCCGGGCGAAAAGCTCTTCGAGGAGCTGCTGATCGGTGACGACGTGGTGCCGAGCAGCCACCCGCGCATCATGTGCGCCCGCGAGCGTCACATCGAGCCGGTGCTGCTGGACAAAATGTTGCAGTCTTTGCTGCAGGCATGCAGCAGCGGCGATACCGATGCGATGCTGCGCCAGATTCGCCACCTGGTGCCAGAGTTTCGCTCCGCCGATGAGGTCAACGCAGAGGCCTCAGCAGCGCTGGCCCGGCGCTGATCACGGTCGGTTTCAGTTTCAGATTTGTGTCACGACGCAGCCGCCATACCTGACGCGTCCGCGCCGCTCTGCAACTCCATCTTGCTCGGCACGTTCATCACCGGAAGGCCGGTGTGCCGGGCCAGCGCCAGCGCGCGGTCACGGTCGTCTTTCGCTGCGCCGGGCATCGCAACGATCACGTGGGTGGCGCCGGCCAAAATGTGTGGCAGCACAAGGTCTCCAAGCGCGCCCTGAACCGATACGCCCCCAAGTCGCAACCCTTGCTTGGCGGGGTCATCGTCCAGCAGCGCCAGCACGGTCCAGCCATCGCGGCGGTGAATGGCACCGACCAACTGCCGCGCCGCCTCTCCAGCCCCCAGCACCACGGCGCGACGCGGCTCGCCTTCATCGTCACTGACCCGTGCGCGCGCGTTCTCCCACACCATGCGGTAAGCCATGCGCAGCAAGCTCAACGCAAGCACGCAGAACAGTGGGTGCAGCAAGAGCACCGCGCGCGCAACTCCACTCAGGTGTGCCGTTAGCACCGCGACCGCGCTCAGCAAGCCGGCGATCAGGCAAGCCGCGGCGATGCGCTTGAAATCGTCGAAACCAAAGAAGCGCCACAGCCCGCGAGGGACACCGGTGATCGCCAGCATCGCCAGGTAAGTCAGCACGACACCGAACGACACGTAGTCGTCATACCAAGGGCGACCCGGCTGCCAGCGCTCGAAGCCCAAGCGAAACAGGTAGGTGATGTGCCAGCAGGCCAGCACGGTGAGCGCGTCCACCGCCATCGCAATGCTGCGGTTTCGCGGCCGCAAGGCTGACATCGAGTCGTCGAGCCAGATCCACAGTTTGCTGTCGTTCATGGGAAGCCACCTCCTCGGTGAGGGCAGGGTCGGAATGAAGACGGTTGTCAGCGTGAGGCCCAGCACCCGCAAGTCGTTGACGAGCGTCGGTTGTTCAACGTAGCGCAAGGCATAACGCAGCTTGGTCGGCAGGATCACGTCGATGTACTCGCGCTCGGGATCGGCCGCACGCGCCAGCAATTCGCTCTCGTCGCGGAAGCGTACCGATGCAAAGTCGGTGATGCCCGGTCGCACACTGAGCAGCCTCTCGCGCCACTGCGGCGGGTAATGCTCGACATAGCGCGGCACTTCGGGCCGTGGGCCAACCAGGCTCATCGTGCCACGCAGCACATCGAGCAACTGCGCAAGCTCGTCGAGCTTGGATCGGCGCAACCAGTGCCCCACCCGGGTGATGCGGCTGTCGCCAGCCACGGTAATCTGCGCCGAGCCGGCACTCTGCAGCGTGGCCATCGTGCGGAACTTGAAGATGCGGAATGGCCGCCCGTGCCGCCCCACACGCTCCTGCCGATAGAACACTGGCCCGGCCGAATCGAGCTTGATCAAGATGGCCAGCAGCATGAACAGTGGCGCGAGCAGCAGCAGGCCAAACCCGGCCACCAGCACGTCGACCAGTCGTTTGATCATGCAGCGCCGGCGCCGCCCCGCGCTGCCAGCGCCCCCTTCGCCGCCCGCGCCACACGTTGCACGTCGTCAACCGTCATGCGGGTGTACATCGGCAGGCTCACGAGCCGCTCGAACGCATGCTGGCTGTGCGGGAACTGCTCCGGGCGCAAGCGGTACCGGTCGCGCCAGTAGGGCTGCAGGTGCAGCGGGATGTAGTGCACGCTGCAGCCGATTCCGGACGCGAACAGCCCTTCTATGAATGCATCGCGCGCGCCCGGCATGGCGTTTTGCAAGCGCACGACGTAGAGGTGCCAAGAATGCATGTCGCCCGCGGCCGGTTCAGGCGGCAGCAGCAGCGGCAGGCCAGAAAGCGCCTCGTGGTACGCGTTCGCGAGCATTTGGCGCTTGACCTGGAATGCACGCGCACGCTTCAACTGCTGGAGCCCGAGTGCCGCCGCAATGTCGGTCAGGTTGTACTTGAACCCCGGCGCGACGATCTCGTAGTACCAGCTCGGTACCTTGGCGGTGAAGCGGTCGAACGCGTCGCGGCTCATGCCGTGCAAGCGCATCACCTGGATGCGCTTGGCCAGTTCTGCGTTGCGCGTCACGACCATGCCTCCTTCGCCCGTCGTGATGGTCTTGTTGGCGTAGAAGCTGAACACGGTCACGTCTGATGCGAGCGTTCCTACAAGTTCGCCGCCGCTGGTGGTGGGCAGTGCATGCGCCGCATCTTCCACAACCTTGAGGCCGTGCTTTTTCGCCAGAGCAAGCAGCGCGCGCATGTCGACCGCCAGGCCGGCGTAGTGCACCGGCATCACGGCCTTGGTGCGCGGCGTGATGGCGGCTTCGATGGCGTTGACGTCGATGCACAGTGTTGCCGGGTCGATGTCGACCAGCACCACGTCGGCGCCGAGGTACCGCACCACTTCGGCAGTGGCGGTGAAGGTGTGGGTGGTCGTGATGACTTCGTCGCCGGGGCCGATGCCCAGTGCTTCGAGCGCGAGGTGCAGCCCGGCGGTGGCCGAGTTGACAGCCATGCAGTGCAGCGCCGGGTCGCCTAGAAATGCGGCGAAGTCTTGTTCGAAGCGCTTGGCCTTCGGCCCGGTGGTGACCCAGCCGGAGCGCAGCGTGTCGACCACCTCGGCGATCTCTTCTTCGCCGATATCGGGCAATGCGAACGGGAGGAAAGCTTGGGTCATGTCAGTGGCGGCTTGGGGGTGATCACATGGTGCTGTCGATACTTGACTGCGAGGATTTTCATCTGAAGGTCACCCTGCTGCGTTGACCAGCACCTCTGCGATTCGGCGGCTGATCTCGCTTCTTTCTGCGGCCGCATCGACCCTCAGAAACCGCGCCGGGTGGCTTTCTGCGCGCTGCGCATAACCCGACCGCACGCGGTTGAAAAACTCCAGCTGTTCGCTTTCGAACCGATCTGGTGTCCTTGCGCCGGCCAGCCGCATTGCCGCCAGCTCAGGGCTCAGGTCGAACCACAGCGTGAGGTCGGGTTGCAGTTCGGCGTGCACCCAGCGCTCCAGCTGTTCGAGCACCGGCAGCGGAAACCTGCGGCCGAAACCCTGGTAGGCGATGGTGGAATCGGTGAAGCGGTCGCAAACCACCACGTCGCCACGCGCGAGCGCCGGGGCGATCACGTTGACCACGTGGTCGCGCCGGGCGGCGAAGATCAGGAGCGCCTCGGTGAGTGGGTCCATTGGGTCGTGCAGAATCATTTCGCGCAGCGCTTCGGCCAGCGGTGTGCCACCGGGCTCGCGAGTCATCACAACCGAACGGCCCTGAGCTTTGAAGTGGTTGCAGACCGCCACCACGTGGGACGACTTGCCAGCACCGTCAATGCCTTCGAGCGTCAGGAAAAAGCTGCTTGCTTGTCGATCAGTCATGAACCTGCGCGCTCCCTCGATGGGCTGCCGCAGAGATGCGGCTCAAGTGCTTCCGGCGGCACACCGGCATGAAACCAAGCGACTCATTTTAGAGAGGCGCGCCAGTGAGCCCGGCAGTCAGGGTTTGGCGATCCACGCGAGCACATGCGTTCTCAGCAGCGGAACGGTGCTGAACAGAGCGTAAAGCGCAGGGTGCACACGGGTCACCGCGCGCGCGATTGGCGGCGCCAGAGTGACGCGTTGTGCCTGCACTCGGCCTTGAGGGAACATTGATCGCACGCGACCGAGCGGCACGCCGCGCACATCGGGGTTGCTTGGGTTGTTCACGGTGAAGTCGTACCAGAGCACGCCGCCGCCGGGTTTGACCCAGCGCCAGATCGTATCGGCCAGGCGCTGCTGAAAGGCGCTGTCGAGCAGGGAAGAAAACACGGTGGAGACAAACACCATGTCGAACGACGCTGGCGGCAGGTCGAGCAGGGTGGCGTCGCCCTCAAACAGCGCGACAGTGGCCGGCAGCCCCGCACGCGCCTGCGCGATACGTTCGGCCAGCAGTTCGGCGCCGCTCAGGTGCTGCGGGGCGAAGCCGAGCCGCAACAGCTCTTGCAGATTGCCGCCGCCACCACAGCCCACTTCGAGCAGGCTCAACGCCGCCAGATCGTCGAAGCCCAGCCGCGCAAACAAACGCAGCATCGCGCGCTGGCGCTCTTGCACGGTCTGCCACACGTCGGGTCGAAGCATGCTGTAGCGATCACTCGTGGCACGGCGTGCGTAGCGCTGGGCCACGGCTTCGGGTTCGCGCTGCGCGTTCGTCACGCCGCCTCCACCGCGTCAATGAACCGTTGCGCCAGCACCGGGTAGGTGTGGTGCGCGAGCACGAAAGCCCGGCCGCGCTCGCCCATCGCACGGCGCTCGCCGATGCTGCAGGCCGCGAGGCTGAGCACGCCCTCGGCCACGGCCTGCGCCGACTCGGGTGCCACGGTCAGGCCACAGTTTGCTTCGGCCACCGGGTCGTTGCCCGCCTCGACAGAATGCAGCACCGCACAGCCGGCGATCATGTAGTCCATCAGCTTGTTGGGAGCGATTCCAAAACGGTAGATCGATGCCCGCTGCCAGCCGATGTAGGCGATGTCGATCTCGTGCAGGAAGGCCGGTATCTGCGCTTTCGGAATGGGCGCAAACAGCGCAACGTGGGCCAAGCCTTCGCTGCGAACACGCGCTTGGAGTCGCGCCTTTTCGTGGCCGCCGCCTATCAGCACGAACGACACCGTGTTGTCGCGCACCAGCGCTGCTGCATCGAGCAGCACGTCGAGCGCATTCGGCAGCCCGTGCGAGCCGGCGTAGCCAATGATGGTTCGGCCAGCTTGTTTCAACGCCAACAGGTGTGCGGCCAAATCGGGCGCGAGCGGCAGCGGCTCAACCTGCCACTCTTCGAGAGAAATGCCGTTTGGCACGATGTGCAGCTTGCGCAGGTCCAGGCCGTGGGCTTGCATGTGCGCGGCGACCTTTGGCAACATCGAGACGACCACGTCGGCATCGCGGTAGGCATCGTTCTCAGCCTTCTGGCACAGCACGATGAAGGGGTGGCGCGGCGACAGGCCCGAGAGCTCGATTGGCGACGCCGGCCACAGGTCGTGCACTTCGTAGACCAGCTTCGCGCACGCCAGCCGCGCTAAGCGGCGCGCGCCCCAAATGTCCATCGGGTAGGTGCTGGAGGCAATCACCACGTTGGGCCGGAACTCTCGCACCAGCGCAGGCGCTTCGCGCCACAAGCGCTTCAAGAAAGCCCAGATGTTGCGCGCCCGACCGAGGCCGTTGCCCACGTAGTGCGGCGCCGGCAACCACCGGTAGTTGATGCCGGCGATGCGCTCGTCGAGTGGCTGCGTTGGTGGGCTCAGGTCGGGCTGCGTGCTGCGCACATGCGAGTAGGCCGCCGCCACGATCATCACCTGGTGGCCGGCCCGCACCCACTCGCGCGCGAGGTAGTACGGGCGGTATTCCATGCCGTGCTGCTTTGATCCGGCGTAGTGGTTGACGAGCAAAATGTTCATGTGTGAGCCTTGACCGTTTCAGCGTGGCAGCGCTCCATGAGGTCGATGCATCGGCCCCACTCGTATTCGCGCTCCACGTGGGCGCGACCCGCTGCACCGAGCCTCTTGCGCAAGCCGGCGTCGAGCACGAGGCGCTTGAGCGCGGCTTGCAACGCGGGCACGTCGCCGCGCGGCACGACGAGGCCGGTCTCGCCGGCCACCACCACTTCGGGCAGGCCGCCAACGTCGCTCACCACCACCGGCAGCCCGCAGGCACCCGCCTCGATCACGGCCACGCCGAAGCTTTCGCTGTCGAGCCGGCTGGGCGCGGCGTAAATATCAAGCTGGTGCAGCCAGTGCGGTACATCGGTGTGCGCGACCGCGCCGACGAACTGGGCGCGCTCGCCGATGCCGAGCTGCGTGGCCAGCCGCACCAGCTCCCCGCGCTGCGGCCCGTCGCCCACGATCAGCAGCCGGCAGGCAGGATGCGCTGCGTGCACTTCGGCGTCGGCGCACAGGCCGGCGAAGGCGCGCAACAGCAGGTCAACGCCGTACTTCGGCGCCAGCGCCTTGACGATGCCCAGCGTGAGCGGGCCGCGTAACGATGGCTTCGGTAACGATGGCTTCGCCGAGAACCGCGCCAGGTCGACACCGAACGGCGTGACGGCAACAGTGCGCCGCTCGGGTGTCAAGCGCCGCACCTGCTCGGCCATGGCGCGGCTGGTGGACGCCACCGCCGTGGCGCGGCGCAACACCGTGCGCACGAGCCAGCCCTTGATGGCGCTTTCATAAGGGAAGTCGTAGACATCGCTGCCCCACACCGAGAGCAGCGTCGGGTGAAACCCAGCCAGCGCACCGGTGGTGCCGTAGCCGCTCGCGTAGTGCACATTCAGCAAGTCGGGTCGCCATGAAGACAGGTGCCGGCGCAAGGCCCACGCGTTGGTGAAATACCCGAGCTGCCCTGCACGCGGCAGCCAGCAAACGTCAGCTCGCTCGGGCAGCAACGCGCGCTCGACTCTGTGTTGCGACACCACGCTGACAGCATGCCCGCGCGCCACCAGCGCCGCGGCCCAGCGTTGAAGGTGGATTGAGTTGGCCGGGCCGAGCAGGGCGATCCTCACGCGGCGTCACCTTCGAGTGGCGCAGCGCTTCTCGCATGAAACACAAACACGGCGGCGCCAGCGAGCGCAGACGCCGACCACAGGGCGCACATTGGCAACACACCCGACGGCGAAACAAACCACACGCCGCCGCCCAGCACAACCCAGCGCGCCACTTCGGCGCGCACCGCGACCCACGGCGCACCGCTCGCGTTGGCGTTCACGCCCAGCACGCGCGAAGCCGCCTCGCCAGCGCCGCCCACGAGCAGCACCGCAAGCGCGCGCGCCAACCCGTCGTAGCCGGCGCCCAGACCCAGGCGCGGCCACAGCGGCGCAGCGAGCCACACCAGCGCCGCGATACCGAGCAGCGCAGCGAACAACGCCAGCGCCCAGCGCTGCGCGGCCCGCGCGCCGGGCCGTTCCATCCAGCGCTTGAACAACAACGGCGCGGCGTAACTGACCGGTGTGAGCGGCACCTGCCCAAGCGTCAGCGCCATGGTGAACACGCCCAGCACGACCGCGCCCGCAGCGTGCTCGACCCAACGCTGAGCGAGCAAGATGGCAGCGGCGTACAGCGCGGCCGCAAGCCACGCGGCCAGGCCGTACTGGCCCAGCTCGCGCCAGCCAACTTGCGCTGCTGCCGGCGCCGAACTCGCGGCGCCGTGCAGCCGCCACAGCGCGAACCCGGCCGCGCTTGCGAAGGCCAGCGCGAACAGCCACGGCCAGTTCTGCTCTTTCACAGAGGCCGTCGCCACCAGCGCGAGCACGCCGATCAGCAACACAAGTTGAGGCAGGGCCGTGACCATGTTGAACCACTCGGTGCGCCGGCCCACCAGCAAGAGGGCCCGCAGTTGCCCCTGCAACACGCCCAGTCCAACGGCGAGTGCTAATGCGACCATGGGCCACAGCCCGCCCTGCGGGTGCTGCACGAGCCCGTAGAGTGTGGCGATCGGCACGGCGAGCGCCGCACTGCCAGCGGCCCAGCGCAGGGCCGCACCGCCACCAAGCCGCGACGACTTCACGAAGTAAAACAAGGCCTGTGGCAGGCCGAACATCGCGAATGCGGCGACGAATTCAATCTCAGCCTTGGTTCGGCTGAACGCGCCCTGCTGCTCCGGACCCAGGTGGGCGCCGAGCCACAGGGTGGCCAGCAGCAGCGAGGCCGAGCCGGCGCCCTGCACGAGCAGCGACACGCCGAGTTGCCGGCGCAGGCTCAAGTGGCGGAGCGCTGGTGCGCTGCGGCGAACAGGTTCGACGCGAACAGGCGCCGGCCGATGGCGGGCACGGCGGTGGCGGCCTTGAACACCGCGGCTTTCATGACGCGCTGCGGCCAGGCTCCTGTGTACTGCGCGCCCTGTCGTTCGCGCCGCAGCGCGCGCCGCGCCGGTTCGGCCGCCGTTTCATGAACCCAGACCTGCGCGAACGCCGTCACCTCCAGCCCGGCACGCTCAAACAGCGCCAGGCCGTCGGCCAAGGAATAACGCCGCAGGTGACCTGACACGTCGTCGGGGCCGTAAACGCGGCGGCGGTTGAGCCAGTTGTCTTCGAGCGGCAGGTTGACGAGCACGGTGTCGCCGAGCGCGGCGGCGTCGCGAAGAAAGGCTTCGTCGTCGGGCACGTGTTCGAGCACGTCGCTCATGATCACGGCGTCGAAGTGCTGGCCCGGCGCGCCGCGGAAATCGCCGCAACGAAACTCGACCTGCGGGAATCGGTTGCGCGCTGCCGCCACATTGGCGGCCGAGATGTCCAGGCCGCACTTGTGGCCGCCACGCGCAACCGGCACGGCGTTGATCAGTTCGCCGGTCGCGCAGCCGATCTCAAGCACGCTGTTCAGTGTGCGCCCCGGCGCCAGCAGGCGCATCAGCTGCGGCAGCTTGAACAAGCGCACCTCGATGTCGATCTGCGCCTGCTCGAACGAACCAACGGCGCGACGCGCCACGTACTCCGGGTGCTCGTCGTAGAGCGCCGAAAAGTCGACACCGCCGGGCGCAGCGCCGCGTTTTTCCGCGGGCATCACTGCAGCGCGGACAGCACGGCGCTGACCACGCGGTCTTGCTGCGCCTCGCTCAAGTCGGCACTCATCGGCAGGCTCATCACTTGCTCGCCGGCAAGCACGCTCTGCGGGCAGCAATCGGGGCAACACAGCGCAGCGTAGGCTGGCTGGTGGTGAACGGGCTTGGGGTAATGAACCGCGGTAGGAATGCCCTGCGCCGTCAACGCCGCCTGCACCGCGGCTCGGCGCTCGACGAAGACCGTGTACTGCGCCCAAACGCAGTCGCGGTCGCCGCGCACGGTCAGCAAACGCAGGCCGCGCACGCCGGCCAGCTGCCGCCGGTACCGCTCGCCAAGCGCGAGGCGGCGCTCGATCTCCCAATCAAAACGCTCCAACTTCGCGAGCACCACGGCGCATTGCAGCGTGTCCATGCGCCCGCCCACGCCCAGGCGGGTGTGGGTGTAGCGCGCGCTCTGGCCATGCACGCGAATCTCGCGGCAGGCCTGCGCCAGCTTTGCGTCGTTGGTGAAGACAGCTCCGCCGTCGCCGTAACAGCCCAGTGGCTTGCTCGGGAAGAAGCTGGTGCATCCAAGCGTGCTCAGGTTGCCGCTGTGCTGGCCTTGGTAGGTGGCGCCGAAACTCTGCGCCGCGTCTTCGATCACGGCCAGACCGTGGCGCGCGGCGATGGCGTTGATCTCCTGCATGTCGGCCACTTGCCCGTACAGGCTCACCGGCATGATCGCGCGGGTGCGCGGCGTGACCTTCGCTTCGATCAGCGCGGCGTCAATGTTGCAGGTGTCGGGCTCGATGTCGGTGAACACCGGCACACCGCCGAGCAGCACGATCATCTCGGCCGTGGCCGCGAAGGTGAAGGGTGTGGTGATGACTTCGTCACCGGGCTTCAGGCCGAGCGCCATCAGCGAGACCAGCAGCGCCTCGGTGCCGCTGGCCACAGTGATGCAATGGGCCGCGCCTGTGCGAGCGGCGAGCCGGTCTTCGAGCTCCTTGACCTCGGGGCCCATGATGTACTGGCCGTGGTCTAGCACCCGTTGCATGCGTTCGGCTATGGAGCCCTTGAGCGCATCGTACTGACTCTTCAGGTCGATGAAGTCGAGCTTGTTGGCCACGCTGTCGGTCATGCTTTTCCCTCACCCGCGATCGAACAAACGCCGGCGCGCAAGTGGTAACGCTCACCCGTTGCCGGGCACACCGCCTCGCCGTTGGGCTCATCCGAGAACGTCAACCGCTCGCCATGCCGGCTGACCCACCCAATACGCCGCGCCGGCACGCCGACCACGAGCGCGAAGTCGGGCACGTCGCGGCTCACGAGCGCCCCGGCACCAACGAAGGCGTAAGACCCGATCGTGGTGCCGCACACCACCGTGCAGTTGGCGCCCAGCGTGGCGCCGCGCTTGACCAACGTGGGCCGGTATTCGCTTTTGCGCTGCACGGCCGAACGAGGGTTGTGCACGTTGGTGAACACCATGCTCGGGCCGCAGAAGACGTCGTCTTCGAGCGTGACTGCGTCATACACCGACACGTTGTTTTGCACCTTCACGTTGCGGCCGATGCGCACGTCATTGGCCACGAACACGCCCTGCCCCAGCGAACAGCCGTCGCCGATGCGCGCGCCAGCGCACACGTGCGCAAAGTGCCAAACATGCGTGCCGGCGCCGAGCTGGGCGCCCGCGTCAACGATGGCAGAGGAGTGGATCATGTTGAGAAAAGGTCCAAGTTGAGAAGGTCGCGGTCAGGAAACGAGCGGTAAACCGACCCGCACGCCATCACGCGCCGAACGGTAGGCCGCGATCAGCACTTCGAGCGAGCGCAGCCCTTCGTAACCGTCAACTGCCGCGTTGGCCACGCCATGCAGCGTGTTGATCACGTTGTCGTAGTACAGCGGGTGACCTGCGCCGTACACACTTTCTACCCCGTAGCTCGCGCCCGCCACCTTGGCGTCGTCTTCGTGCGGCGTGTCAAATTCCCAGTGCTCGATTTTGTTGACAGCCACGCCGCCGACGCGCACCGTGCCGCGCTCGCCCAGCAGCGTGATGCTGCCTTCGAAGTTCTTGTTGTGGGTGAGCATCGTCACGTTGACCGACGCGAGCGCGCCGCTGCGCAAGCGCAGGCTCATGACACCGGTGTCTTCGGCCTCGATGTCGCGCGCCAGCGTGGCGGTGTAGGCGTGTACGTTGTCGACCGGTCCAACCAGCCAGTCAACCATGTCGACGTAGTGGCTGGCCTGGTTCATGAATGCGCCGCCGTCCATGTCCCAGCGGCCACGCCACGGGGCAGCGTCGTAGTAGGCCTGCGGGCGGGTCCAGAAGACGTTCACGTTGACCATCGCCAGGCGCCCGAATCGGCCCTGCTCGACCGCGCGCTTCACGAGTTGCAGCGTGGCGTTAAGGCGGTTTTGCTTGACGATGAAGAGCTTCACGCCGGCGTCGCGGCAGGCGCGCACCATCGCCACGCCTTCGTCCCACTTGGTCGCCATGGGCTTCTCGCTCAGCACGTGGCGGCCTGAGAGCGCCACCCTGATCGCCTGGCGCGAATGCAGGCCGCTCGGAGTGGCAAGCACGACCACCTCGGGGTCGCTGCCGGCGAGCAGCGCGTCGAGCGAAGCGTAACCCTGCGCTCCGGTTGTGCCGACGGCCTCGGTCAGCGCCTGTGGGCGGTTGTCGCACACGGCCACCAGGTCGGCGCGGGCGCTGTGTTGATTGAGCGCGGCAAAGTGGTTCTGGGCAATGCGCCCGCAACCCACGACGGCGAATCGAATCTTTGGCGCGGGGCGGGTGGCGGGTGTGGACATGGGCGGTGGGCATCTAACGGCCCGGGGTGGCCAGCGGGCGATTTTATGGGCCAGCGCCGGCACGGTCGGCCCGACGGGGTTCGCGCGCCTAAAATCGCCCCCTCACCCGAGAGCCCCCCATGACGGACGAAAACCAGCTGATCACCGAGCGCCGCGAAAAACTCGCGCTCATTCGCCAACAAGGCGTGGCCTTCCCGAACGATTTCAAGCCGAAGCACCACGCGGCCGAATTGCTGCGCCAACACGACGCCCAGCCCAACGACGAGCTGGAGCCACTCGGTGTTCACGTCGTTGTTGCCGGCCGGCTGATGCTCAAGCGCGTGATGGGCAAGGCCAGCTTCGCAACGCTGCAAGACGGCAGTGGCCAGATCCAGCTGTTCGTCACGCGCGATGCGCTCGGCGAAGAGCCTTACGCCGCGTTCAAACACTGGGACCTGGGCGACATCGTCGGCGCCGAAGGCACGCTCTTCAAGACCAAGACCGGCGAACTCTCGGTGCGTGTGAGCGTGCTGCGCCTGCTGACGAAGAGCTTGCGCCCGCTGCCCGACAAGTTTCACGGCATGGCCGACCAGGAGCAGAAGTACCGCCAGCGGTATGTCGACCTGATCACCGATGGCGACGCGCGCGCGCGTTTTGCGGCGCGCAGCAAGGCGCTGAGCTCGATTCGCCAGTTCATGGTCGAGCACCACTTCATGGAAGTGGAAACGCCCATGCTGCACCCGATTCCGGGCGGCGCGAACGCCAGGCCATTCGTCACGCACCACAACGCGCTCGACCAGCAGATGTTCCTGCGCATCGCGCCCGAGCTCTACCTCAAGCGCCTGATCGTCGGTGGCTTTGAGCGTGTGTTCGAGATCAACCGGAGCTTCCGCAACGAAGGGATCTCGGTTCGGCACAACCCAGAATTCACGATGATGGAGTTCTACGCCGCCTACTGGAACCACCATGATCTGATGGACTTCACCGAAGCAGTGCTGCGCCACGCAGCGCGCCAGGCGACCGGCTCGGCCACGCTCAGCTATGGCGGCAAAGAAGTCGACCTGGCCCGGCCGTTTGCGCGGCTCACGGTGCGTGATTCGCTCGTCGCCCATGCGGGGTTGACGGCCACCGAGGCAGTCGACGCAACCTTGCTGCGCTCCGCCCTCAAGGCCCACGACAAGCCAGCGCTGGCGCATTGGAAACTGGCCGAGTTGCAGTTCGGCCTCTTCGAAGCGGTGGTCGAAGAAAAGCTTTGGGAGCCGACCTTCATCATCGACTACCCCGTTGAAGTGTCGCCGCTGGCGCGCGCCTCTGACAGCGACCCGAGCGTCACCGAACGCTTCGAGCTCTTCATCACCGGGCGCGAGTACGCCAACGGTTTTTCGGAGCTGAACGACGCTGAAGATCAGGCCGCGCGTTTCCAGTCGCAGGTGTCGAATAAAGAAGCGGGCGACGAAGAAGCGATGTTCTATGACGCCGATTTCATCCGCGCGCTCGAATACGGCATGCCGCCCACCGGCGGCTGCGGCATCGGCATCGACCGGTTGATGATGTTGATCACCGATTCGCCGAGCATTCGCGATGTGATCCTGTTTCCTTCGCTGAGGAAGGAAAGCTGATATGCCCGATCGGCTGTCCACGCTGGCCGAGATCGAAGCCGAGGTCTGGCAGCAGCTCGAACGCGCCTCGCACGACAAACACCACGAGTGGCACACCCCGGTGCTGGCCACGGTGAACGCAGACGAAGCCGATGCTCGCACCGTGATCCTGCGCGAAGTCGACGTGGCACAAAAGCAGTTGATGACCTTCACCGATGATCGGGCCGGCAAGGTCGCTCAAATGCTGCGCCACCCGCGTGCAACGATGGTGATGTGGTCGCGCGCCATGAGCTGGCAGTTGCGTTGCCGGGTCTTGCTTTCGCTGGAGATGACGGGCCTCTCGTCCACGTCGCGCTGGGCCTGCATCAAACTCACGCCGGCCGCACAAGACTACCTGACCCGCCTACCGCCCGGCGCGGCGCTTGACACACCACCGGGCCAGCGCGCGGCCGAACTCGAAGTGCCTGTCGCAGCCCCGCTCGAACGCGCGTACTTCGCGGTCGTCAACGCCCAGGTGCTGGCAATCGACTGGCTCGAACTGCACCGTGACGGTCACCGCCGCGCCGTGTTCGACGAACACGGCGCGCGCTGGCTGCAGCCGTGATCAGCGCTGGCTGAACGCCGGCTTGCGCTTGTTAAGGAAGGCGTCCATGCCTTCCTTCTGATCGGCGGTCGCAAACAGCGACTGGAACAGTCGGCGCTCGAACATCACGCCGTCTGCAAGCGTTCCTTCGAAGGCTCGGTTCACGCTTTCCTTGGCCATCATCACGCTCGGGCCACTGAGTTCGTTGATGGTTTGCGCCGCGGCGAGCGTCACGGTCAGCAGCTCTATGAACGGCACCACGCGCGAGACCAGCCCGGCACGTTCGGCTTCGGCCGCGTCGATCATGCGGCTGGTCAGCACCATGTCCATCGCCTTGGCCTTGCCCACCGCACGCGGCAGGCGCTGCGTGCCACCGGCGCCGGGAATGATCCCGAGCTTGATCTCGGGTTGGCCGAACCTGGCGGTGTCGGCGGCGATGATGAAATCGCACATCATCGCCAGCTCGCAGCCACCTCCAAGCGCGAAGCCCGCCACGGCAGCGATCACCGGCTTGCGAATGCTGCGAATGGTTTCCCAGTTGCGGGTGATGAAGTCGCCGCCATAGGCATCGTTGAAGCTGGAGTGCGCCATTGCGCTGATGTCGGCGCCGGCAGCGAAGGCCTTTTCGCTGCCGGTGATGACGATGCAGCCGATGCCAGCGTTGGCGTCGAAGGCCTTCAGTGCAGCGCCGAGCTCGTCCATCAGCGCGTCGTTCAGCGCGTTCAGTTGCTTGGGCCGGTTCAGTGTGATCAGGCCAGTCTTGCGCTCGCCATCGCCGCGGGTTTCGGTCAGGATGTTTTCAAAGCTCATGGTGGTGCTCCTTCGGGTGCTGTGTGACGGGTGTTGTGTGACTCTGATGCAGCGTTGCGCGCTATCCGGCCAACTCGGGCCGCTTCGAGATCATCAGGTCGATGAAGGTCTCGTCGTCCTGTTGGATACGGATGCGCACCGGAAAGTAACGCAGCTGCGGCGCGAACCATATCTCGGCACTGAGCTCACCGACCCGGCGCTCGCTGCGGCTGCGCGGTTTCAGGTGAATCGTCGGCAGCGGGCCGAAGGGCGCGTCGAGCACTTCCTCGGCGACCACGTCATACGTCCACAGGTCCACCTTGTGCGGCAGCGCCAGCGGAATCTCGACCGTGTTGCCCACGCGCAGCAGTTCGGGCTGGGTGCTGAAAACATACATCAGCTGCACGAACTGGCTCGCAGTGTCTTGCACGCCGGGCACCGTGTCGCGCCGCTCGCCGTTGGCGAGCACCACACTGCCGGGCTCAAAACTCAGGCTCACGATGCTGCGGTTGCGCAGCACAACCTTGGTGTCTTGTTGGTAGCGGCGCGGGATCAAACCGCTGGCAGAAATTTCGCCGTCGCTGCTCATGCGTCGCGTGATGAGCGGCGCCAAGCTGGGGCCGACGACCAGGTCGAGATGCACCTGATAGCGCGGGCCGGAACGAATCCATTCGACCTGTGCGGTGCCGTTCACGTCGCCGCGAAAGTAGCCGGTGAGCAGGTAGCTCACACGCGTGGACGAGGGCCACGCAAAAGCGGCCAGCGCACCGGCGGCGTCGAGCGGGGCACTCGCGGCCGCGTCCACCAACTCCGGCGCAGTGGGTGCCGCCACGGCGGGCTCGGTCGCCGACGTGGCGGCAGCCAGCACCGGCTTGGGCAGCACCGGCTCGGGCATCACTGGGGGCTCGTCGGGCACCACCGGCGGCTCTTCGGGCGCAGACGCAACCTTGGCGGGCTTGGCGGCCTTGCTTCGCGCCACGCGCGGTGCTTCGGCCGTTGGTGGCGCCGCGGGCGCGGCAAGGGTCGGCGCGCTCAGTGCCATCTCACGCACGTAAGCCACCTCAATGCGTTCGAGCTTCGTGGTCTCGCTTTGGATGTCGGCAATGCGCTCGGCAAGCTGCTGCGTGAGCCAGCCGTGCACGGCCAGCACGAGCACGACCACGCCAGCCAAGCCGGCCCACCGTGCCGTTCTCGGGGCTGGCCCGATCAGGGCTTTCAGTGGGACAACCATGCCTTTTGCAGCGCGGCGGCGGCCGCGTCCGGCTTGTCTGCCAGCTTGAGCGTCACGCCAGGCCCGATGACCGACGCGGCCGCCATTGGCAGCGTGAGCGACAAGCTCAGCACCCGCTGGTCGCGAGCGACGAGCAAAGTGGCCGGCATTCCGGCCTTCATCAGCCGCAAGGCTTCATCGAGCCGGCGCAGGCGCCAACCTTCGAGCGCCAGCAACTCGTCACCCACCGACAGCCCGGCGCGCTCGGCAGCACCGCCCCGAAGCACGTGGCTCACCTTCACACCGGTGAGCGCACTTTCGCTGACGCGCAGGCCGAGGCGCTGGGCGAGCGTGGCAGCTTCACCGGCCCAGTCAACGCCGAACGCGGCCAGCGCGCCTTGCAGCGGAAGATCGTCGGTGCCGTGTACCCAGGCATCGAGCTCGACGTCGAACGCGCGGCCGCCGACCTTGCACAGCACGGCGCGAATCTGCGCCTCGGTGATCGGCCCGCCCGCGCTCACAGCCCACAGCTCGCGCATCACAGCGTCAAGTGAACCCTGGCCTTCGCGGCGCAATGTGAGGTCGAGCGCGAGCGCCACCAGCGAGCCCTTGGTGTAGTAGCTGATGGTCGAGTTCGGTGTGTTCTCGTCGTTGCGGTAGTACTTAACCCAGGTGTCGAAGCTCGACTGCGCCACGCTCTGCACCTTGCGGCCCGGCAGCGCCAGCACGCCGCTCACCGTGCGACTGACCAGTTTGAGGTAACGCGCGGTGTCGATCAGCCCGCAGCGCACCAGGAAAAGATCGTCGTAGTAGGAAGTGAAGCCCTCAAAGAACCACAGCAGCTCGGTGTAGTTTTCTCGTGTGTAGTCGTAGTGCATGAAATCAGCCGGGCGCAGGCGCTTAACGTTCCAGGCGTGGAAGTACTCGTGGCTGATCAAGCCGAGCAGGTTGGCGTAGCCGTCGCTTGTCTCGGCCTTGCCGACCTGCGGAAGGTCGCGGCGCGAGCCGATCAGCGCTGTGCTGGCGCGGTGCTCCAGGCCGCCGTGGCCGTCTTCGATCAGGTTGAGCAGGAAGACGTAGCGCTCAAACGGTGGCCTGTTTTTGCCGTGCCAGAACCGGATCTGCGCTTCGCAGATGCGCTGGCTGTTCTTGAGCAAGCGCTCGCCGTCGAAGTCGGGCAAGGCACCGGCCACCACGAACTCGTGCACCACGCCGCAGGCCTTGAACTGGCCGCGCCAGAAGCGACCCATCTCAACCGGGTGATCAACGAGTTCGTCGTAATCGGCCGCCTCGTAGGAGCCCCGTCCTGCCGCATCGGCCTTGACCGTGCGCATTGCCGTGGCCACCTGCCAGCCGGCCGGCAGCGCGAGCAGCTCCACGCGGTGTGGCAAGGCTTCAGAGCCTTCAACGCGCAGACACAAGCCGGTGCCGTTGAAAAAGCCGCGTTGCGCGTCGAGGAAGGCGGCACGCACCGAGGTGTCGAAGGCGTAGACAAGGTAGCTCACGCGGAGTGAACCTCGCCCAGCGCAGCGTGCGAGCCAGGTGGCCTTGTCAAGCTGCTGCAAGGGAAGCTCGCGTGTGCCCTGCACGGCCCGCATGCCAGACAGGTGGCGCGCGAACTCGCGCACCAGGTAACTGCCGGGAATCCACACCGGCAGACTCAGGCGCTGTTCGGCGGCGGGCTTGGGTACCGTCAGCGTGACGCGGAACAGGTGGGCGTGGGCGTCAGCAACGTCGATGCGGTACGTGATCATTGGGGGTGCCAGATCGAACGGGTTCAGAAGGGGAAGGGTCAGCTGCCGGCGGCGCCGACAAAACAGCTCAAGCTCGCGAGCACGCTGAGCCGAAACCGCAGCGTGAGCCAGCGCGCGGCGCCATGCTCGGGGTAGACCTTGCGGTCGACGAGGTAGCACACGACGAACATCACCCCGTGCAGCACGAGGCCGGCGTAAGGCTGCATCACCACCGCGACCCATGCCACGAGCGAGGGCACCACGCCCCAGATGAACAGGCGAGGCGGCGGGTTCTTTTCGCGAAAACCGAAGCCCCAGTGAATGCCGCCAATAAAGGCCAGCACGACCGCCGCATAGCCCGACAGCGCGGCCGTAACGTAGGGGTGCGCGTCGGCCCGCACGATCCAGACCAATGCTGCGCCGAGCACGAAAGGCAACAAAGCGAGGTAGCCCAGGCGAAAGGCTACCGGGTAACTTGATGCTGGTGACTGGTCAGGCAAACAAGGCTCCTGAAAAACGGTTCCAGATTGTCGCCGCAGGGCGCAACAACCCTGCACTCCTCATTCCTGAATTTTCAGCAATTACTGAAACTTCGATAGACTTCGCGCATGACATCGCTCTCCCCACTGGTTCGCAGCTTCGTGGCCCACTTTGGCGAGATGGGCAGCCGCTGGGGAGTCAACCGCACGGTTGGCCAGATCTACGCGCTGATCTTCGTGTCGCCCACCGCGCTGAACGCCGACGACATTGCCGAAAAGCTGGAGTTCTCGCGCTCGAACGTCAGCATGGGTTTGAAGGAACTGCAAGCCTGGCGGCTCGTGAACCTGCGCCACCTGAGCGGCGACCGGCGCGAATACTTCGACGCCCCGAGCGACGCGTGGGAGATCTTTCGCACCCTCGCCGAAGAGCGCCGCCGGCGCGAGATCGAGCCCACGCTGTCAATGCTGCGAAACGCGCTGCTGGAAGAACCCGCCAGCGAAGCCGACCGCGTTGCGCTCGAGCGCATGCGCGGCATGCATGACCTGATCGAGCTCACGACCACCTGGTTCGACGACGTGCGGCGCATGGACCAGCAGACGCTTTCGCGCCTGATGAAGATGGGCGCCAAAGTACAAAAAGTGCTCGAATTCACCGGCCGGGGCAGCGCGGCCGGGAAACGTTGACAAGGAAAGTAACGCCATGGACGCACTGATTCTTGCCCGCATGCAATTCGCGGCGAACATCACTTTTCACATCTTGTTCCCAACCATCAGCATCGGCATGGGCTGGGCACTGCTGTTCTTTCGGTTGCGCTGGTTGAAAACGCGCAACGGCCCAGACAAGGCCGCAGCTCAGGGCTGGCTCGACGCCTACCGGTTTTGGACCAAGGTGTTCGCGCTGAGCTTCGCGCTCGGCGTCGTGAGCGGCATCACGATGAGCTTTCAGTTCGGCACCAACTGGCCAGGCTTCATGGAGAAGGTCGGCAACATCGCCGGGCCGCTGCTCGGCTACGAAGTGCTGACCGCGTTTTTCCTCGAAGCCGGCTTCCTCGGCGTGATGCTGTTTGGCCACGGCAAGGTGAGCGAGCGTGCGCACCTGATGGCGACGTTTTTTGTGGCCTTCGGCACCACCCTCAGCGCGTTCTGGATCCTGGCACTGAACTCGTGGATGCAGACGCCGGCAGGCTACGAAGTGGTCAACGGCGTGTACCACGTGACAAGCTGGGTCGAGGTGATCTTCAACCCCTCGTTCCCGTACCGCCTCACCCACATGCTTCTGGCATCTGCCCTGACCTGCGCCTTTTTGATGGCCGGCCTGAGTGCCTGGCAGGTGCTGCACGGCGTGGCCGAGCGCTCGGCAGCACGCGTGCTTCGCGTGGGTCTCACGGTGGCGGCGATCGCCATTCCACTGCAGATCATCGCGGGCGACGCGCACGGCCTGAACACGCTCAAGCACCAACCCGCGAAGATTGCCGCGATGGAGGGCGTGTGGGAAACGGAACGTGGCGCGCCGCTGCTGCTGTTCGCCATTCCCGACAGGCAAGCGCGCAGCAACCACTTCGAGATCAAAGTGCCGAAGCTCGCGAGCTTGATCCTCACGCACAGCCTCGACGGAGAGATCAAGGGCCTGAATTCCTTCGGCGACAAGCACCCGCCGCCGCTGCCGCTGTTCTTCGCCTTTCGCATCATGGTCGGCGTGGGCATGCTGATGCTGGCCACGAGCTGGGCCGGCTGGTGCTTGTACCGGCGCGCGAAGTGGCAACCCGCCGCCTTGCCACGCGCACTGCTGTGGCTGCTTGCCGGCATGACCTTCTCGGGCTGGGTGGCCACAGTCGCCGGCTGGTACGTGACCGAGATCGGCCGCCAGCCCTTCATCGTGTACGGACTGATCGCAACCGCCGATGTGGTGTCTGCGGTGCCCCCGGCCATGATCGGGCTGACGCTGGCGCTCTACATCACGCTCTACCTCGCGTTGATCGTCGCCTACGTGACAGTGTTGAAGTACATGGCCGAAAAGCCGGAAGAGGTGTTGCGGCTGGATGTGATCGAACAAGCGGTGACGCCGGCCGGCGCCAGCACGTCGCCGATCTTGTCGAGCGGGAGCGCAGCATGAGCGTGATGAGCTTCGATGCCATGCTGCCGGTGATTTTCATGGCGCTGATGGGTATTTCGATGCTGGTCTACGTGATCAGCGACGGGTACGACCTCGGCGTTGGCATGCTGATGCCCCGCGCCACCGACGCCGAAAAAGACGTCATGGTCGCGTCAATCGGTCCGTTCTGGGACGCCAACGAAACCTGGCTCGTGCTCGGCATCGGCATCCTGCTGGTCGCCTTCCCGAAAGCACACGGCGTGGTGCTGGGCGAGCTCTACCTGCCGGTCACGCTGATGTTGATCGGCCTGACGTTGCGTGGCGTGGCCTTCGACTTTCGCGTCAAGGCCAAGGACAAGCACAAGCAGACCTGGGACCGCCTTTTCTTCGCCGGGTCACTGCTCGCGTCGGTGTCGCAAGGTTGGATGCTCGGGCGCTACGTCAGCGGGTTCGGCGAGGGTTGGAATTACCCGCTGTTCGCCGGCGCCATCGCCATCGCGCTGCCAATGGCGTACGTACTGCTCGGTGCTGCTTGGCTGGTGATGAAGACCGAAGGCGAGTTGCAGGAGCGCGCAATCGCCTGGGCCAGCACCGCGTGGGGGCCAATGGTGGCAGGCATGGTGCTGATTTCGATGGCCACGCCGTGGATCAGCGCGACGGTGCGCGAGCGCTGGTTCGCCTTGCCCGAGGTCATCGCGCTTTCGGCGATTCCGCTCGTCACCGGCATCGCCTTGGTGACCGTTCGCATGCTGCTGAAATCGCAAACGGTGCGAGGGCCGCTGTGCTGGCTGCCGTTCGTATTGCTGATCGGCGTGTTCGTGCTGGGCTTTCTAGGGCTGGCCTACAGCATCTACCCGTTCGTAGTGATCGACAAGCTCACCATCTGGCAGGCGGCCAGCAGCGCTGCGGCCCTGAAAGTGATCTTGTTCGGGGTGTGCATTTCGGTGCCGGCGATTGCCGGCTACACGGTGTTTTCGTACCGCGTGTTCCGCGGCAAGACTGGCGAGTTGAAGTACGCCTGAAGCTCGCCCCGCGGGCCTCAGACGGCGTGCGGCGTGCGGCGAGCCCGAGGGGCGGCCCAAACTGAGTCAATCTAGGCGCAGGGCACAGATTGGCTATGGGCTACGGGCTACGACGAACATTGGCACCAGCGAGTGGCCCCGCTTGAGGCTGCTGTGCTGGTGTGCCGGGCGTCGTTCCAAGCTCTTAAGACTTCGCGCGGCTCGCCGTGAGCTGTGCCTCGATCTGAGCCGGTGGCAAAGCACCGGGAACGCGCTTGCCGTCTTCAAACACCAGCGCAGGCGTGCCGTTCACACGGTACTTTTTGCCCATGGCCAGGTTGCGCTGCAAAGCGCCCGCATCGCACTGCGCGGCACCGCGCGGCGGCACGGCGCCGTTGACCATCCAATCGCGCCAGACTGCGGTGTTGTCTTTGGCGCACCAGATGTTGCGCGCCTTCTCGGGAGAATCGCCACCGAGAATCGAGTAGAGGAACGTGTAGACCGTCACGTCTTTCACCTGCAACAACTCGCGCTCGAACTTCTTGCAATAGCCGCAGTTTGGGTCAGCAAAGACCACCAGCTTGCGCATGCCAGCGCCCTGCTTGTAGACGATGGCGTCTTTGAGCGGCAGAGCGGCAAAGTCAATCGCAGTGAGTTTTTCGACGCGTGCTTCGGTCAGGTTTACACCGGTCTTCGTGTCGATCAGCGCACCCTGGATGAGGTGCTCACCACGTTCATCGCTGTAGACCAGATCGGTGCCGACGCGCAACTCGTAGACACCAGGAATTGGCGTCTTGGTCACTTCGTCGATTTTCGGGAAGTCTGGCAAGCGCTCGGCAATGTTTTTGCGAATCACCGCCTCCTGTGCAAGGGCAGCTTGCGTAAACAGGGCGGCGATGGCGGCAGAGAGGGCAAAACGAATCAGCTTGTTCATGAGCAGGGCTTTCAGGAGTCGAGCGCGCGTTGGGTGAGCCAACGCTTTAGGGGAGTGAGCTGGTTAACCAGATTCAGCCCGCGGTTGCGAAGTTCCCGGGCCAACGGTTGCGGGTGTGAAAAAAGGCGAAGCAAGCCGTCGGTGACCTGGCCCATCACCCAGGTGGGCGCGAGCCGCTCGCTAGCATATCTGCGCAGCAGTTTTTCGTCTCCAAGCCCACGCCAAGGCTCGCGTTCGGAAATCACGCGGCACAAGGCGGCCACGTCGGCGAGGCCCAGGTTCAAGCCTTGCCCTGCCAGCGGGTGCACGACGTGCGCTGCATCACCCAGCAATACCCAGCCGGGTCCCGACCACGCGGCGGCATTTGCCAGCGTCAACGGCCAGGCGGCGCGCGCGCCAGCCAGCTTGAGCGTGCCGGCCTCGCCCGCGGTGGCCAGCATCAGTTCTTGCTCGAACGCGGTGTCGTCCTGCGCCAGCAGTTCACGGGCGCGCGCTTGCGGCAGCGACCAGACCAGCGCGTAAGATTGGTCGGGCTCCGGGGTATCGAAGGGCAGCAGGGCCAGCACATCGGGCGAGCGGAACCACTGCCTCGCCAGCCCCTGGTGTTTTCGGGAAGACGTGAGCCGCGCGGCGATCGCCTCGTGGCCGTAGCTTTGGCGATCAGCTTGCACGCCAAGCGCAGCGCGGGTGGCTGAGGTCTTGCCTTCGCAAATAGCCGTGAGCGGCGCCTCAACTTCCGTGTCAACGACGCTGATGTGCGGCGCGAAGCGCACTGCCTGCGCCAGTTCGCGCTCCAGTACCGCGGCGTCGGTGATCCACGCCAGCGCGTCTACGCGCTGCTGCCAGGCAGAGAACTCGAGCACCGCGGGCGGCACGTCGCCCCGCACGCGCATGTCGAGTACAGGCGTGGTGGCATGCGCCGGCAGACTTTCCCAGACCTTGAGACTGCGCAACAGAGCTGCCGAGGCGGCGTTGAGGGCGTAGGCGCGAACATCGCTTGTGGCGCCGCTTCGCGCCGGTTCGCCACGCAGCGCGACCGTGAGCCCGGAACGCGCCAGCGCCAGCGCGAGGCTCTGCCCCACGATGCCCGCGCCCAAAACCTGTACGTCGAAGCTGTTCATCGAGGCCGATTGTAAAGAGCGCGTGTTCTTTGCTGCTTGCTGTTCGCAGGCACAATTCGCCCCCTTTCTCGACTGAGCCTGGCCTCAGGAACACACCATGGGCAATGCCATCGGCACTTCTGACAGCGGGCTTCAAGTCAGCGTGCAATCGTTGCACGTGTACCCGGTGAAGTCGTGCGCAGGCATCAGCCTGAACGAAAGCCTGCTGATCGAGACTGGCCTGGAATTCGACCGCGCCTGGATGGTGGTCGACAAACTCGGCCAGTTCGTCACGCAGCGCCAGCTGCCTCGCATGGCGCTGATCCAGCCATCGCTCAAGTCCTTTGAGATGATCCTGCGCGCACCCGGCATGCTGGCCCTGCACATCGCGCTCGACACGGTCGAGAAGCCGGTGCGCGCGAAGGTCTGGAACGACGACGTCGCGGCCTACGACATGGGCGACCTCTGCGCCCAGTGGTTCAGCGACTTCCTTGGCGGCACGCCGCGCCGCGCCAAGGCGGCCGACGCCACAGAGGTGTTGGCGGTGCAGTTTCCGCTGCGGTTGGTGCGCTTCGACCCCGAGCAACGACGCCTCTCAGATGAGCACGAGCACGAATACCGATGTCCCTGGCCCGCGATTTGATCAAGCTGAGCGAGGGACGATATAAGGTCTCCCTCAGCGATCTTGAACAAACGAGCGCTGTGGGAGAGTCTCTTTTCGACCAAGATCAGAGACCAT
>JBBRPV010000004.1:0-87922 GCA_038227445.1 Burkholderiales bacterium | reverse complement strand
CAAAGTGCTCGTGATACCCGGCCACGCTGGCCTCGAGCACCCGGCATTGCACCGAGATCGGCCACACCCGCCGGTGGCGGTTGATGAAGGCGTACTTCAACTCTGCGCTTTCGCGAAGTACGCCGTCGCTTTTCCCAGGAGGTCTCGCCCCATCTTGTCGCGCGCCAGTTCTGCCCGCAGTCGGCTGATCTCCATCTGCTCGGCACTCACCGCCTTGCTCTTGCTGTCAGCGCCTTGGACCTTGCCCTGCCGCAGGCGAGTTAATCCAGGCGCAGGCGGCGCAGGTGTTGGGGGTGTCGGTGTGACAGGTCAAGCGGCTGTGCCGGGGTGTGCGCGATCAAGGGGCTTCAGGGCTGGTCTCGCGCAAGCGCGGCGTACCGAGCAACCGGCGCATTGAGCCCGCACAGCGCGAGCAATTCGTGGGCCTCGTGCGTGAGCGCTACGCCGATTTTGGCCCCGAACTGGCCCGTGAGTACCTTGCGCGAGATCACGGCTTTGGCTACAGCACCGAGACGCTGCGTGGCTGGATGATCGAGGCCGGACTGTGGAAGGCCAAGCTGCGCCGGGCCAAGCGCGTGCACAGCCCGCGTGAGCGCCGCGCCGGCGTGGGCGAGTTGGTGCAGATCGACGGCAGCCACCACGACTGGTTCGAGGGCTGCGCCGACAAGTGCTGTTTGATCGCCTTCATTGACGACGCCACCGGGCAAGTGTTGGGTGCGAAATTCTCACCGCAGGAGACGACCGAGGCGTACTTTGCGGTGTTGCATGAAGTGGTGCAGCGCCACGGCGCGCCGCTGGCGCTGCACAGCGACCGCCACGGCATCTTCACCAAGTCCGACCCCGAAGACCCCAAGCCCGGGCCGCTCCGGGCTTCGCCCTACACGGCCCGCAGCAACGCAACACCAGACCTGACCTACAGCACCTTCAGGGGATATCTCTACTTTGCGGAAAAGGGGAAATTTCTACTTTGGGTTGACACTGAAGGCGGCCGCCGGCGGGTTGGGTACAATATTTGAAATCCTTCCTGGAATGAAATCCCCGTGCGCACCTACCGCTGCACACGGGTAACGAAGTAGTCCAGTCAGAAGCGAAATGCACTCGCGGGTGCTTCAACATGGGGAATCCGCGAGAAGCGTCTCCCAGCCGCCAGCCGAAAAATGCCATTTTCGGGCCGAAACAGCGGTCCCGTACATCGGCTGAAGATGACCTGCTGCCCCTAGATATCAGCTGAATATTTGTGCCGCACCGAGCGGCAAAAAATGTGATCAAAGACAATGAATAGCCTGGATGCAAAACGCGTCCTCGAGACCGCGCTCATCTGCGCGAGTCAGCCGCTGCCTTTGCGCGACATGCGTGTGCTTTTCGCCGATGAGCTCGCCCCCGACACGCTGCGCTCTCTGCTCGACGAACTCACGCGCGAGTGGGACGGACGTGGTGTGGAGCTTGTTACCTTGGCGACGGGCTGGCGGTTGCAGAGCCGCCCCGAGATGCGCGAGTACCTGGACCGGCTCAACCCCGAGAAGCCGCCCAAGTATTCGCGCGCCGCGATGGAAACGCTTGCGATAATCGCTTACCGTCAGCCGGTGACGCGTGGCGACATCGAAGACATTCGCGGCGTGACCGTCGCAAGCCACATCGTCAAGCAGCTTGAAGACCGTGGCTGGGTCGAAGCCATCGGCTACCGCGAATCTCCCGGCCGCCCGGCCTTGCTGGCCACGACAAAACAGTTTCTCGACGACCTTGGTCTTGCTAGCCTTGAGCAACTACCGCTGCTGACCAGCGGTGGTGCCGATGGTCAGGCGCTGGAGCGCGCGCGGGAGGACCAACCCTCTTTGCTTGACCCGTTGCGACCGCTGATCGAAGACGGTGCTGAAGCAGATTCGGCGTCTGTGTCCGGCGAAGCGCTTCAAGCGTTGCCGCGCGCTTCGCACCGTACCGAAGGCCTGGCCGGAAAACCGGCTGTCCCATATCAATCTCCGTCAGACAAACCCGCGGCGGAAGCCGCCCCCGAGGAACTGCAAGAATGAATGTCAACCCAGAGTCTTCGCCCGTGCCCGATTCAGAGGCGCCTATAGAAGCGGGCGAGGCCGCAGCCAAGCCGGTGCGACGCCGTCGCGCGGTCAAGGTGGTCGAAGATGCGGCGGCACCCCTGGTCGTCGAAGCTGCGGCTGAGGTGGCAGAAGAAACCGCCAAGCCGAAACGTCGCAAGCCGGTCGCCAAGGTTACGGAAGTGTTTGTGGACAGCGAGCACGTGGCCGTAGCCCCTGAGCATGCATCCGCGCCGGCGGTTCGTGCTGCCGCCAACAGGGATCTTGATGCACCGATGGCCGCACCCCTCGAAGCCCGTGGCGCCGAGCCGGATGTGGCGCCGAGCGAGACAGCGCCGCAAACAGACGGTAACTCCTCATTGGCAGCGCTAGACGACAGCCCGCGGGGACGCCGCCCCGGCCGCCGCGAGCGCAACCGCAGTGAGCCGCGTGAGCCGCAAGATCCCGCTGCGACCGGTCGCGGCGCTGAACCCGTGCAGGCGGGCGAGCTGTTCGCGCAAGTGCTATCGGGCGAGTTTGATGTGGCCGGCGAAGCGCCTGCTGAAGGGCTCCTCGAAGAGGTGGACGAGGCTGGCGCGCCGAAGCGGATCCTTCTGCCCGAACCTGAAGCGCCGAAGTTGCACAAAGTGCTGGCGCAGTCGGGCATCGGTTCGCGGCGCGACATGGAGGCACTGATCGAAGCCGGCGAGGTCACGGTTAACGATGAAGTCGCGCACGTAGGGCAGCGCGTGTCGTTCGGCGACCGTGTAAAGGTGAAGGGCAAGCAGGTGCGCTTGCGCATCATGCCGCTGCCGCCGCGAATCATTGCTTACCACAAGCCGGTCGGGGAGATCGTCACCAACGACGATCCGCAGAACCGCCCGACCGTGTTCCGCCGCTTGCCGCGCCTGCAGCAAGGCAAATGGCAGTCGGTCGGCCGCCTCGACATCAACACTGAAGGCCTTCTGCTGTTCACCAATTCCGGTGAACTCGCCAATCAGTTGATGCATCCGCGTTTCGGCGTGGAGCGTGAATATGCGGTCCGAGTGTTGGGCACGCTGACGCCGAATGACACAGCACGCTTGCTCGAGGGCGTGGACGTCGAAGGCCAGAAGGCCAGCTTCCGGTCGATTGAAGAAGGCGGCGGCGATGGCGCGAACCACTGGTACCGCGTGGTCATCACCGAAGGCCGCAACCGTGAAGTGCGCAAGCTCTTCGACACGGTCAGCCTGACCGTGAGCCGACTGATCCGCATCCGCTACGGCACCGTGGTGTTGCCGTTCGGCCTGAAGCGTGGTGTCTGGGTCGATTTGGAAGATGGCGACGTGCGCTCAGTCCGACGGCTTGCCAACGGCGCTGCCGCGCCGAACCAGCGCGAGGGCGACGAGCCAGTGCTTGGTGGACCGTCTGGCCAACGCAATGAACGCCAGGGAGGGCGCCAGAACAACAACCGCCGCGACAACCCGCGTGACAACGCACGTGAGGGTGTCCAGCGCAACGTACCGCGCGGCCGGAACGCAGATGATCGCCCACCCGCACCGCCCTTGCAAAAGATCGGAGGCGATCGCCCGAGCGACTTCGACCGTGACGACGATGCTGACTTCGACATCGACCCCGCGTCGATCCCGAACCCACTCGAACAGACCTTCGATAAGCGCTTCGCTCCGAATCCTCGCAGCCCCGTCGGAGGCCGCGGCTTTGGACGTGGCGGCGGCGGCTTCGGCGCCGGCGGCAGTGCGCCGGCCCCCAGCAACAAGAAGGGCCAGAACGGCCCGAAACAGCCCGATCCCTTGCAAACCTCCTTGGGCTTCATAGGAGCCGATGCGTTCCACCGTAAGGGTAACCGCGGCGGCGGTGGCGGCGGTGGCGGTGGCGGCGGTGGTGGTGGTGGTGGTGGTGGTGGTGGTGGTGGTGGTGGCGGTCGTGGTGGCAACCGAGGCGGCGGCTATGGGGGTGGCGGTGGCAACGCAGGTGGCTTTGGTGGTGGTGGCGGCAGCGGAGGCGGTCGGCGCGGCCGTTGACCGTGCTCGGGGCTAGGCGGCCGTGGCCGCGAAAGTCCTGCACGTTACAATCGAAGGTTTTGCAAAACCTAGATTCAGGAGAAAAACATGGCGCTAGAACGAACTCTGTCGATCATCAAACCCGATGCTGTGGCGAAGAACGTGATCGGTCAGATATATGCCCGCTTTGAAAGCGCCGGCCTGAAGGTGGTGGCTGCCCGCATGGTCTACTTGTCGCGCGGCGAAGCCGAGGCTTTTTACGCCGTGCACAAGGCGCGACCGTTTTTTAACGACCTCGTCAGCTTCATGATCTCCGGTCCGGTGATGATCCAGGCGCTAGAAGGTGATAACGCGATCCTGAAGCATCGCGACCTGATGGGCGCCACCGATCCGAAGAAGGCCGAGAAGGGAACGATCCGGGCCGACTTTGCTGACAGCATCGACGCCAACGCTGTGCACGGCTCTGACGCTGCCGAAACGGCAGCTGTCGAGATCGCGTTCTTTTTCCCCGGTATGAACGTTTACAGCCGCTGACCGTTGTCAGTCTGTTCAGACGCTTCGCAGAACGCATGAACACCAAATCGACGCAACCCCGCGCGGGCGCGAGCCCGGCGTCGGGGTTGGGTGCGGCAGGTGGCGGAGTGGTCAACCTGCTCGAATTTGATCTGGACGGCATGGCGGTGTACTGTGAAGCGATCGGCGAAAAGCGTTTTCGAGCTACCCAATTGTTTCGTTGGATCCACAGGTCTGGCGCGACCGAATTTTCACAAATGACCGATCTGGCGCGCTCGCTGCGCGACAAGCTCTCCGGCCATGCCCGCGTAAGCACCATGCCTGTGCTGAGCGAGCATGCCTCCAGCGACGGCACTATTAAGTGGTTGTTTGACGTGGGTGCCGGCAACGCGGTCGAGACCGTGTTCATTCCCGAAGATGATCGCGGCACGCTGTGCATTTCGTCGCAGGCTGGCTGCGCGGTCGGTTGCCGCTTCTGTTCCACTGGCCACCAAGGTTTCAGCCGCAATCTCAGCACCGCTGAAATCGTCGCCCAGCTCTGGTTCGCCGAACACCACTTGCGCCGGCGCCTGAACTTGCCCGCCGGCACACGAGCTATCACTAACGTGGTCATGATGGGCATGGGTGAGCCACTGCAGAATTACAACGCGTTGGTACCGGCGCTACGCGTGATGCTCGACGACCACGGCTACGGCCTGTCGCGACGGCGCGTCACTGTATCCACCTCGGGCGTGGTGCCGATGATCGACCGGCTGCGCGCCGATTGCCCTGTGGCGCTGGCGGTCTCGCTGCACGCGCCGATTGACGCGCTGCGCGACGACCTCGTGCCCCTCAACCGCAAGTACCCGATCGAAGAGTTGCTGGTGGCCTGCCGGCGCTACCTCGAGGCTGCGCCACGTGACTTCATCACCTTCGAATACTGCATGCTAGACGGTGTGAATGACAGCGACGCTCAGGCCTGCGAGTTGTTGCGTTTGGTCGGTGCCGGCGCTTCGCAAAACGATCCGCGGCGCGTGGCGTGCAAGTTCAACTTGATCCCGTTCAACCCGTTCCCGGAATCCGGCCTGAAGCGCTCGCCGAATGAGCGAATTGCGTCTTTTGCCCGCGTGCTGCAAGACGGCGGGCTGGTAGTGACCGTGCGCAAGACCCGCGGTGATGATATCGACGCTGCCTGCGGCCAGCTGGCCGGCGAAGTGCAAGATCGCACCAAGGTCCGCGCCCGTATGACGCGTGCGCCGGTGCAGGTGCACCGCACCGGCTCGGCGGCTGCACAGACGATTCAAGCCGGCCGCGCCGGCGCGCAGGAGACTCATTGACATGATCGCCTTACGCTTTGATGCGATGCGCACCTCGGTGCTTGTGAAGTTCGTTGCGCTGTCCCTGGGGACGATGCTGTCGGGCTGCATGAGCACGCACACGCGGCTTCCGGAACCAGGTGCTGATTCGAAAGACCGCGTGACCGCATCCGACGAATCCGACGGAAGCAAACGCTCCAAAGTGCGCATGGAGCTCGCCACCGCGTACTTCGGCCGTGGTCAGATGACGACTGCGCTCGACCAAGTCAAGCTCGCGATCATTGCCAACCCGAACCAGAGCGATGCCTACAACCTGCGCGGCCTGATTTACGCCAGCCTGGGCGACGAGCAGCTGGCCGAAGAGAGTTTCAGGCGTGCGCTGCAGCTGAACTCGCGTGACACCGACGTGATGCAGAACTTCGGTTATTACCTTTGCCAGAAGAAACGTTACGCCGAAGCGAATGCGCTGTTCGAGCAAGCGGTCGCAGAGCCAAAGAACAGCGATCTGTCGCGCGCTTTGCTGACCCAGGGCGTTTGCCAGGCGCAGGGTGGTCAATGGCCGCAGGCCGAGGCCACGCTGCTGAGGTCGTACCAGCTAGACCCGGGTAACCCGTCGACCGCAGTCAATCTCTCAGAGGTGTTGTACCGGCGTGGTGACTACGAACGTGCGCGGTTTTATGTGCGCCGCGTTAATGGCATTTCCGAAGTGTCCAATGCTCAGACGCTCTGGCTCGCTGCTCGCATCGAACACCGAGCGGGTAATGCGCTCGCCGCGCAAGACTTTGCCCAGCAGCTGCGCAGCCGTTACCCCGACTCTCGTGAGACAGGCCTACTAGCGCAGGGCGCCTTTGATGAGTGACGCGAGCGCACCGGTCTCGGGTGCTGTGTCGGCCGCCAGCGCCGGTGGAATTTTGCGCAAAGCACGACAAGCACAGGGCTTGCACATTGCCGCGCTCGCGGCGGCGATAAAGGTTTCGCCGCGAAAGCTTGAACTGCTCGAATCCGACCAGTTTGATCAACTGCCCGATGCCACCTTCACTCGCGCGCTCGCGCAGACGGTTTGTCGGTCATTGAAGATAGACGCCGCCCCGGTGCTCGCGCTGATGCCCCCGCCGCGCGGACACCGGCTCGAAGAAATCGCTGAAGGCCTGAATACGCCGTTCCGCGAGCGGCCGGGGCGCCCGCTTCCGGGAGAGTCGGTAAGCCTGTCGAGCCCGCTGTTGTGGGTGGCCGCGTTATTGGTGCTTGCGGCGATCATGGTCTATCTCATGCCGGCGGCGTGGGTTCCGGTTGCCCGAGAACGGCTCTCGGCCGAGACTGGTGCCGTCGCGGTGCCTGCCGTCGCGAGCGAAGCGGCCTCTGAGGTGGCTGCGCTGCCACCGATGGTCGGCGCTTCGAATGCGGGCCAAACTGTGGCGCCGCCCGCCCGCGAGCCATCCGCTTCTAGCAGCGCCGCTGACGTGCCTGCCAGTGCTTCCCAAGGGGCAGCGGCGGGCGTGCTACAAGTGCGCGCCCTCCATCGCTCGTGGGTCGACGTGACCGATTCGCGTGGCAATTCATTGATATCTCGTATGGTGGAAGCCGGCGAGGACGTGGGCCTTGATGGGGTGATGCCGCTCACGGTCAGAATTGGCAACGCCGCCGCTTCCAAGGTCGTATTTCGCGGCCAACCGCTGGAGCTCGGACCGTTCACCCGGGGCAACGTCGCCAGGTTCGAACTCAACTAGGGCCTGTCAGGCATGATCGACATTCGCGACCAAAGCAGCGAGCTACTTGACGACTTCATCGAGCCGGCGAGGCCGGCGCAGCGCCATTCGCATGTAGTTTCGGTGCGCTGGGGCACGCGTGAAGTTCTTGTGGGAGGCGGCGCACCGGTGCGGGTGCAGTCCATGACCAACACCGACACGGTCGACGTGATCGGCACCGCGATCCAAGTCAAAGAACTCGCGATCTCAGGCTCCGAGATGGTGCGCATCACGGTTAACACGCCGGAAGCAGCGGCTGCCGTGCCCTACATTCGCGAGCAACTTGATCGCATGGGCATCGACGTGCCGCTGATCGGCGACTTCCATTACAACGGCCACAGATTGCTGACCGATCACCCGGCGTGTGCCGAGGCGCTCTCGAAGTACCGCATCAATCCGGGCAACGTGGGCAAGGGTGACAAGCACGACCGCCAGTTCGCGCAAATGGTCGAAGCCGCGGCGAAGTATGACAAGGTGGTGCGCATCGGAGTCAACTGGGGCAGCCTCGATCAGGAACTTCTGACCGAGATGATGGACGCGAACGCGAAGCTGGTCGAACCATTCGAGCCGCAGCAGATCATGTACCGCGCGATCATCAAGTCGGCGATCACGTCCGCGCGGCGTGCTGAAGCTATCGGCCTTGGCGCCGACCGAATCATCTTGTCTTGCAAGATGTCGGGCGTGCAAGACCTGATCAGCGTCTACCGCGCCCTTGGCAAACGTTGCGGCTACGCGCTGCACCTGGGCCTCACAGAAGCCGGCATGGGTACAAAGGGCACGGTCGCTTCGACGGCGGCCCTTGCTGTGTTGCTGCAAGAAGGCCTTGGCGACACGATCCGCGTTTCGCTCACGCCCCAGCCCGGTGAAGCGCGCACGCAGGAAGTGGTGGTCGCGCTCGAGATTCTGCAGTCACTCGGCTTGCGCGCCTTCAACCCCAGCGTAACAGCGTGCCCCGGTTGCGGCCGCACGACCAGCACCACGTTCCAGGAACTGGCGAAGCAGATCGACGACTTCCTGCGCGCGCAGATGCCGGTCTGGAAAACGCGCTACCCCGGCGTCGAGAAGATGAAGGTTGCGGTGATGGGCTGCATCGTCAACGGGCCGGGCGAAAGCAAGCACGCCGATATTGGTATCAGCCTGCCGGGCAACGGCGAAGCGCCGGCTGCGCCGGTCTTCATCGACGGCGAAAAGGCGCTAACGCTGCGGGGCGACAACATCGCCGCCGAGTTTCACGCGCTGGTCGAGGGTTACATCGAAAAGCGCTTCGGCGCCGCGACCGCAGAGCATTCGACCGCATCGGCGTGAGTCACCTGTGGAATTTCCCGGTGCTGGCGCCGCTTTGGGCGGCAAAGCTCATACTCAATCCGACAATCGATGACTGAAAGACCCAAGATCAAACGACTCGATCCGCTGCAGGCGGTGAAAGGCATGAACGACATCTTGCCGCCCGACTCGGCGCGCTGGGAGTGGTTCGAATCGAAAGTGCGAGCGCTGATGGCGCGTTATGGGTATAGCAACGTGCGCACACCAATTGTTGAGCCTACGGCGCTGTTCGTGCGTGGCCTGGGCGAAGTGACCGACATTGTCGAGAAGGAGATGTATTCCTTCGAAGATGCGATGAACGGCGACAAGCTCACGCTACGCCCTGAGGCCACCGCCGGCATCGTGCGCGCGATGGTCGAGCACAACACGCTGTACAACGGCCCGCTGAGGGTGTGGTCGAACGTGGTGCTATTTCGCCACGAGCGGCCGCAAAAAGGGCGCTACCGCCAGTTCCACCAGGTTGACGTCGAAGCGCTCGGCTTTGCCGGGCCGGATGTCGATGCCGAGCAGATCCTGATGTGCCGTGCGCTGTTGCGCGACCTCGGAATTGGCGATGGCCACGTGCGGCTCGAAATCAACAGCCTGGGCCAGCCAGCCGAGCGAAACGCTCACCGCGCTGCGTTGATCACGCACTTCGAGAGCCACGCCGAGTTGCTCGACGAAGACGCGACCCGCCGCCTGCACAGCAACCCGCTGCGCATTCTCGACAGCAAGAACCCTTCTATGCAGCAGATCGTGGAAGCCGCGCCGAAGCTGATGGACTTCCTCGGCGCCGAATCGCTGGCGCACCTGAACGCCGTGCGGGCTGCGCTCGACGCGGTTGGGCTTGCGTACCGCGTAAACCCGCGCCTTGTGCGCGGCATGGATTACTACAACCTCACAGTGTTCGAGTGGATTACCGACAAGCTCGGGTCACAGGGCACGGTCTGCGGTGGTGGCCGCTACGACGGCTTGTTCGAGCAGCTCGGCGGCAAGCCCACACCCGCGGTGGGCTGGGGCATGGGCATCGAACGCATGCTTCTTCTGCTGGAAGAAGTCGGTATCGAGCCTCCGGCGCTGGTGCCCGATGTTTACGCAGTCGTGCCGGCGGCTGCGGCACTCGTTACCGCAGTGGCCGCCTGCGAAATGCTGCGCGCGGCGGGTCTGTCGGTGCTGATGCACGCTGCGGGCAGCGAAACCTGGGGCAGCATGAAAACGCAGTTCAAGCGCGCTGACGCAAGCGGCGCCCACTATGCAGTGGTCTTTGGAGACGACGAACTTGCGCGTGGTGAAGTTACTTTGAAGGCATTGCGCGACGCTGGTGTGGCACAACGCTGCATGCCGCTGGCCGACATCGCCCGATGGGCCGCTGAGTTGCGCACCGCATAATCGCGCCTCCTTTCGAAACCCCTGAGACAGCATTCCTTCATGGCCACCCACCTCGACCTCGAAGAGCAGGAGCAGCTCGATCAGCTGAAATCCTTCTGGAAGCAATACGGCAACCTCATCACCTGGGCTCTGATGCTCGTGCTCGCGGGCTTTGCCTCCTGGAACGGATGGAACTGGTGGCAGCGTGACCAGGCCGTCAAGGCGAGCGCGATGTTCGACGAACTCGACAAGGCAGCGCAGAGCGGTGACGTCGATACCGCCGCGCGTATTTTTGCTGACCTGAAGGAGCGTTTCCCGCGCACCGCGTTCACGCAGCAAGGCGGTTTGTTGGCTGCGAAGGCACAGTTCGATAAGGGCCAGCTCGACCCCGCGCTGGCAACGCTTGGCTGGGTCAGCGCCAACGCGGTCGAAGTCGAATACCAGACCGTTGCACGGCTGCGGTCCGCCGGCCTGCTTCTCGACCAAAAAAAGTACGACGACGCAATCAAGCAGCTCGACGGCGCTGAGGCCAAGGAATTTGAGGCACTTGTGGCCGACCGGCGCGGCGACGTGCTTTTGGCTCAGGGCAAGACAGACGACGCCAAGGCCGCTTACGCAAAGGCCTGGGCCACGATGGACGAGAAGGTCGGCTACAGGCGCTTGATCGAAGCGAAACTTGGCGTTCTGGGCGCTGCACCGATCGAGGCGAAGAAATGAATAGGCGGGTGCGCACCGTTGTCCGCGCTACGCTGTCGCTGGTCAGCGCGGTCTTGCTGCTGGCAGCGTGTGCGAGTAGCAAGCCCAAGCCCAAACCGCTGGAGCCGCTGACGCCGAAAATCGCCGGCCGCGAGGTCTGGACGCGGAGCGTCAACAACATCAAGTTTCCGCTCAATGTGGTGGCACTGCGCGACAGCTTCATCATCGCCGACGGTGACGGCAGTGTGCTCGCGCTCGACGCACAAAGCGGTCGAGAGCTGTGGCGTGGCAGCGCTGACGCCAGGCTCAGCGCGGGCGTCGGCAGCGACGCGCGTTTCGCGGCTGTGGTCACGCGCGAAGGCGACTTGGTGGTGTTCGAACAGGGCCTCGTCAAGTGGCGAAAAAGCCTGGGCGTGCGCGTCAACACCGCGCCGCTGGTGGCCGGCGAGCGGGTATTTGTGCTCGGCGCCGACCGAGGTGTCCAGGCGTTCGACGTGATCGATGGCCGCAAGCTATGGGCTTTGCAACGCGCCGGCGACCCGCTGACGCTCACGCAGACCGGCGTGCTCGCCGCCTTCAAAGACACGCTGGTCGTGGGGCAGGGCCCGCGCATGGCCGGCGTCGACCCGCTGCTCGGCACTCTGCGCTGGGAAGTGCCGGTTGGCTCGCCGCGCGGTGCTAACGAAATCGAACGCCTGGCTGATCTGGTCGGGCCCGTGGCGCGCGCAGGCAACACGCTGTGCGCGCGATCCTTCCAGGCCGCGGTGGGTTGTGTCGATGCCGACAAAGGCACGCTGGCTTGGAGCAAGAATATCGGCGGCACCGACGGCGTGAGTGCTGACCCGCAGTTCGTGTTCGGTGCCGACGCTTCTGATCGCATCACCGCTTGGAAAACCGCGACTGGCGAAGTGGCTTGGTCTTCCGACAAGCTGCAGTACCGTGGCCTTGGCACGCCACTGAGCGTTGGCAAGACCGTGGTGTTCGGCGATGAAGACGGCACTGTGCACTGGCTCTCTCGCGAAACCGGCGAAGCGCAGTTGCGTTTGCCAACCGACGGCAGCGCCATCATTGCAGCGCCGGTGATTGCGGCCACGACCATGCTCGTAGTCACGCGCAAGGGCGGGCTGTTCGCCTTCCGTCCAGAGTAGATCCTAAAGCTTCGGCGCCCGGTCCGTCCCCAACCATGAAACCCGTCATCGCCGTGGTCGGCCGCCCAAACGTGGGCAAGTCGACCCTGTTCAACCGCATCACGAAGAGCCGCGATGCGATCGTTGCCGACTTTTCCGGCCTGACGCGCGACCGTCATTACGGTGACGGTCGCAGTGGAGAGCGCGAGTTCATCGTTGTAGACACCGGCGGCTTCGAGCCGGACAGTACGACCGGAATCGTCAAGGAAATGGCCAAGCAGACGCGCCAGGCCGTGGCTGAGGCCGATGCGGTGATTTTCGTCGTCGATGTGCGCGCTGGCGTCTCAGGGCAAGACCACGACATCGCGCGCTACTTGCGCATCGCGGGCAAGAAAATTGTGCTCGCCGTCAATAAAGCCGAGGGCATGGCCGAATCGCCCTTGCTGGCCGAGTTCTTCGAACTGGGCCTGGGTGAGCCGCACCCCGTGTCGGCGGCGCACGGGCAGGGCATTCGCAGCCTCACAGATGCCGCCCTGGCCGACTTTGAGTTCGACGACGAAGCCAGCGAAGCACCCGAAGAAGGTGCGCCAATTCGATTGGCTGTGGCCGGGCGCCCGAACGTGGGCAAATCGACGCTGATCAACACTTGGCTCGGCGAGGAGCGACTGGTGGCATTCGATCAACCTGGCACCACTCGCGACGCTATCACCGTGCCGTTCGAGCGTAACGGGCAGAAGTTTGACCTGATCGATACCGCGGGTCTGCGCCGGCGCGGCAAAGTTTTTGAAGCGGTCGAAAAATTCTCCGTCGTGAAGACTCTGCAGGCCATTTCCGACGCCAACGTAGTGCTACTGCTGCTCGATGCGACGCAGGGCGTGACCGACCAGGATGCGCACATCGCTGGGTACATCCTCGAATCAGGCCGCGCCGTGGCGGTGGCGGTCAACAAGTGGGACGCAATAGATGGCTACCAGAAGGAGACGCTGCAACGCTCTATCGAGCAGCGCTTAGCCTTCCTAAAGTTCGCGCCGATTTTGCACATTTCGGCGATCAAGCGGCAGGGGCTCGGGCCGGTGTGGAAAGCGATTGCCGACGCACACTCTTCGGCCACGCGCAAGATGTCTACGCCGGTTCTCACGCGTTTGCTGCAAGAGGCGGTAGAGCACCAAGCGCCAAAACGAGCCGGCGCCTTTCGGCCCAAGCTTCGTTATGCGCACCAGGGTGGCATGAACCCACCGCTGATCGTAATCCACGGCAACTCGCTCGATCACATCACCGACACTTACAAGCGTTTTCTGGAAGGGCGTTTCCGCGAGCATTTCAAGCTCACGGGCACGCCGATGCGGATCGAGTTGCGCTCGTCGCGCAATCCTTTCGACACCAAAGAGTAAAGGCCGCGTTCCACACGGGGGTTGCTCTGTTTTTGCGCGGTGGCTCGAGGGTGCTGTGTTAACGTGAAGCTCTTCAAACTTTTATCACGGAGAATATCGTGAGCAATAAAGGGCAACTTCTACAAGATCCCTTCCTGAATCTGTTACGCAAAGAGCACGTTCCGGTTTCCATCTACCTCGTCAACGGCATCAAGCTGCAAGGCCACATTGAGTCTTTCGACCAGTATGTGGTGCTGCTTCGTAATACTGTGACGCAGATGGTCTACAAGCACGCTATCTCCACGGTCGTTCCCGGACGAACGGTCAACTTCAGCACCGTCGAACCTGCTGACAACGCTTGAAGTCTTCGACGTCAGCCCAAACCCACCCCCCCTTGAGTTCCGCGGATGCATCCGATTTTTCCGGATCGGGTGGCCCCCCCCGCGCGATCCTCGTGGGTGTCGATTTCGGACGTGGCAATGCCTTTGACGCCTCGCTCGACGAGCTGGCCCTGCTGGCAGAGTCGGCGGGTGACGTCGCCGTAGCGCGCGTAATTGCCCGCCGCAAGGCGCCTGATGCTGCGCTCTTCGTCGGTTCGGGCAAGGCCGATGAGATTAAGGCTCTCGTGCAGGTCCACCAGGCCGAAGCCGTGTTGTTCGATCAGGCGCTGTCGCCTGCACAGCAACGCAACCTTGAACTGCACCTCGGCGTGGCCGTTGCTGATCGCACGATGTTGATCCTCGAGATCTTTGGCGAGCGCGCGCAAAGCCACGAGGGCAAGCTGCAGGTAGAACTCGCCCGGCTTCAGTACTTGTCGACCCGGTTGGTGCGGCGCTGGAGCCACCTGGAACGACAGAGCGGCGGCATTGGCATGCGCGGCGGCCCGGGTGAAGCACAGATCGAACTGGACCGCCGCATGATCGGCGAGCGCATCAAGGGTGTGAAAAAGCAGCTCGACCGCGTGAAGAAGCAGCGCAACACGCAGCGGCGCTCGCGCGAGCGCAATCAGACGTTCCGCGTTTCGCTGGTGGGCTACACCAACGCTGGCAAGTCCACACTTTTTAACCTCCTCGTGAACGCCCGTGCCTACGCCGCGGACCAGCTTTTCGCCACGCTCGACACCACCACGCGACAGCTTTATCTGGCCGAGATCGGGGCGTCGGCACGGTCGTTGTCGCTCAGCGACACCGTCGGATTCATCCGTGACCTTCCTCACAAGCTGATTGAGGCTTTCGAAGCGACGCTGCAAGAAGCGAACGATGCAGACCTGCTGCTTCATGTGGTTGACTCCGCCAGCCCGGTCTTGGCTGATCAGATGAGGGAAGTGCACCGTGTGTTGGCCGAAATCGGTGCAAGTGATATCCCGCAGGTTTTGGTGTTCAACAAGCTCGATCGACTCGAAGTGACGCAGCGGCCGCGCGCGCTGCGCGACACCATCGAAGTGGCTGGGGGGGTACGGGTGCAACGTGTCTTCGTCAGCGCTCAGAGTGGCGAGGGCCTGCCGGAACTGCGCGCCATCGTGGCCGAGGCCTTCGCGGCCGCGCCGGCTCACGGCTTGAGCCCACCAGAACCGAGCCAAAATATTCCTGTGTCGACGAGAGAATTCGCCGTCGACGATTTGGCAAACAACGAGCAGACGGCGACCCCGCCAACCGACCCTCACCTTTCACACGCACGACCATGAGCCATACCACCATTGAACCCGAGCAGGGCCTGTCGCGCTTGCGAGCGTTGGCACGAGCAGCACTCGCACTGGCCTCCGGCCTGATGCTCAGCAGCGGTAAGAACGAAGGGCCGCCCGATCTAGACGAACTGTGGCGCGACTTCAACCGCAAGCTCAGTGGCCTCTTCGGAGGCAAGGGCGGTGCGCCGAAGGGCAATGGCTCGGGTGACAACAACGGTGGCGGCTCGAATTTCCAACCCGACATGAAAAGCGCAGGTATCGGTGCCAGCCTTATCGCCGGCGTGGTTGCGCTCATTTGGCTCGGCAGCGGCTTCTTCATCGTGCAGGAAGGGCAGCAAGCCGTAATCACCTCGTTCGGTAAGTACAGCCACACGGCGGACGCCGGTTTCCAGTGGCGGATGCCGTACCCGTTTCAAGCGCACGAGACGGTCAACGTGACGCAGCTGCGTTCGAAGGAAGTGGGACGCAACGCGGTGATCGCGGCCACCGGTCTGCGCGACTCTTCAATGCTCACGCAAGACGAGAACATCGTCGACATCCGGTTCACGGTTCAATACCGGCTGAAAGACGCACGGGCCTTCCTGTTCGAAAACCGCGACGCTGAAGAAGCGGTCACGCTGGCAGCGGAGTCGGCCGTGCGCGAGATCGTCGGCAAGAGCAAAATCGACTCAGTGCTTTACGAACAGCGCGATGCGATTGCATCCGAGTTGGCGAAGTCAGTGCAGGGGCAGCTCGACCGACTCAAGGCTGGTATCGTTATTGTCAACATCAACGTGCAGAGTGTGCAGCCGCCAGAGCAGGTGCAGGCGGCGTTCGAGGACACGCTCAAGGCGGGGCAAGATGGCGACCGCTTAAAGAAAGAAGGGTTGGCTTACGCGAGCGACGTGATTCCGAAGGCCCAAGGCACGGCGGCGCGCTTGCGAGAAGAGGCCGAAGGCTACAAGGCGCGCGTAGTTTCCCAGGCAGAGGGTGATGGTCAGCGCTTCATCAGCGTGCTCACCGAGTACCAGAAAGCGCCCACGGTGACACGCGACCGCATGTACATCGACACCATGCAGCAGGTGTATTCGAACGTCACTAAGGTGTTGGTCGACAGCCAGCGCAACTCCAACCTGCTTTACCTGCCGCTCGACAAGCTAATGCAGCAAGCCGGCGTGGCCACGGCGCCGGGTGCGGCGCCCGCCGCCCCGGCCACCCCAGAGACCGCACCGACACTTGGCGCGGTAGACGTCCGCTCGCGCGATGGGCAACGCGGCCGCGACCGCGACGGCCGCTGATCCGACAGGAGAACAAGAACATGAACCGATTGGTTGTAATCGTCGCCGGTGCGTTGTTGCTGTTGATGCTGTTCGCTTCGACGCTTTTTGTGGTTGACCAGCGCCAAGTGGCCGTGGTCTACGCGCTGGGTGAAATCAAGGAAGTGATCCAGGAGCCTGGTCTGAAGTGGAAGCTGCCGCCGCCGTTTCAAAACGTGGTGTTCCTCGACCGCCGCATCCAAACCATGGATAGCCCCGAGACACGCCCAATCTTCACTGCTGAGAAGAAGAGCCTCGTGATCGACTGGCTGGTGAAGTGGCGGGTCACAGACCCGCGCCAATTCATTCGCAACAACGGCGTCGACCAGCGCAATCTTGAAACCCGGCTGAGCCCTATAGTCCATGCGGCATTCAACGAAGAAGTGACCAAGCGCACCGTCGGCGAAGTGCTTTCCAGCGGACGTGACAAGGTCATGCAGGACGTGCGTTCGCGTCTGGCCGACGAGGCGAAGTCATTCGGAATCGAGATCCTAGACGTGCGCATCAAGCGTGTCGACTTCGTGGCAAACATTACCGAGTCGATCTACAGCCGTATGGCCTCCGAGCGCAAGCAGGTGGCCAATCAGTTGCGTGCTACCGGCGGGGCCGAGGGTGAGAAGGTGCGTGCCGACGCCGACCGCCAGCGCGATGTGATCGTCGCCGAGGCCTACCGCGACGCTCAAAAAGTCAAGGGCGAGGGTGATGCCAAGGCCTCGGCGATTTTTGCCGATTCGTTCGGCCGCGACGCGCAGTTCGCGCAGTTCTACCGCAGCCTCGAGGCCTACCGGTCGAGCTTTCGCAGCAAGTCTGACCTGATGGTGCTCGACCCGGGCAACGAGTTCTTCAAGGCGATGCGCGGGTCTTCCAGCGCGGCTGGGGTAACCGTCGCCGCACCTGCGAAGAAGTAGGCGCTTGGCGGCGCCGGGTTTCGCCGAGCTGCTGCTCGGAGCGTTTGCATTGATGCTGGTAGTCGAGGGGCTGCTGCCGTTCGTAAGTCCGCCGATATGGCGTGGTGTTTTCGAACGAGCCACGAAAATGAGCGACGGGCAGATTCGATTCATCGGGCTGGCGAGCATGCTGGGCGGTCTGACGATGCTGTACTTTTTCGTCACGTAAATCGTCGGCAGGCGGCGCCCTCGGTTGCGTACACCCCGCCGGTACAATGCCGGTTTTAATCCCGGGCGTTTCCCCCATGTCATCCGCTTGGCTGCTGCCCGAGCACGTCGCAGACGTGCTGCCCGCGCAGGCGCGGCACATCGAAGAACTGCGGCGTGGTTTGCTCGACGTGGCGCGCAGCTACGGTTGCGAGCTGGTGATGCCGCCACTGCTCGAACACCTTGAATCGTTGTTGTCGGGCACGGGCCGCGAACTCGACCTGAACACCTTCAAGCTCGTCGACCAGCTTAGCGGCCGCACTCTCGGTGTGCGCGCCGACACCACGCCGCAGGTCGCGCGCATCGACGCCCACCTGCTCAATCGCGAAGGCGTGACTCGACTCTGCTACTGCGGGCCAGTGTTGCACGCCCTGCCTGCCGGCATGAACTCGACGCGCGAGCCGCTGCAGTTCGGTGCCGAGATCTACGGTCACGCTGGCCTTGAGGCCGACCTCGAAGTGCAAGACCTCGCACTCGACTGCCTGTGCCGCGTCGGCCTCGGCGGCCTGATGCTCGACCTGGGCGATGCACGCATCGCGCGTGGCCTGCTCGCTGGGGTGTCGTTGACGGCCGCTGCATTTCGCGACGTCTGCGCGGCGCTGGCGGCGAAAGACACGGTGGCGCTGGACGCGCTCACGGAAAATTTCCCTGCCGACGTCAAGCGAACGCTGCGACGGTTGGTGTCGCTCTACGGTGGCGACGAAGTGCTCGCCGCGGCACGCAGCGAACTGCCGGCGGTGCCGCTGGTCGGCGCCGCCCTCGACGACCTGCAACGCTTGGCTGACCACGTGCGCCACGCTCACCCGGAAGTGCAAGTCGGCTTCGATCTTGCCGACATCGTCGGCAACGGCTACTACAGCGGTGCCCGTTTCGCGGCTTACGTCGCGGGTTCGTCCGACGCGGTCGCACGTGGCGGCCGCTACGACGAAGTCGGAGCAGTGTTCGGGCGCAACCGGCCAGCAGTCGGATTCAGCCTCGACCTTAAGACGCTCGCGGCGCTTGCGCCGAGCAAGTCGTTTCACTCGGCTGTTCTCTCGCCATGGGGCGACGACGCCGGCCTGCAATCAGCGGTGCGGCACCTGCGCGAGCAGGGCGAGACGGTGGTTTGCGTGTTGCCCGGCCACGAACACGAAGGTCAGGAATTCGACTGCGACCGCGAGTTGGTGGCAGCCGGTGGCCAATGGATCGTTCGCGCGCTCTGAGGCGCCGTGACCGCAAGAATTTTCAGACCTGGACACTTTCTCAATGCAACAGATGAGCACGAGCACCGACACAAGCGTAGCGGGCCACAACGTCGTGGTCGTTGGCACCCAATGGGGTGACGAAGGCAAAGGCAAGGTTGTTGACTGGTTGACCGACCACGCGCAGGCGGTGGTCCGTTTTCAGGGCGGGCACAACGCCGGTCACACGCTTGTGATCAAGGGCGTGAAGACGGCGCTGCAACTGATTCCGTCGGGCATCATGCGCGACGGCGTGAAGTGCTACATCGGCAACGGCGTAGTGGTCGATCCGACACATCTGTTGGCCGAGATTGAGCGCCTTGAAGCCATTGGCGTGGAAGTGCGTTCGCGCCTGTTCATCAGCGAATCGTGCCCGCTGATCCTGCCGTTCCACGTTGAGGTCGACAAGGCGCGCGAGGCACTTCGTGAGAGCAGCGGTGCGGGCAAGATCGGAACGACTGGCAAGGGTATCGGCCCGGCGTATGAAGACAAGGTTGCGCGCCGCGCGTTGCGCGTGCAAGACCTAAAGCACCCCGAGCGCTTCGCAAGCAAACTGCACGAGTTGCTCGACCTGCACAACTTTGCGCTCAGCGGCTTCCTGAAGTCCAAGCCGTTGGCGTACCAGCCTATTTTCGACCTTGCTATGGAAGTGGCCAAGCAACTCAAGCCGATGATGGCCGACGTGGGCTACATGCTGCACAACGCGAACTTGAACGGTGCCAACATCCTGTTCGAGGGTGCCCAGGGCACCTTGCTCGACATCGACCACGGCACCTACCCCTTCGTCACCTCCAGCAACTGCGTGGCGGGCAATGCAGCGGCGGGTGCGGGCGTGGGCCCGAATCTGCTGCACTACATTTTGGGCATTACCAAGGCCTACACCACGCGGGTGGGCGGCGGCCCCTTCCCGACCGAGCTCGACATGGGCGTGCCAGGCACTGTCGGTCACCATCTGTCCACCGTGGGCCAAGAGCGTGGCACAGTGACAGGCCGGCCGCGCCGCTGCGGCTGGCTCGATGCAGCATTGCTCAAACGCTCGATGATCATCAATGGCATATCCGGCGTGTGCATGACCAAGCTCGACGTGCTCGACGGCCTGCCCGAGATCAAGGTATGTGTTGGCTACGAGCTGCACGGCAGGCGCGTTGACATCTTGCCGCTCGATGCCGACGACATTTACGCATGCCAAGCGATCTACGAAACGTTCCCCGGCTGGACGGAAAGCACTTTTGGGGTAACCGAATGGGGCAAGCTGCCCTCGAACGCGCGGCACTACCTTGAGCGCATCCAGGCCTTCATTGGTGCGCCGATCGACATGGTCTCGACCGGCCCTGACCGCGTGCACACGATCCTTCTGCGCCACCCTTACTAGGTCTGAATATCGCCGCGCGCCAATCACCCTTTCACCTGAGCCCCAAGGAAAACGCATGCTGACCGACGATGGTAAACACCTCTATGTGAGCTGGGATGAGTACCACATGCTCATTGAGCGGCTAGCACTAAAGATCGCCGGCTCGGGTTGGGAGTGCGACCAGATTCTTTGTCTGGCGCGCGGCGGCATGCGGCCGGGCGACGTGCTCTCGAGGGTGTTCGACAAGCCCCTGGCGATCATGGCGACGAGTTCGTACCGAGCCGAAGCCGGCACCATTCAGGGCCGGCTCGACCTGGCCAAGTACATCACGCTACCGAAGGGTGAGCTTGCGGGCAAGGTGCTCTTGGTCGACGACCTCGCCGACTCCGGTGTAACCTTACGCGCGGTGGTAGATCGTCTTCGCGGTATGCCGTCGATCAGCGAACTGCGCTCGGCCGTGATCTGGACGAAGGGCGTATCGAGCTACACACCGGACTACTTCGTCGAGAAGCTGCCAACGAGCCCGTGGATTCATCAACCGTTCGAAGAGTACGACGACCTTCGGCCCGAAGGTCTCGCGAAGAAGTTCGTGATTTGAGCGGCAGCCAAAGCAACGAAGCCCTGCATCCGCAGGCCTTCAACATCACAAAAAATCTGATGCCAAAAAGCAAAAAGCCCGCGAGGGCGAGCTTGTGCTTTTGGTGCCCAGGAAGGGACTCGAACCCCCACGGAGTTACCCGCTAGTACCTGAAACTAGTGCGTCTACCAATTCCGCCACCTGGGCATTTCAGGAAGTCTTGGACTATATCATCAAAACAACATCATTCAAAAATTCGTCGACACCCATGGGGCCCGACCTGATGAGCGACGTAGAAGGCACTGTGCAAGGACACCGTGATGGCCACGGTTTCGTGGTGCGTGACGACCGCCAGGCCGATCTTTATCTATCCCAACAAGAGATGCGCGCGGTGCTGCATCACGACCGCGTCAAGGCACGTGTGGTTCGTTACGATCGCAAGGGGCGTCCCGAAGGGCGCGTGATCGAGATCCTCGAACGCAGAAAGGCGCCGATCATCGGTCGCTTACTGCACGAGAGTGGTGTCTGGCTTGTCGCGCCCGAAGACAAGAGGTACGGGCAGGACATCCTGATCCCGAAGAACGCCACGTCTACTGCGGCAGCCGGTCAGGTGGTCGCGATCGAGCTGACCGAGCCACCGTCCATGTACTCGCAACCCGTTGGCCGCGTGACCGAAGTGCTCGGCGAGATCGACGATCCGGGGATGGAGATCGAGATCGCGGTGCGCAAGTACGAGGTGCCGCATCGCTTTTCGGCCGAGACGCTGTCGCAGGCGGCTGGTCTGCCAGACAAGATTCGCGCTGTCGACCGCAAGAATAGGCTTGACCTGACCGACGTTGCACTCGTCACCATAGACGGCGACGACGCGCGCGACTTCGATGACGCTGTGTACTGCGAGCCGGCGTTTATCGGCAAGCGCGTCGGCCGCGCCAAGGCGAGCAATGGCTGGCGTCTGATTGTGGCGATTGCCGATGTGAGTCACTACGTGAAGCCCGGCGAACCGATCGACGACGACGCCTACGAGCGCGCAACATCGGTGTACTTTCCGCGCCGCGTGATCCCGATGCTGCCCGAGAAGCTTTCGAACGGCCTGTGCTCGCTGAACCCAAACGAAGACCGGCTAGCGATGGTGTGCGACATGCTCGTCACGGAGAGTGGTGAGATCCACGCGTACCAATTTTTCCCGGCAATCATCTGCTCGCAAGCACGCTTTACGTACAGCGAGGTTGCAGCGATTCTCGGCAACACGCGCGGCCCCGAGGCGGCCAAGCGCAAGGAACTCGTGCCCGACCTGCTGAACCTGAACGAGGTGTACCGCGCGCTGCTGAAAGAGCGCAACAAGCGCGGGGCCATTGATTTCGAGACCACAGAAACGCAGATCATCTGTGACGAAAACGGCCGCATCGAGAAGATCGTGCCGCGTACGCGCACCGAAGCGCACAAGCTGATCGAAGAGTGCATGCTCGCCGCCAACGTGTGTTCGGCCGACTTCATCGCTCGCGCCAAGCACCCGTCGCTGTACCGCGTGCACGAGGGGCCGACGCCTGAAAAGCGCACGCTGCTGCAGAACTACCTGAAGGCGCTCGGCCTGGGCCTGTCGATCAGTGACGACCCGAAGCCCGGAGAGTTCCAGGTGATCGCCGCGGCAACGAAAGACCGAACCGACGCAAGGCAGATTCACGCGATGCTGCTGCGCTCAATGCAGCAGGCGATCTACACCGGCATCAACAGCGGTCACTTCGGCCTGGCCTACGAGGCCTACACGCATTTCACCAGCCCTATCCGACGCTACCCCGACCTGCTGGTGCACCGTGTCATCAAGGCGCTGCTGGGCGGTAAGCGTTACCAGCTCGTCACCGGCGCGAGCAACCCAGCGCCGAGCAACCGAAAGACGACGAAGCCGGCGCGCGTGGCCACCGCCGAAGAAGAGAAGTGGGAAGTGGCCGGCATTCACTGCAGCGTCAATGAGCGCCGCGCTGACGAGGCCTCGCGTGACGTGGAGGCATGGCTCAAGTGCCGCTACATGCGAGAGCACCTAGGCGAGGAATATGGTGGCACGGTCAGTGCCGCTGCGAGCTTCGGGCTGTTTGTGCAACTCGACGGTCTTTATGTCGAAGGCTTGGTGCACATCACTGAACTTGGCGGCGAGTACTACCGCTTTGACGAAGTGCGCCAGGAGCTTCGTGGCGAGCGCAGCGGCGTGCGCTACGCGGTGGGCTCTCGAGTAAGGGTACAGGTCAGCCGCGTCGATCTCGATGGCCGCAAGATCGACTTCCGAATGGTTCGTGAAGTCGGAGAAGAGGCTAATTTGATTCGTGCGCGTCGCGACAAGCTGGGCGAGAAGGCCGCAGCCGCTGGCAACGACCTGGCCGCGGTAAAAGAGGTCGACCGCGCCACCAAGGCAGTCACGAAGAGCAAGGCGCGTGCGGCTGCAGTCAAAGGCAAACACCCGATCAAGTCGGCCAAGACGGCGGCACGCTCGGCATCGGGAAAAGCTGCCAAGCGGCGCTGAACGAACAACTTAATCACCCACGGAAAACTCAACACATGGCGATTCGATTCGACGGCCGCGTGGCGGTTGTAACCGGTGCGGGCGGAGGCCTTGGGCGGCAACATGCGCTGGCGCTGGCCGCACGGGGTGCCAAGGTGGTGGTCAATGACATCGGCGGCACGCTTGACGGCAGCGGCGGTATGCCGAGCGTGGCGCTGGCGGTGGTTGAAGAGATCCGGCGAGCAGGTGGCGAGGCGTTTGCCAGCGTTGCCTCGGTGACCGACGCTGCAGCAACGCAGGCGATGATCGACGAGGCGATGAAAATCTGGGGCCGCGTCGACATTCTCGTCAACAACGCGGGCATCTTGCGCGACAAGAGCTTCACGAAGATGACGCTCGACGACTTCCGCCTCGTGGTCGAAGTGCACCTGATGGGCGCCGTGAACTGCACTAAGGCGGTGTGGGACATCATGCGCGCCCAAAACTATGGCCGCATTGTGATGACGACCTCGTCGTCAGGTCTGTATGGCAACTTCGGCCAGTCCAACTACGGTGCGGCGAAGATGGCGCTCGTGGGCCTGATGCAGACGCTGTCGATCGAAGGTGCGAAGAACAACATCCACGTTAACTGCCTTGCGCCGACCGCGGCGACGCGGATGACTGAGAGCGTGATGCCCGAAGCCTTGCTCAAGTTGCTGCAGCCTGAGGCCGTGACGCCGGGGCTGCTGGCGTTGGTGGCTGAAGACGCGCCGACGCGGGTGATCCTGTGTGCTGGCGCGGGTGCATTCGAGCGTGCCCACATCACGCTCACACAGGGTGTGTTCGTGGGCTTGCCCGCGGACGCCGCCGAGCAGGTGGCCCTGCAGCTCGAAGCGCTGTCGGATCGCGCCGGCGAAACTGTGCCAGCCGGCGGCAATGCGCAAGGTGCAATCGAGGTTGGCAAGGCGTTGCGCGCGTTCGTTTGAGTAGCTGCTAAAGCGAAGTCGCCCAAGCCCGCGCGGTTCAGTTGCGGCTTCGGTAGAGTGCCTCTATCAGGTCGCCCGCGCGAAGCGGGCCACGGGCGTCTAGATGGGCCGCAGCGCCGTGTTCGGCCACCGATAGAACAGCCACCTCGAAGGCGGCGTCTGTGGACCGCTGGGCCCACCGCCCACCGATCCAGCCGGCCAGCGCATCGCCGGTGCCTGCGCTGGCCAGTGACGCGTTGCCGCTCGCGTTGATGTGCGAAGTTCGGCCTGGTGACGCGACGATGCTGCCAGAGCCCTTGAGTACGACGACACACTGAAAGCGGTCAACCAGAGTGCGCGCCGCCAGCAACCGGTTCGCTTGAACTTCGTCCGTGCTGCATCCGAGTAGGCGCGCCGCTTCCAGCGGGTGTGGTGTGAGTATCGTGGCGGCGCAGCGAAGCGCCCGCGCACGAAGCAAGGTTTGCAGCGCCACATCGGTGGCGATGGCGTTGAGCGCATCGGCGTCGAGGACCAGCCGCGCCGCCATGCTCAGCAGCCGTGGTAGCGGCGCCCGCACGGCATCACCTCCGCCGCAGCCTAAAACCGCGGTGGTTTGCGCCAGTGCAGCCGACGCGCTCTGCGTCCAGTCGGCGCGGAACATCAGCTCCGGGCGCAAGGGGTCGACGATCATTGCTTGCGTGGTGCTGTCCAGCAGTTCAACGAACACTCGGCCGGCGCCCGCGGCATGAGCCGCGCGGGCGGCGAGCAGCGCTGCGCCGGCCATGCCGCGCGTGCCGCCGACCACGGCCACGTCACCGAAGCTGCCCTTGTGCAAACTGTGTCGACGCGGCTGAGTGGCACCGGTCCTGGGAAGGCTGGCGGCGAGCCAGGCTTCGGGTTCGTCCGCTGAGGTTTCGACGCCGAGCTGCTCGAACCAAACCGTGCCGGTGTGGTCGCGCCCGGCGCCGGTAAAGAGACCCGGCTTGAGCGTCAACAGCGCGAGCGTGTGGCTGGCGGTCACGCACAGCTCGCCGCGCGACTGCCCGTTGCTTGCGTCCAGGCCTGATGGCAGGTCGACGGCGAGCACAGCGCAGGGGACGCCGTTCAGCCGGACGATCGCTTCGGCGATGACCCCTTGCGGAGGCCGCGTGGCACCGATCCCGAGCAGTGCGTCGATGGCGATGTCGAGTTCGCCGAGCGCCTCAGCCGGAAGGGTTTCGAGGATCCGCGCGCCCGCCGCGTGGGCCCGTGTGAGTGCTTCTTGCGCGTCGGTCGGCAGCGCACCGGCATTGCCGAGCAAGCTCACCGTCACCTGCCGGCCCGCCAAACACAAAAGTGCCGCTGCTTCGAGCCCGTCGCCGCCGTTGTTGCCGGGGCCTGCTGCGACCCACACACGCTGTGAGTGCGGCGCGATCGCCAGCGCCAGCCGTGCAACCGCGTCGCCAGCGCGCGCCATCAGCGTGTGAGCTGGCAGGCCGGCACGTGCGCGCAGTTCGATGCGCTGGGTGTGGGCCGCGTCAAACAGCGGCCAATCCTTTGTCGACGGCAGGACCAGTTGCACGCTCAAACCTTCAGGCGGCCGATGCCAAGGCCTTCGGTGTCGATGGCCGAATCGCGCCCCGCAACTGCGTCAGCTAATCGGCGTGCCGAACCGCATGCCAAAGCCCAGCCACTGGAGCCGTGGCCGAGGTTGAGCCAAACGCCGTCGAGGCCACTGCTGCCCAGCACCGGCGGGCCGTCGGGCAGCATTGGGCGTGCGCCTTTCCAGCGCTGTTCTTGGCTGAGCCGGGCGACCCCCGGGAACCAGTCGTGCAGTACCTTGTACAGGGTGGCCAGCGCTGCGTTGTTGTGCTTGCGCGGCGAGCCGCCGATTTCGGCGCTGCCGGCCACCCTCACGCGGGTGCCGAGGCGGCTGATCGCGACCTTGTAGCGCTCGTCCATCAGTGCTGAGCGCGGGCCTAGCTCGGGGTGAGTTTCGGCGTGGCGCAAGGGCGCGGTGACTGAATATCCGTGCACCGCCTGCAGTGGAAGGTTCAGCCCGTGCGGGCGCAGCAGCGCAGAAGCGCCCAGCGCGGCGCAGACGACTATTGCGTCGAAGCGTTCGGTGTCGGGCGTGTCTGCCATCGTTTCGGTATCGCCGCCGGCGCGCGCTTCGTCGCGCGACAACATAAGACGCGAAGGCTCCTGCGACACGTTGGTGTGGACCAGTGCCGGCTGTGGCCCCACGACGATCCGCCCGACCTGCGTGTTGAACCTGAACGACACGCCGAGCCGTTGGGCCTCGGCGCGCAACAGGAAGGCGAACTGCCGGCAGTTGCCCACTTCATCGTCAGGCAAGTAGAGGCCGGCGTGCAGCGCAATGTCGGGGTTCAGGCCTGGCTCAACGCGAAGGCATTGGGTGGCATCGAGCATGTCGAAGCGCGTGTTCGATTCTTTCAGCGACTCGATCCAGGGCTGTGCCACGTTCAGATCGTTCGCGCTGCGCAGCAACACGAGGTGGCCCTCGCTGCGTTCGTAGTCGAGCTTCATACTGCGTGTGAGCTCGTGCAAGCGATCGCGGCTGTAGCCTGCCAGCCGCTGCATTCGCAAACGATTGGCTTGGTAGGTGCGAGCGCGGCAGGCGCGCCAGCATTTCCACAGCCACGCGATGGTGCCCGCGTGAACAGTGGGCATTATTCGCACCGGGCGGTGCTGGTTGAAGAGGTGGCGAAGCACTTTGGCTGGCATGTCGGGCTGGGCCCATGGCGTGACGTAGCTTGGTGCGATCACGCCGGCGTTAGCGAAGCTGGTCTCTGCCGCCACCGTGCCGCAACGTTCGAACACCGTGACCTCGTGGCCGTCGCGAACGAGCTCGTAGGCGCTGGTCACGCCAATGATGCCGGCGCCAATGATCGCAATGCGCATGGTGCTTCAGCCAAGCGCCGAAGCGAGCGCAGCTTCGATCGCAAGCGACACGTCGAGCACGGTGTCGTCTTGCAGTGCACCGCCCCACACCATCAGCCCGACCGGCATTTCACCGGGGGCTTGGCAGGGCAACGACAACGCGCAGCCGTCGAGCAGATTCACAACCGAGGGGTTGCGCAGCAGCAGCGAGTTGACGGCGAAGAACGCTGAGTCGTCTTTGAGCAAAGGCGCGATCAGTGGTGCGACACAGGGCACGGTTGGGCTGAGCATGGCGTCGAAGCCGCGCATCGCGAGGTTCATGCGGTGAATCCAGGCTTCGCGGACGTGCTTCAGGTCGATGTAATCGGCCGCGCTCATCGTTTCGCCGCGCCGAATGCGCGTCGCGACCCGCGGGTCGTATTGCGTGGCATGTGCTGAGATCAACTCTCGGTGCCAAGCCCAGCTTTCGGCGGCCGAGAAACCGCCGCTGGCATTGATGCCCGTCACATCGGCCAGTGGCTCCAGAGAAATCTCTTCGATGCGGGCACCGCTGGCACGCAGCGTGGCGATGGTGCGGGCGAAGGCGCCCGCCACGGTGGGATCTAGAGAATCGAGCATCGTGGTGGTCGGCACCGCAAGACGCAGCGCGGCAACCGGCCGCCCCGCAAGCGCCACCGAGCGGAGCGCCAGCACTTCATGCAGCAACACCGCGTCACGCACCGACAGCGTGATGGCACACGCCGTGTCAAGCGTGGTCGAGAGCGGCACGATACCTTCGGTTGGCGTCAGGCGGGCGGTGTTCTTGAAACCGACCAGGCCTTGGAGCGCTGCGGGAATGCGGATCGATCCACCGGTGTCGGAGCCGAGTGCAGCCCATGCCGCTCCTCCAGCCACCGACACGCCGCCTCCCGAGGTGGAGCCGCCGGGAATGCGGGCCGCGGGGTCGAGCCGCGCTGTTGCTGGATTCGACGGTGTGCCGTGGTGCGGGTTGATGCCCACACCCGAAAAAGCGAACTCCGACATGTTTGTTCGCCCGAACAGCGCGGCGCCGGCGCGGCGCAAGCGGGACACTGCTGGGCAGTCGACCGAAGCCGCAGGGCTTTCCGCGAGCACCGTCGAACCCGCGGCCGTAACTTCGCCCTGCACGTCGAACAGGTCCTTGATCGAGACCGCGAGCCCCGCCAAAGCCGGCACAGGGGCGCCGGCCGCGTGCTGGGCTTCGATGGCGTGGGCCGCGGCCGCGGCGGTACCAAAGTCGATGCCTACAAAGGCGTGGCGCAGGGCCGGGGAATGCGCCGCGTTGATTGAGGCGGCCAGCAAGGCGCTAGAGCTGCGCTGGCCGTGGACGATCAGCGTGCGGGTGCCGGTCAAGTCTGGGGTCATGGGGTGCTATACTTGATCGGCTTTGCTGGGTGTGTTGCACGCGGCATAAGTCAATCGCGAACCGGCTGATTGAAGGTGTTGATGCAAGCAAAAACCTGCATCGATTCCAGTCGGATTCTAGAACCAACCTTTGGAGTCTCAATGACGATCACGATGCGTGAAATGCTGGAAGCTGGTGTGCACTTCGGCCACCAAACCCGCTTCTGGAACCCCAAGATGGCGCCGTATATCTACGGCCATCGCAACAAGATCCACATCATCAACCTCGAGAAGACGCAGCCGCTCTTCAACGATGCGATGAAGTTCGTGCGCCAGCTCTCTGCCAAGCGCGGCACGATCCTGATGATCGGCACCAAGCGCCAGGCGCGCGAAGTGATCGCTGCGGAAGCCCGTCGCGCCGGTATGCCTTTTGTCGACCAGCGTTGGCTCGGCGGCATGATGACCAATTTCAAGACCGTCAAGGGCTCGCTCAAGCGGCTGAAAGAGATGAAGGCGCAGATTGAAGCTGGCACCGAGATCCGCATCAAGAAGGAAGCTCTGATGTTTGAGCGTGAGCTGGCAAAGCTTGAGAAAGACATCGGCGGTATTCAAGATATGAACGCGCTCCCCGACGCGATGTTCGTGATCGACGTTGGCTATCACAAGATTGCGATCTTGGAGGCCAAGAAGCTCGGCATTCCGATCATTGGCATAGTCGACTCGAACCACTCGCCCGAGGGTATCGACTACGTGATCCCAGGCAACGACGACTCATCGAAGGCCGTGGCGCTGTACGCGAAGGCAGTGGCCGACGCGGTGCTTGAAGGTAAGGCTAACGCCACGAACGAAGTGGTGCAGGCTGCTGCTGCCGATGGCGACGAGTTCGTTGAAGTCAACGAGGCCGCCTAGTAGTCCCTGCCCGCGCTTGCCACAATGCCAGCGTCCGGGCATCTAAGAAAGGGGCTGCGAAGCCCCTTTTTTTCCTACGACACATTGAACTTCGAGCCGCAGCGCGTGCGGCTGCTCGAACCCAACGGAGAACACAAATGCCCGCAATCACTGCAAGCATGGTCGGCGAACTGCGCGCCAAGACTGACGCCCCCATGATGGAATGCAAGAAGGCGCTGACCGAGGCCGAAGGCAACATGGAGCGAGCCGAAGAACTGCTGCGCGTGAAGCTCGGTAGCAAGGCCGGCAAGGCCGCTTCTCGTATCACCGCCGAAGGCGTGATCGTGTCGGCAGTGGTAGGCAGCGCGGGCGCGTTGGCTGAAGTCAACTGCGAAACTGACTTCACCTCGAAGAACGACATGTTCCTAGCGCTGGCGAACGCCTGCGCCCACTTGGTCGCCGAGCACAATCCGCGTGACGTGGCCGCGCTGTCGGCGCTGCTCTACACACAAGACGGCTATGGCCCGACCGTGGACGATGTGCGCAAGGGCCTGATTGGCACGATCGGCGAGAACATGTCGATCCGCCGCTTCAAGCGCTACGAAGGCGGCAAGCTCGCGAGCTACCTCCACGGCACGCGCATCGGCGTGATGGTCGAGTTCGAAGGCGATGAAGTGGCAGCCAAGGACGTGGCAATGCACGTCGCTGCGATGAAACCGGTCTCGCTGTCGTCGGCTGAGGTGCCGGCCAAACTGATCGAGACTGAACGCAAGATCGCGACGGAGAAGGCTGCCGAAGACGCCGACAAGGCCAAAGCCGAAGGCAAGACGCCGCAGTCCGCCGAGATCGTCACCAAGCGTGTCGAAGGATCGGTGCAAAAGTACCTTAAGGAAGTTAGTTTGTACAACCAAGCCTTCGTTAAGAACGACAAGCAGACCGTCGAGCAGATGCTGAAAGAGCGGGCCACGCAGATAAAGGGCTTCACCTTGTACGTGGTGGGCGAGGGCATCGAGAAGAAAGTCGACGACTTTGCTGCCGAAGTTGCGGCGCAGGTCGCTGCGGCAAAGGCGGGCTGAAGCCTGACTCGCGGTGGCCGGGGTCCAGTGGCGCCTGCGGGTTCCGACTTAGACTCCGCAGCCAGCGCGAATCACAACAACGATCTCGGGAGTGCACTCCATGGCCGCGTACAAACGCATCTTGCTCAAGCTGTCTGGTGAAGCCCTGATGGGCGACGATGCCTATGGCATCAACCGGGCGACCATTGTTCGCATGGTGCGCGAGATTCAGGAGGTGACGCACCTTGGCTGCGAAGTGGCCGTGGTGATCGGTGGCGGCAACATCTTTCGGGGCGTGGCTGGTGGTTCAGTCGGGATGGACCGCGCTACCGCGGACTACATGGGCATGCTCGCCACGGTGATGAACGCTCTCGCTCTGGCCGACACGATGCGCCAAGAGGGCATGACGGCCCGTGTAATGTCGGCCATCAACATTGAGCAGGTGGTCGAGCCGTACGTCCGCCCGAAGGCGCTGCAATACCTCGAAGAGGGCAAAGTCGTCATCTTTGCCGCCGGCACGGGCAACCCGTTCTTCACGACCGACACGGCTGCCGCGCTGCGCGGAGCCGAGGTTGGTGCCCAGATCGTGCTGAAAGCAACCAAGGTTGACGGCGTCTACACCGCTGACCCCAAGAAAATTCCGACCGCCACGCGTTACTCAAAAATCTCGTTCGACGAGGCGATAACGAAGAACTTGCAGGTCCTGGACGCAACCGCCTTCGCGCTGTGCCGAGACCAAAAACTGCCGATCCGTGTGTTCAGCATCTTCAAACCCGGGGCCCTCAAGCGGGTGGTCCTCGGTGAAGACGAGGGCACTCTGGTACACGTCTGAAAGATTGCAGCCATGAGCATCGCCGAGATCAAGAAAACTGCCGAAGGCAAGATGGTTCGTTCCATAGAAGCTTTCAAGACCGAACTGCAGAAGATCCGCACGGGCCGGGCCCACCCCGGCATCCTTGACCAGGTGCAGGTTGACTACTACGGTTCGCTGGTGCCGATCAGCCAGGTCGCCAACGTGACGTTGATGGACGCCCGAACGATCAGCGTGCAGCCTTGGGAAAAAGGCATGGGCGCCAAAATCGAAAAAGCAATCCGCGAGTCCGATCTTGGGCTGAACCCGGCGTCTCACGGCGACCTTCTGCGTGTGCCAATGCCGGCTTTGACTGAGGAGCGCCGCCGCGATCTAACAAAGGTGGTTCGTAACACCGGCGAAGATTCGAAGGTGGCAGTGCGCAACTTGCGCCGGGATGCTAACGACCACGCCAAACGCCTGCTAAAAGACAAAGAAATCTCCGAAGATGAAGAGCGTCGTTCGCTCGATGAACTTCAGAAGCTCACCGATCGCTACATTGCCGAGATTGATCGCCTCATCGTGGGCAAAGAAGCCGAGATCATGGCCGTTTGAGGCATCTTCGCGTGACCGACTTTTCGGCTTCGGCCACCCCTGTTCCCCGCCATGTCGCCATCGTCATGGATGGCAATGGCCGGTGGGCCAAGAAGCGCTTCATGCCGAGATTCTTCGGTCACAAGCAGGGAGTCGACACCCTGGTGCGTACGGTGCTGTCGTGCGCCGACCGTGGCGTCGAGTACCTGACCGTGTTCGCGTTTTCCTCCGAGAATTGGAAGCGGCCAACCGAAGAGGTGTCGGGACTGATGGGCCTGGTGCTGGTGGCGGTAGCTAAGTACCTGAGCAAGTTGGCGAGCCAGGGCGTGTGCATTCGCATCATCGGCGACCGCAGCCAAGTGTCCGACAAGCTGCGCCAAGCCTGGGAGCAAGCAGAAAGCAGCACGGCGCACAACACCCGCATCACCCTGTCGGTAGCATTCAACTACGGCGGCCGCTGGGACATCGTTCAGGCCTGCCGCCAGGCGATCGTCGCCGGCATCGCTCCCGACGATCTCGACGAAACGGCGCTCAACCGCTTTATGGCCCTGAGTCATGCGCCAGACCCGGACCTCTTCATCCGCACCGGCGGTGAGGTGCGCATCAGCAACTTCCTTCTCTGGCAAGCAGCCTATTCCGAACTGGTCTTCACCGATTGTCTGTGGCCCGAGTTCGGTGACGCCGAACTCGACGCGGCGCTGTCGGAATACGCTCGGCGCGACCGCCGGTTCGGTGACGTCGACAGCCGGCCAGCGATGGTCACCAGCGCTGCTGGCCGCGACGCCGCACTGAGCGGAGGTTGAGCATGCTTAAGCAGCGTGTCATCACCGCGCTTGTTTTGATGGCGTTCCTGCTGCCGGCTTTGTTTGCAGCGTCTGCTTGGCCGTTTGCCGTGCTCTCACTGTTGCTGATGGCTGCTGCAGGCTGGGAATGGGGCCGCTTGAATGGCGCCGGAGCTGCGTCGGCGCTCATCGGCATTCTGCTCGCTGCATTGTGCGGGATGGCGTTGTGGGCTGGCTTGGCCAAAGCTCCGCCGGCGGTGGTCTGGTGGGCCGCCATGGCGGTTTGGGTGCTGGGTGGTGGTTTCGTGCTGCGTGGCGGGCCGGGCGCCTGGCCGATGATCCCGGTCGTGGCGCGCTGGATTGTGGGCCTTGCCGTGCTGTGGACAGCGTGGCTCGCGCTCGCTCACGCCAGGAGCCTCGGCATCAATTTCATCTTGTCGGTCTTCTGTCTGGCTTGGGCCGCCGACATCGCGGCCTATTTCGGCGGGCGTGCATTCGGCAAACGCAAACTCGCACCGACCATCAGCCCAGGAAAGAGTTGGGAAGGTGTTTGGAGCGGCATGGCTGGCGCGGTTTTCCTTGCAGCAATGTGGCTCTGGGCCGACGGCAGATTGGCGATGGACTCACCAAGCTTTTACACCCGCGTCTCTGGGCGCTTCGGTGTTGCAGGCCTCATGTTCGTGGTCGTGTTCCTCGCTTCGATGAGCGTGGTCGGCGACCTGTTCGAGTCGCTCGTCAAGCGCAGCGCCGGCGCGAAAGACAGCAGTGGTCTGTTGCCGGGGCACGGTGGTGTTCTCGACAGGGTCGACGCGCTACTGCCGGCGTTTCCGCTGGCCTTGGCCTGGGTCTCGCTGACATGAGTTCACCCAAAGGCGCAGCACGGCAGCGTGTGTGCATTCTCGGCGCGACGGGGTCGGTCGGCACGAATACGCTTGACGTGATTTCGCGGCACCCCGAGCGCTTCGAAGTCTTCGCACTCACGGCCCACAGCCGAGTCGACGAACTGTTCAAGCAGTGCGTGACCTGGAAGCCGCGCTTAGCGGTGCTGGCCGAAGCTGCGCAGGCGCGTGACCTGCGCCGTCGACTGCAGATGCACGGTGTCGCCACCGAAGTGATGTGTGGCCCGGCTGCGCTGTGCGACCTTGCTGCGCACCCCGAAGTCGATTCCGTGATGGCGGCCATCGTCGGTGCGGCCGGCTTGGCGCCGTGCCTCGCGGCCGCAGGTGCCGGCAAGCGGCTGTTGCTCGCCAACAAGGAAGCGCTGGTCGTCGGCGGTGCGCTGTTCATGCAGGCGGTCAAGCGCGGCGGCGCCACGCTGTTGCCGATCGACAGCGAACACTCCGCTATCTTTCAGTGCCTGCCGGAAGACTCCGGCGTTTGGGCCTCGCGCATCGACCACATTCTTCTCACTGCGTCAGGTGGCCCGTTCCGCACCCGCGACCTGGCGACGCTGAAAGACGTGACACCCGAAGAGGCCTGCACACACCCGAACTGGGTGATGGGACGCAAGATTTCGGTCGACTCGGCGACCATGATGAACAAGGCGCTCGAAGTGATCGAAGCGCGCTGGCTCTTCGGCCTGGCGCCAGAGCAGATCCGCGTCGTGATCCATCCGCAGAGCATCGTTCACTCGATGGTCGTGTGCCGCGACAACTCGGTGCTCGCACAGCTCGGTGTGCCCGACATGCGCGTGCCCATTGCTTACGGCTTATCGTTCCCCGAGCGCATCGAATCGGGGGCCGGGCAGCTCGACTTCGGCAAACTTGCGGCGCTGAGTTTCGAGCAGCCTGATCACGCGCGCTACCCCGGGCTGGCGCTGGCCTGGGAAACGTTACGCGGGCCCGAAGGGGGCACCACGGTGTTGAACGCGGCTAACGAAGAGGCGGTCGCGGCCTTTCTGGCCGGAACCATTCGTTTCAACGAGATTCACAACGTGATCGCCCAAATGCTTGAGCGAATCACTGTGCGGGCAGGTGCCTGCGATTCGCTTCAGGGGCTGGTCGAGCTCGATACGCGAACTCGGGCTGAGGCGTCGCAGTTCGTTCGAGGCCTTTCGGCATGATCATCACCGCTCTGGCCTTCATCTTCACCCTCGGCGTCCTGATCGTGATCCACGAGTACGGGCACTACCGCGTGGCAGTGGCCTGTGGGGTTAAGGTTTTGCGATTTTCGGTTGGGTTTGGCCGGGTCATTCTGCGTCGCCAAGCCACGCCCGACAGCACCGAGTTCGTTTTGTGTGCTTTGCCACTGGGCGGCTACGTGAAGATGCTCGACGAACGTGAAGGTGCGGTTGCGGTGCACGAGCGTGATCGAAGCTTCAACCGCAAGGCACTTTGGCAGCGCACCGCCATCGTCGCGGCGGGGCCGGCTGCAAACCTGCTGCTGGCGGTGCTGCTGTACGCGGCAGCCCACTGGATTGGCATCGATGAACCCAAGGCCGTGCTCGGCCCACCGACTGCCGGGAGCATCGCCGAGCGGGCTGGCCTGAAGCCTGGCGACTGGGTGCGCGCTTGGTCGACCGACGGCGCCGATTGGAACGACCTGCGTTCGATGACCGACCTGCGTTGGGAGCTGACGCAGGCAGTGATGCGTGGAGAATCCGTTCAGCTGATGATGACTGAACGTGATGGACGCGGTCAGCGGCGTGCCACGCTCGAACTTGACAAGCTCGCCATCCGTGAGGTTGATGCAAAGCTGATGCAACGCATCGGCGTCGGCAGCGCCTTCAGCGCGGCCGTGCTCGGCCGAGTGACCGAAGACGGGTCTGCCGCTAAGGCCGGGCTGAGGGCGGGTGATCGTGTTGTAGCTATCGATGGCCAATTGATCGCCGATGCTTCGGCCGTTCGGGAGCTTATTCGTGCGAGCGGTCGCGGAGGTGTGGCGCGTCCCATGAACTGGCGCGTCGAGCGTGATGGGCATGTGCTTGACCTCGTCGTCACGCCGACGGTGGTGACCGAGGCGGGCGAACGGTTCGGTCGTATTGGCGTGTTCCCTGGCCAGCCCCCCGAGATGGTGACGGTGCGCTACGGCATTTTCGACGGCTTCTCGCGCGCAGTTGTCCAGACCTGGCAAATGTCGGTGCTGACATTGAAGATGCTGGGAAAGATGATCATTGGCCAGGCCTCACTGAAAAACCTCAGTGGGCCACTTACGATTGCCGACTACGCGGGCCAGTCGGCTCGCCTGGGTCTGGCTTACTACCTTGGTTTTCTCGCGGTCGTCAGTGTCAGTCTGGGTGTGCTGAACCTGCTGCCACTGCCGGTGCTCGATGGTGGACACCTGATGTACTATTTTTTTGAAGCCTTGACAGGGCGCCCTGTCTCCGTCTTGTGGCTGGATAGGCTGCAGCGTGGCGGAGTCGCCATCATGTTGATGATGATGTCCCTGGCTCTCTATAACGACGTGGCCCGCCTCCTGGGCCTGCAATGACCGACCGCATGCGACCTTCCTCCCCCCGCTCGACCTCTCTTCGCCCTTTTGCCCTCTGCTTCGCATTGGCTGCCGCCCTTCAGGCCGGGCCGGCCTGGGCGCTGGAGCCCTTCGTCCTGAAGGATATTCGTGTCGAAGGCCTGCAGCGAAGCGACGCCGGCACGGTGTTCGCCTCGCTGCCGTTTCGTATCGGAGACACCTACACCGACGACAAAGGTGCGGCCGCCCTGCGAGCACTGTTTGCCACCGGGCTTTACAAAGACGTACGAATCGATGTCGACGCGGGTGTGGTTGTCGTCATTGTCGAAGAACGGCCAGTGATCGCTGCGATCGAGTTCGTCGGTTTGAAAGAGTTCGATAAAGAAGCCCTGACCAAGTCGCTGAAAGACTTTGGCATCGGCGAAGGCCAACCCTTCGACAAAGCTCTGGCTGACCGAGCCGAGCAGGAGCTCAAGCGCCAGTACCTCACGCGCAGCCTCTACGGCGCCGAAGTGGTGACCACCGTGTCGCCACAGGAACGCAACCGCGTGAACTTGAGCTTCACTGTGACCGAAGGGTCGGCCTCGAAGATCAGCGAAATACGGATCAACGGCACCAAAGCTTTTTCCGAGAGTTCGCTGAAAGATCTGTTCGACCTAAATGATGGGGGCTGGCTCAACTTCTACACCAAGGCCGACCGCTACTCGCGCGCCAAACTCGACGCCGACCTCGAAACCCTGAGCGCCTACTACCTCGACCGCGGCTACCTCGAATTCAACATCGAGTCGACTCAGATCGCCATCTCCCCCGACAAGCAGGACATCACCGCCACCATCAACGTGAAGGAAGGTCAGGCCTACACCGTCACGGCGGTCCGGCTCGAAGGCGAGTTCCTGGGCAAGGAAGAAGACTTCAAGACGCTGGTTGCCATCAAGCCGGGTCAGCCTTACCGCGCCGAGTCGGTTACGCAAACCACGCGCGCGATGATCGAGCGCTTCGGCACCTTCGGTTATGCCTTTGCCAAGGTCGAGGCGCGGCCTGACATCGACCGCGCTCGCGGTCAGGTCGTGCTCACCATCGTGGCCGAGCCCCAGCGCCGTGTCTATGTGCGGCGCATCAACGTGTCGGGCAACACCCGCACGCGCGACGAAGTGGTGCGGCGCGAATTCCGCCAGTTCGAATCTTCGTGGTACGACGGACGCAAGATCAAGCTGTCACGCGACCGTGTCGATCGCCTCGGCTACTTCGGCGAAGTGACCGTCGACAGCAACGAAGTGCCCGGTACCCAAGACCAGGTCGACCTGACCATCGCCGTGAAGGAAAAGCAGACTGGCAACTTGCTGCTCGGCGCCGGCTTTTCGTCGGCCGAAAAACTCTCGCTTAACGCATCTATCAAGCAAGACAACGTGTTTGGATCGGGCAACTATCTCGGTATTGAGCTCAACACCAGCCGCTTCAGCCGCACGCTGGTGCTCAGCACCATCGACCCGTACTTCACCATCGACGGAATTTCTCGCTCGATCGACTTGGCTTATCGCACCCAGCGGCCGATCAACAGCCAGGGCGAAGAGTACAAACTTGTGACGCCCAGCGCCACGGTTCGTTTCGGTGTGCCGTTCAGCGAGTACGACACGGTGTTCTTCGGCGTCGGCTTTGAGCGCACTGAGATCAAGGGCAGCGGGTTGCCCAACAACTATTTTCTCTACACCGAACAGTTCGGCAATGTCAGCAATTCCGTGCCGGTCACGATAGGCTGGGCGCGAGACAGTCGCGATAGCGCGCTTGTGCCCAACGACGGCCGCCTGATGCGCTTCAACCTCGACTGGGGCATTGCCGGCGACAGCCGCTACTTGCGCACCAACACGCAGTTTCAGCAGTACTTTCCGCTTTCGAAGAAGTACACCTTCGGTATCAATGCAGAAATCGGCTGGGGCAAGGGCCTGGGCTCGCGGCCGTACCCGATCTTCAAGAACTTCTATGGCGGTGGCCTCGGTGGTGGAACGGTGCGTGGCTTCGAACAGAACTCACTCGGACCGGTCGACGTGACCGGCGCGTTCATCGGCGGCAATCGGCGCGTCAACATCAACGCCGAGTTGTACCTGCCAGTCCCGGGCACCGGCAACGACCGCACGCTGCGCCTGTTCACCTATTTCGACGCCGGTAACGTCTGGGGTGAGCTCGATAAAGTGCGGTTCGGCGACCTGCGTTCTTCGGCCGGTGTTGGCCTGAGCTGGGTCTCGCCGGTGGGTCCGCTGAAGATCAGCTACGGCACGCCGATCAACAAGCGCCCAGAAGATAGAATCCAGCGTCTTCAATTTCAGATCGGGACTGCGTTCTAATGAAAAGCTCCACCTCAAAGTCGAGTCTGCTGAAATCGGTTCTCGGTGCAGCACTGCTCGTCACAGCATCGATCACGGCACAGGCTCAGGAACTGAAGATCGGCTACGTCAACAGCGACCGTGTTTTGCGCGAGGCCACGCTTGCCAAGGCTGCGCAAAGCAAGCTCGAGTCGGAATTCTCAAAGCGCCAGAAAGAGGGCGACGACGCCGCCGCACGCCTGAAGGCAGCCGCCGACAAGCTCGACAAAGACGCGCCCACGCTTGCCGAAGCCGAACGAAGCCGGCGCCAGCGCGAGCTCGTCGACCAAGACCGCGAGCTGCAACGCAAACGCCGCGAGTTTCAGGAAGATCTGAACCAGCGCAAGAACGAAGAGCTGGCCTCGGTGGTCGAGCGTGCGAACAAGGTCATCAAGCAGATTTACGAATCTGAAAAATACGACTTGATCCTGCAGGAAGCTGTGTTCGCAGGTGCCCGCGTCGATATCACCGATAAGGTCATCAAGTCGCTCAATGCTCAAGGCACGAAGTGACCTGAGCCGTGATTGATGCCGCTGGCGTTGCCCTTGGCGAAATCGCTCGGCAACTCGGTGGCGAACTGATCGGCAACGAAGCCGCGGTCATTGATCGCGTCGGTGCACTGGTCCAAGCGACGCCGTCGACAATTTCGTTTTTCTCGAACCCGCGCTTGCGTGCGCAGCTCGACGCGTCCCTCGCCGGATGTGTGATCGTGGGACCCAACGCGCGCGATGCCCGTGCGGCCCGCGGCGCGGTGATCGTCACCTCCGACCCGTACCTCTACTACGCTCGCCTCACGCAGTGGTGGGCCGCGCGCAATCGGCCGGCGCGGCAGTCGGGTGTGCATTCGAGCGCGCTCATCGACCCGGCGGCTGCCGTCTCGCCTGGTGCGTTGATCGGCCCCTTCGTCGTGATCGAGGCAGGGGCCACAGTTGCCGACGGAGCGCACATCGGTGCACACAGTGTGGTCGGTGCCAACGCGCACATAGGGGTCGACACTCGGCTCGCAGCTCATGTGACCCTCGGGGCGGGCTGTTCGATTGGCGCCCGAGGCATCGTTCACAGCGGCGCGGTGATTGGTGGCGACGGCTTCGGCTTCGCACCGACCGAAGGCCGCTGGGAAAAGATAGAACAGTTCGGCGCCGTGCGCATCGGCGACGACGTCGAGATCGGCGCCAACACGTGCGTCGACCGCGGCGCCCTCGACGACACCGTGATCGAAGATGGCGTGAAGCTCGACAACCTGATCCAGATCGGCCACAACGTGCGCATCGGCGCGCACTCGGCGCTGGCAGGCTGTGTGGGCGTTGCTGGCAGCGCGGTGATTGGCAAGCATTGCACCATCGGTGGTGCCGGCATGGTTGTCGGGCACCTTGAGTTGGTCGACCACGTTCACATCTCGGCCGGCTCCATGGTGATGCGCTCAATCCGTAAGCCGGGGGTCTACACCGGCGTGTTTCCCATCGACGAGAATGCGGCCTGGGAAAAGAACGCCGCGACGCTGCGCCAGCTGCATTCACTGCGCGATCGGCTGCGTGCACTAGAAAAAAGCCTGCTCGACAACAACGATCCGAAGACTGCCTGATGATGGACATTCACGAAATCTTGAAGCGCCTGCCGCACCGCTACCCGTTCCTGCTCGTGGACAGGGTGCTTGAGCTGGAAAAGGGCAAACGCATCAGGGCGCTGAAGAACGTGACGATGAACGAGCCCTATTTCGTTGGCCACTTTCCGCACCGTCCCGTGATGCCCGGCGTGATGATCCTGGAGGCACTGGCGCAGGCTGCGGCAATACTTGCCTTCGACAACATTGGCGTGTTCCCTGACGAAAAGACGGTGTTTTATTTCGCAGGCATCGACCGCGCACGCTTCAAGCGCCCAGTGGAGCCAGGCGACCAGCTCGTGCTCAACGCCACGCTCGACCGCCTGAAGGCCGGCATCGTCAAGTTCACTGCGCAGGCCACGGTCGACGGCGCAATCGCGGCCGAAGCCGAGTTGCTGTGCACGATGCGCCGCCTTCCCTGATTTAGAGCTGAATGCCATTGAACAAGTTGGATACTCTCGCTCGACCGCCCCAAACGGTGCCACTCGTCGCTGCAAATGCTGGATTGAGCGCGAGTTGCGGCTGCGCGCTGTTCCTCGATTGGTTCAGCTTGGATAGCCTTCTGAGGCTTGCTGAATCCGGTCATTCGATTTGAGCGCAGCATGAACAATATCCACCCCACCGCGATCATCGAGTCTGGCGCTGCGCTAGAGCCATCGGTTGCTGTCGGGGCGTACAGCATCGTGCGCGAACACGTGCGTGTGGGGCGCGGCACCACCATCGGGCCGCACTGCGTGATCGAGGGCCGCACCACAATCGGCAACGACAACCGCATCTTCCAGTTCTGTTCGATCGGCGCTGCGCCGCAAGATAAAAAATACGCGAATGAACCGACCGAACTGCACATCGGCGACCGCAACACCATCCGCGAGTTCTGCACCCTTAACACAGGCACCGCACAAGACAGCGGTGTGACCCGTGTTGGCTCTGACAACTGGATCATGGCCTACGTGCACATCGCGCACGACGTGCAGCTTGGCAGTCAGACCATTCTGGCGAACAACGCCACGCTCGCCGGCCACGTGCATGTGGGCGACTGGGTGATCGTGGGAGGCCTGTCGGGCGTGCACCAATTCGTGAAAATCGGTGCGCATGCGTTCGTCGGTTTTTCGAGCGCCGTCACGCAAGACGTGCCGCCCTACATGACGGTTGACGGCAACCCGCTCGCGGTGCGAGGCTTTAACGTCGAAGGCTTGCGCCGCCGGGGCTTTGGCCTAGAACGGTTGGCCGCCGTCAAACAGATGCACCGACTGATGTACCGCAACGGGCTCACGTTCGCTGAAGCCAGCGTGGCTATCGCAGCGCTAGCGCTCGAAATGCCTCAGGCGGCCGGCGACGTAAAAATGATGAGCGATTTCCTCGCACAAGCCACGCGCGGGATCGCGCGCTGACACGCTGACGCTGACAACATGGATTTAAACGCACCTCGGCTGGCGATGGTGGCCGGCGAAGCGTCGGGCGACCTGCTAGCCGGCTTGTTGCTCGGCGGCATGAAAGCGCGATGGCCGAACATGCAAGCCGCCGGCATCGGCGGCCCGAAGATGGTGGCCCAGGGCTTCGATGCATGGTGGCCGCACGACAAGCTGGCAGTCCACGGATATTCGATGGAAGTGCTGCGTCGCTACCGCGAGATCTCGGGCATTCGCAGCCAGCTTTGCGAGCGGCTGCTCCGAGCAGATTCGAAAGATCGGCCTGACGCCTTCATCGGTGTCGATGCGCCCGATTTCAACCTCGACCTTGAAGCGAAGCTGAAGGCGCAGGGCATCAAGACGATCCATTTCATCAGTCCGTCGATCTGGGCCTGGCGCGGCAAGCGGATCCAGAAGATCCGCCAGTCCACCGATCTGGTGCTCTGCATCTTTCCGTTTGAGCCACCGATCTACGCGAAGCAGGGCATCGCAGCGGCCTACGTCGGCCACCCACTGGCCGATACGATTCCCTTCGAGGTGCCGCGGGCCGAGGGCCGCGCCGCGCTGGGCATCGGGGCCGACGAAACTGTCGTCGCGCTGTTGCCCGGCAGCAGGCGCGCTGAGGTGCAATACATCGCGCCGCCGCTGCTGGCAGCCGCCGCCCAGATGAATCGACTGCGCTCCGGTCTGCGCTTCGTGCTGCCGGTGGTGCCGGGCCTGCGGCATCTGGTCGAGCCGCTGCGCCGGCAACTCGCGGCCGATGTGAGGATCGACCTGCTCGACGGCCAGTCGCACGAAGCGCTCGCGGCCTGCGATTTGACACTCGTTGCCAGCGGTACCGCCACACTGGAAGCGGCGCTTTTTAAGCGTCCGATGGTCATCACCTACGCTATGCATGCACTGAGCTGGCAGATGATGAAGCGCATGAAGTACCAGCCTTGGGTCGGCCTGCCCAACATACTGTTAGGCGACTTCGTGGTACCCGAGCTTTTGCAAGGCGACGCCACGCCAGAACGACTGGCTCATGCCGCGTTGGCCTGGCTCGATGATGCACCGCGCTGTGAGGCGTTGCGCCTGCGTTTTGAAGGCTTGCATCGCGAGCTGCGCCGTAATACCGCCTTGGCGGCCACCGATGCGATCGAAAAAGTACTTGCGGCCTGAGCAGCTTGACTTGGGCTTCGTCGCGCCCGGCTCGCTGCTGGCCGGCGTGGACGAAGCAGGCCGCGGTCCGCTGGCCGGCCCGGTCGTTGCGGCTGCCGTGATTCTCGATGACCTGCTGCCGATCCAGGGCCTGAATGATTCCAAGGTGCTGAGCCCGCGCCGCCGCGAGCAGCTCTTCGAGCAGATCCGCGCGCGGGCGCTTTGCTGCAGCATTGCCCAGGCGAGCGTGGAGGAGATCGACAGTCTGAACATCCTGCAGGCGACCATGCTCGCGATGCAGCGGGCGGTGGACGGCCTTCGCTTGCGCCCGCACAAGGTGTTGGTCGACGGCAACCGTTTGCCGGTGCTGAAGGTCCCGGCCGAGGCCATCGTTCGGGGCGACTCGAAGGTCAAGGCCATCTCGGCTGCTTCGATCGTGGCCAAGGTGCACCGCGACCGCCTTTGCTTGGAGCTGCACACCTTGCACCCGCAATACGGCTTCGACGGTCACAAGGGTTACCCGACGCCGGCGCATCTGGCGGCGCTTCGAGAGCACGGCGCCTGCGCGCAGCATCGCCGCAGCTTCGCGCCCGTTCGCGATCTGCTCAAATGACCGAGGCCGGCGCCGACACCGGCGCCGTCAAGCACATCACCTCGCGCGACAACCCGCTGCTGCTGCGCTTGCGCAAGCTTGCCGCCGACCCCGCGGCTTACCGCAAACTTGGGGAAGTCTGGATCGAAGGCGAGCATTTGTGTTCGGCCTTCGTGCAGCGCGGTGGCGCAGCAGCGCTGGCCGTCGTTACCGAGGAAGCATGGCAAGTGCCGGCGCTGCGTCTACTGGCCGGGAGCGCGGCTTCGGTGGTGAAGATTCCGTCGACGTTGATGGTTGCGCTGAGCGCGCTAGAGTCACCAGCGCCGCTGGGTTTCTTGCTGCCCTGGGCAGGCGCGGGGGAGCTTGCGATCGACCAGCCCAGCGTTGTGCTCGACCGCGTTCAGGACGCCGGCAACGTGGGCAACATCCTGCGCAGCGCATCAGCGTTCGGCTTCACTCAGGTGGTCGCGCTGAAAGGCTCTGCAGCGCTGTGGTCGCCCAAAGTCTTGCGCGCCGGCATGGGCGCGCACTTCGGGCTGCGGTTGGTTGAATCGGCGGACGAAGCAATGCTCGCCGCACTGCGCGTGCCGATGTTCGCGACCAGCTCGCACGCCGGGCGCCTGATCCACGAAGCGACTTTGCGCTGGCCTTGCGCCTGGGTCATGGGCCATGAAGGGCAGGGCGTTTCGCCGGCACTGATGCAGCGTTGCGCGGAAGTACTGCGCATTCCGCAGCCGGGCGGCGAAGAGTCGCTCAATGTCGCGTCGGCGGCCGCGGTGTGCCTGTACGAATCGGCGCGCCAACGGGGGTGAAGCTCGACCGGGCAGGCTGGGTTGCGTGTGAAGTTGGGGCAATGCTGGCGATGCCATCGGGGGACTTCGGGTTCACAACGGCGAAGCGTCCGCGTCATCGCCCCGACGTATCAGAACATCAATACATCAACCGATCTGGCCGCAGATCGCGCAGGATGGTCGTGGCGATTTCCTCGATCGACTTGTGGGTTGACGACAGCCAGTCGATACCTTCGCGCCGCATCATTCCTTCGGCCTCTCTCACCTCGTGCCGGCAGTTCTCCAAAGACGCGTACTTGCTGCCGGGCCGGCGCTCGTTGCGGATCTGGCTCAGGCGCTCGGCATCGATGGTCAGGCCGAAGCACTTCTTCTTGAAGGGCGCCAGCGTCGAGGGAATCTGGCCTCGGTCGAAGTCTTCCGGGATCAGCGGGTAGTTCGCGGCCTTGATGCCGTGCTGCATTGCGAGGTAGAGAGAAGTGGGCGTCTTGCCACTGCGACTCACTCCGACCAGGATCACATCGGCCTGCGCCAGGTTCTTAGACGACTGGCCGTCGTCGTGTGCGAGCGAGAAGTTGATGGCCTCGATGCGGTCGGAGTACTCCTGGCTCTTCGAGACATCGACAAAGCGGCCGATGCGGTGGTTCGAGGTCATTCCGAACTCGGCTTCTAGCGGCTCGATGAAGGTGTTGAACATGTCCAGCACCAGGCCTCTGGACTCGGACTTAACGATCGCCAGGATCTCAGGGTTCACGAGGGTGATGAAAACCACTGGCTTGCGGCCTTCGACATCGGCCGTGTGATTGATCTCGCGCACCACTTGATGCGCCTTGTCAGCGGTGTCGATGAAAGGCCGGCGCACGTGGCGCGGTCGCACAGCGAACTGCGAGAGGATCGAGTTGCCAAAAGTCTCGGCCGTGATGCCGGTGCCGTCGGAGACGAAGAAGACAGTGCGATTGGCCATGGTTGGGATGGGCGGCGCCGGGGTATCGGCTGTGGGCTGTGGGCTGTGGCTTAGATGATAGGCAGTTCGCCACTAGAATCGTTCGCACGCTTCTACCCCGCGCCCGATGAACGCCGCCCCCACCCCCGCCGATCCCTCCCAGGGCCGGGTGTGCGCTCGGAACGCGGCGACCCTCGAGCTCAGCTCGGGTCGCCGATGCAGCGAAGCACCGATTTCTCACCATCCTGGAACTCTCTCATGTCAACCAACCCACTGGCGACCGCCCTGGTCGCTCCGTTCGAACACCTGAGAATGGCCGACGTCGAGTCGGTCGGAGGCAAGAACGCCTCGCTCGGCGAGATGATCAGCCAACTGGCCGCCTCGGGTGTGCGCGTGCCTGGCGGGTTCGCCACCACGGCCCATGCGTTCAGGCAATTCCTGAAGCACGACAACTTGGCTGAGCGCATCGAAGCGCGACTGGCTGTGCTGAACACCGACGACGTGCGTGCGCTCGCACAGGCCGGCGCCGAGATTCGCCGCTGGATCGAGACCACGCCTTTTCCGCCCGAGCTCGACGCGGCCATAGCGACTGAATTCGCCAAGCTGACCGCAAGCAACCCCGGCGCATCGTTCGCGGTGCGCTCGTCGGCCACGGCCGAAGACCTGCCCGATGCGTCTTTCGCGGGCCAGCAGGAAACCTTTCTCAACGTCGTCGGTATCACCGAAGTGCTGGCGAAGATGAAAGAGGTGTTCGCCTCGCTTTACAACGACCGCGCCATCAGCTACCGCGTGCACAAGGGTTTTGCTCACGGCGACGTCGCCTTGTCGGCCGGCGTACAACGCATGGTGCGCTCCGACCTTGGCGCGGCCGGCGTGATGTTCACGATTGACACCGAAAGCGGCTTCAAGGACGTGGTCTTCATCACCTCGAGCTACGGCCTTGGTGAAACGGTGGTGCAAGGCGCCGTCAACCCCGACGAGTACTACGTGCACAAGCCCGCCTTGCGCGCCGGCAAGCACGCGATCATCCGGCGCAACCTCGGCTCCAAGCTGATCAAGATGGAGTTCACCACGCTGGACGAGAAGGCCACCAGCGGCCGGCTCGTGAAGACCGTGGATACGGCGCACGAGCATCGCAACCGCTTCTCCTTGAGCGATGCTGACGTGACCGAACTCTCTGGTTACGCGCTGACGATAGAGCAGCACTACGGCCGCGCGATGGACATCGAGTGGGGCAAGGACGGGGTCGACGGCAAGCTCTACATCCTGCAGGCCCGCCCGGAAACGGTGAAGAGCCAAGAGGAGGGCAAGGTCGAGCAGCGCTACAAGCTCAAGAGCACGGGCACCGTGATAGCTGAAGGCCGCGCCATCGGCCAGAAGATCGGCACTGGCCCGGTTCGCATCGTGCATAGCATTGCCGACATGGACCAGGTGCAAGCTGGCGACGTGCTCGTCACTGACATGACTGACCCGAACTGGGAGCCGGTAATGAAGCGCGCTTCAGCCATCGTCACCAACCGAGGCGGGCGCACTTGCCACGCCGCAATCATCGCGCGCGAGCTCGGCATTCCGGCGGTCGTGGGCTGCGGCGATGCGACCGACGTGTTGAAGGAAGGCGCGCTCGTTACCGTGGCCTGTTCCGAAGGCGACACCGGGTACATCTACGACGGCCTGCTCGAAACCGAAGTCACCGACGTGCAGCGCGGCGAGATGCCAGCCTGCAAGGTGAAGTTCACGATGAATGTGGGCAACCCGCATCTTGCGTTCGACTTCGCGCAAATGCCCAACAACGGTGTGGGCCTGGCGCGCCTGGAGTTCATCATCAACAACAACATCGGGGTGCATCCGAAAGCGATCCTCGACTACCCGAACATCGACAGCGATTTGAAGAAGGCGGTCGAGAGCGTGGCGCGCGGCCACGCCTCGCCACGCGCCTTCTACGTCGACAAGCTTGTCGAGGGCATCGCCACGATCGGTGCGGCGTTCTGGCCCAAGCCGGTGATCGTGCGGCTCTCCGACTTCAAGAGCAACGAGTACCGCAAGCTGATTGGCGGTTCGCGCTACGAGCCGGAAGAGGAGAACCCGATGCTCGGTTTTCGTGGAGCGTCACGCTATGTCAGCGCGGAGTTCGGGGAGGCCTTCGCGATGGAGTGCGAAGCGCTGAGGTTCGTGCGCAAGGAGATGGGCCTGACGAACGTCGAGATCATGGTGCCTTTCGTGCGTACGCTGGGCCAGGCCAAGGCCGTGATCGGTATGCTGGCCGACCGCGGCTTGAAGCGAGCGGCCGATGGCGGCACCGACGGTCTGAAGATCATCATGATGTGCGAGGTTCCGAGCAACGCCATCTTGGCCGAGCAATTCCTCGAACACTTCGACGGCATGTCAATCGGCTCGAACGACCTGACGCAACTCACGCTCGGCCTTGATCGCGATTCCGGCATGGAGCTGCTGGCCAAAGACTTCGACGAACGCGACCCTGCCGTCAAAGCGCTGATCTCGCGAGCCATCAAGGCGTGTGTGGCGGCGGGCAAGTACGTCGGCATTTGCGGCCAGGGCCCGAGCGACCACCCTGATTTCGCCGACTGGTTGGCCGACGAAGGCATCCTGTCGATCTCGCTGAACCCTGACTCGGTGGTCGAGACCTGGAAGCGGCTCGCCGCTCGTAAAGCTGCTGGATGAGCCGCTAGACGAGTCCGTCGAACGGCAACACATCAACGGTCTCGCCGGCGGCCACGCTGCCCTGCTCGTGGTGCAGCACGACGAGGCCGTTGGCCTCGCTCATGCTGCGCAAGATCCCCGACCCTTGCGAGCCGGTCAGCGTGACGTGCACGCTGCCATCGGCGTGGCGTGTCACGATGCCGCGTTGGTATTCGGTGCGGCCGGGCTTCTTGCGAATCGGGGCGGTACTCGCGGCGCGCAGCATGGGCAGCGGGGCCGCCAAGCTGCCGCTCATCGCGAGCAGCGCCGCGCGCACGAAGGCATAGAAAGTCACCATCACCGCCACCGGGTTGCCTGGCAGCCCGAACAAGATCGCGCCCGCGCCGCCATGGGCAGAGTGAATTCGCCCGACAGCCATCGGCCGGCCGGGGCGCATAGCAATGCGCCAGAACAGCACGTCGCCGAGTTCTGCCATCACCTGCTTGGTGTGGTCGGCCTCGCCGACGCTGACTCCGCCCGAGGTGATCACCGCATCGGCGTTCGCGGCGGCGTGCCTGAAGGTTTGCGCCAACATGATCGGGTCGTCTCGCACGACGCCGAGGTCGAGCACATCGACACCCAGGCGTTGAAGCATGCCCCACAGCGTGTAGCGGTTGCTGTCGTAGACACAACCTTCGTCGAGCGGCTCGCCGAGCGAGCGCAGTTCGTTGCCGGTGGAGAAGAAGGCCACCCGCAGCCGCCGCAGCACCGGCACTTCGGCCTGGCCAAGTGAAGCAAGCAAGCCTAGGTCGGCCGGGCGCAGCAGCCGGCCGGCGCGCAGGGCCGCATCGCCAAGGGCAAGGTCTTCACCGGCAAGGCGGCAGTTGTCCGCGGTGCGCACCACGCCGGCCGGCACCAGCACGCGCTCGCCGTCGGTCTTGACGAGTTCTTGCGGCACCACGGTGTCGAGGCCGCGCGGCATCGCCGCGCCAGTCATGATGCGAACGCATTCGCCGGCCTGCACGGCACCGCCAAACTGCCGGCCGGCGAATCCGGTGCCGATCAAGGTGAGCACGGTGTCGCCTTGTGCGGCCAGGTCGCAGCCGCGCAGCGCGTAGCCGTCCATCGCCGAGTTGTCGGCAGCCGGCACGTTGATTGCAGAGATGATGTCGCGCGCAAGCACACGGCCAAGGGCACTGCGGATCGGCTGCATCTCGACCCCTTCGACCCGCGGGACAAGGCGCGCGATGAACTCCTGGGCCTGCGCAACTGTCAAGGCGTTCGGGTCGTAGCCGGCAACGTTTGCTGCGATCTGCTGCAACGAAAGGGGAGGGGTGTTCATAAGGTCAACGGCATGTGGTCAACGGCTCGGTCACGCTCGGCATCTCCATCCAGCCAGGATTGATCGCGCAACGACTTGTCGGCGGGCAGGTTGAGCGCCAGAAGCGCGTGGATGCTGATCGACTTACCCATAGGGCTGCAACTGGCGCAATTCGGCCGGCGTGTTGGCGTTGGCGAACGCGACCGCGTCGTCGAACGCCACTTCGACACAGCGATGCTGTGCCGTCCAGCGATCAATTTTGCGCTGGCCACCCAGCATGAAGCGGGTCAGACTTTCCGCCAGGTCGGTTTTCATCAGGCAGAACACCGGCTGAAGTCGCAAGGAGCCGCCTTCGAGCGTGGCCGCCATCGCGATCTCGGCGCCGTTCGCTTCGAGGCCCTGGGCGAGGCGCTCCACCAGGTCGAAAGGAAACAGCGGCGAGTCGCACGGCACCGTCACCAGGTAGGGTGTTTCGCAGTGTTGAAGGCCGGCCAGAAAGCCCGCCAGCGGGCCGGCATGCTCAGGCCCTGCATCGGGCCACACAGGCGCACCCATCGACTCGTAGGCGGCCAGATTGCGGTTGGCGCTGATCATCATGGTGCCGACCTGCGCGCCGAGCCGCTGCAGCGCGTGCATGGCCAGCGTGCTGCCTTGGTGGTTCTGCAGGCCCTTGTCGACACCGCCCATGCGGCTGCCACGGCCACCGGCGAGGATCAGCCCGGTGATCTGCGTGAGTGCGATCACAGGTCGACTTTCGGAGCTGTAGGTTTCTGTGAAAGACGTAGCGTCACTCGATGTCAGGCGCCTGGTCGCCGACCACCATAAGTTGGCTGGCGAAGCCGTGCACGCGAAAAATTTCATCGATCTGGCGCAGCCGGCTGCAGTCGCGCGGCGCAGCAACCTGGTCGCGGGCACCCGCTGGTGGCACAAAAGATGCCGCCATTCCGCGGGCGAGGACTAGGCTGGCGAACAAGCGCATTGGGAGCTACTTGGGCTCAGCCGCCGATGTAGTGCATCTCTACCCGGCGCTCGCGCGGTTCGGTGTTGGCGTCTGTGTCGGTGTCGGCCGCCGTGCGCAACTCCGAGTAACGGTCGCTGCGGTCCCGCCAGATCAAGCCGATGGCGCCGGCGATCTGCGCATCGCTGTGGCCGCCGCGCAGCAATGCGCGCAGGTCGTGGCCGTGGCTGGCGAAAAGGCAAAGGAACAGTTTGCCCTCGGTCGACAAGCGGGCGCGGTTGCATTCGTGGCAGAACGCCCGCGTCACGCTCGAGATAACGCCGACTTCGCCGCTCCCGTCTTTGTAGATCCAGCGCTCGGCAGTTTCGCCGCTGACGTTCGCGCTGATCGGTTCGAGTGGTAACTCGGCGGCAATGCGCTCGATCACTTCGGCCGAAGGCAGCACCTCGTCCATGCGCCAGCCGTTGGTGGCTCCCACATCCATGTACTCGATGAAGCGCAACACAACCGGCTTGCCCTTGAAGTGGCGCGCCATCGGCAGAATCTGCGAGTCGTTGGTGCCACGCTTGACGACCATGTTGACCTTGATCTTGCCGAGTCCGGCCTTGTGTGCCGCTTCTATGCCATCGAGTACTTCGCGAACCGGAAAATCGGCGTCGTTCATTCGGCGAAAGATCGCTTCGTCGAGCGCGTCGAGACTGACCGTCACGCGCTGCAGCCCTGCCTCTTTCAACGCCTGCGCCTTGCGCGCCAACAACGAGCCGTTGGTGGTGAGCGTGAGATCGAGCGGCTCGCCCGCGGGCGTGCGCAGCTCGCTCAACATCGCTATCAGCACCTCAAGGTTCTTGCGCAGCAGCGGCTCGCCGCCGGTCAGACGAATCTTGCGCACACCGTGCGCGACGAATATTTTCGCGGTGCGCGTGATCTCTTCGAAGCTCAGCAGTGAAGAGTGCGGCAGGAAGTTGTACTGCTTATCGAACACTTCCTTAGGCATGCAGTAGGTGCATCGAAAGTTGCACTGGTCAGTGACCGAGATGCGCAAGTCGTGCAGCGGCCGACCGAGGGCATCGCCTAGCAGGCCCGTCGGCTTCGTGTCGACAAGCGGAATGCTCGGAAGGCTGTTGGCATAGCGCAGGTCGGCCAGCGGAATGACGTGGTCTGTCATCGGGCGATTGTGCCTGCGCCGAAACAACCCAACCGGCCCTGAGGCCGGCTCGGCGGTCAGTGGCTGGCGAGCGCCGGCACGGTGGGAGGCGCCGCGATGGTTTCAGGCAACTTGGCGGCCGCCGCCGGCTCGGCGCGCCGTGCCCCAGTGAAGCGCTTGGCCCAGTACACGAAGCGCATGTCTTCCACCCGCACCTCGCCACCGCTGCGTGGCGAGTGAATGAACTTGCCGTCGCCAAGGTAGATGCCCACGTGCGAAAACGTGCGCTTCAGCGTGTTGAAAAAAACCAAGTCTCCGGGTTTTAGTTCATCGCGTTTGACGGCGATCAAACCCGGGGCAGTGGCTTGCTCGTCGGCTCTGCGGGGCAGTACCAGGCCGACACTCATCTCAAAGACATGCCGTGTAAAGCCGCTGCAGTCGAACCCACTTTCGACCGAGCTGCCGCCGCGGCGGTACCGCACGCCAAGAAAGTTCATGGCAGTCAGCACCATGTCAGAGGCCTTGTCGCGGATGCGGCTGACGAAAGGGTTCTCGGCGATGGGCGCAGAAGCCTCGATCAAACCCGGCGCATTGGGCCTGACGTTTTCGCTCAGGTAGCTTTTCCCGCCGTCTATCGGCTCGGGCGCCGCCGATGCTGTGGCTGCCATCACCGCAAATGCGCCCGCGCACAGGCTGCGTCTGGCTGTGGCGAGGGCAGGGATGAGCTTGAGCATTGCGCGCACGATACGGGATTCAGCAAAGAGCGTCAAACCAGAAAATCTCATACTGGACAAGTACTTGGTGCTTGTTTCTCAACTTGTTGCCAAGCAGTGGGAAGGCGCAGTTGGCGGCGCCCGTGGCGCGACTGGTCTCGCCCAAGTTTGCGGCAACCGCCACCCGCCGTTAGCGGACGGGCACGTCGCCGGCACAACCAGTCTGCGCAGCAAGGCCCTTGACCGGCACCGGAAAGACCGACGCGACCATGACGCCGTGGTCTTTGTATCGACCGAAACCGACCTCGACGCTCGCTACAGAACCTCAGAAGCGAAGTCAGCCAGCCGCGAACGCTCGCCGCGCGCCAGCGTCACGTGGCCGGAATGTGGCCAGCCCTTGAAGCGGTCGACGGCGAACGTGAGGCCTGAGCTGCCTTCGGTCAGATAGGGTGTGTCGATCTGCGCGAGGTTGCCCAGGCACACAATCTTTGTGCCCGGCCCGGCACGCGTGATCAATGTCTTCATTTGCTTGGGCGTGAGGTTCTGGGCCTCGTCGATGATGACGAACTTGTTCAGGAAAGTTCGCCCGCGCATGAAGTTCAGACTTTTGATCTTGATCTTGCTGCGCACCAGGTCGTTGGTGGCGGCACGGCCCCATTCGCCGGCTGCGCTGTCGGTCTTGGAGAGCACTTCGAGGTTGTCGTCGAGCGCGCCCATCCACGGGCTCATCTTTTCTTCTTCGGTGCCTGGCAGAAAGCCGATGTCTTCACCGACCGGCACGGTCACGCGAGTGACGATGATCTCGGTATACCGGCGGTCGTCCATCACCTGGTTCAGCCCGGCGGCCAGCGTCATCAGCGTCTTGCCGGTGCCGGCGGTGCCGGTGAGGGTGATGAAATCGCAGTCCGGGTCCATGAGCAGGTTGAGTGCGAAATTCTGCTCGCGATTGCGCGCGGTCACGCCCCACACGGCATTCTTCTGGTGGGTGTACTCCTTCAGCGTGCGCAGCACCGCGGTCTTGCCGGTGATCTCGATGACCTTGGCATAGAGCGGCGCGGCGCCCGGCGTTTCGAGAAACACGAACTGGTTGATCAACAGCACTGAGACCATGGGGCCGCTGATGCGGTAGTAGGTCAGTCCGCTCTGCTGCCAGCTCTCCATGGTCTTGCCGTGCTTGTCCCAGAAGTCGGCAGGCAGCGGCAGCACCCCGGTGTACAACAGGTCGCCGTCTTCCAGCGTCATATCGTTCAGGTAGTCCTCGGCAGGCAGGCCAAGAGCTCGCGCCTTGATGCGCATGTTGATGTCTTTCGACACCAGCACCACGTCGCGCCCTGGCTGCTGTTCGCGCAGCGCCTGCACCACGCCGAGGATCTGGTTGTCGGCCTTGCCTTGTGGCAGGCCGGCAGGCAGGGTCACGTTGATGAGGTTGGTCTGAAAGAACAACTTGCCGCCGGCTTCGCGGTGGCCAGTGCGTGCGAGCGACAGTCCTTCGGACATGCCTGAGGCGTCACGGCTCGGCATGCTGGCTGCCAGCGCGTCGAGCTCGCGGCTTACCTGGCGGGCGTTGCGCGAGACCTCGGTCATCCCGCGCTTGTGGCCGTCGAGCTCTTCGAGCGTGATCATCGGCAGGTAGATGTCGTGTTCCTCAAACCGGAACAGCGAAGTAGGGTCGTGCATCAGCACGTTGGTGTCGAGCACAAACAGACTCGCCGGGCCTGAGCCTCGCGGCTTGCGGGCGCGGCTCTGCGGGGCAGGGCGGCGCACAACGGGGGCGATCACCGGGGCAACCGGAGCGGGCTTAACAGCGACGGACTGTTGCATGCCGCTGCCCTCGAACAGGTCGAGTACCGCCGCTGGGGCGTGCTCGGCGGCGGCACGGGTCTTTTGAGGGCGCTTGCCCGGTGGTGGGGCTAACTGAGAATCGAAGTCGGCGGTGGTCAGCAAAGAGGCTCGTTTGGCAGGCGGCTTGGGCAGTGGCATGGAGGTTTCTTGGCGGGCTGAGAAACAAAAAAGCCGCACAGACGGCTGTGCGGCTTGGGTCGTGTGATGCTTGCGTAGCGGATCGCTGGCATAAAAAGATTATGCACAAGTTACGGAGCCGCTCGACGTTCAGAAGAAGTCAGCCGCCATGTTCGGAACGCCCGGTAGCGCGTTCATCTCGCTCAAGTCCGACAGGCTCCTGGTGCAGAGTTGCGCGCTATCCGAACCTCTTTCATTGTGATCAACAGATGGCTGGACCTGCACCGGCAAGAGTGCTCCCATGCGTGCTGCACATGAAAAAGGCCGGCGTGCAGCCGGCCTCATGTTCACCCGCCGACTGCGTCAGCCGGTCTTCTTGATCGCCTTAGCAGCCTTTAAAACTTCTTCAACGTGGCCAGCAACCTTCAGGCCGCGCCACTCGCCGACCAGCATGCCGGTACCGTCGATCAGAAAGGTGCTTCGCTCAATGCCCTTGACCTTCTTGCCGTACATGATCTTGTTCTTGACTACGCCGAACATGTGGCAAAGCTTTTCCTCGGTGTCGGCGATCAGCTCAAACGGCAGCTCGAGGTTTTGCTTGAACTTGTCGTGCGACGACATGTTGTCGCGCGACACACCGAACACCACCGCACCGGCCTTCACGAAATCTTTGTGGTGGTCACGGAACTGCATCGCTTCGGTGGTGCAGCCGGGGGTGTTGTCTTTGGGGTAGAAGTACAGAACGACGATCTTGCCGGCAAATGCCTGGGGAGTGAACTTCACGCCGCCGGTTGCAAGCGCTTCAAATTCCGGGAGAGGTTTATTGAGGGCTGGCGTCATAGAGTATTCTGTTTGGTTGCTTGGCACCGGTCCGGGCCGACGTTCAGATTATAGACGCTGCACATCGGTCAACGCCTTGCCTCAGCCGCCGGGATTGCTCGATTCCGCGGCCTCGAACAACAGCGCCGCCAGCACCGAGCGGCCCTCGGCGAGCAGCACGTTGTAGGTTCTGCAGGCGGCCGCCGTGTCCATCGTCTCGACGCCAATGCGCTGCTCTATCAGCAAGCGTAAAAGCGCTGGCCGCGGGAAGCGGATTCTGGTGCCCGAGCCGAAGATCACGAGCTCGGGCTTGAGCTCGGCGACGATGGCGAAGTGCGCTTCGGTAAGTGCGCCGAAGTTGTCCACGGGCCACGTGGCGACCGTGCCTTGCCAAGGCACGAGCACGCTGCTGCGGTGCTCGACACCGTTGACGATCACCCCGCCGGGCCCGTGGCGGGCAATGGCGTTCTGCCCTTCGATGCGGTCTGCTTGCAGTTTCATGGGGGGGGTAGGTTTCTGGTTAGGCGGTGGGGCCGGACACTTGGGCACGAGGCAGCAAAACCCCTGTGGTTAAATTGTAGGTTTTTGCAGCCGCAGGCAGCCTCAGGAGCGCTTCTTTTGAAACCCGTCGTCAAGTCAGCCAAGCTCGCCAACGTGGCCTACGACATCCGCGGCCCGGTCCTGGAGAAGGCCCGCCAGATGGAAGAAGAGGGCCACAAGATCATCAAGCTGAACATCGGCAACGTGGCTGAGTTCGGGCTGGAGCCCCCGGACGAGATCGTGCAAGACATGATCCGCAACATCCCGCACGCGGCCGGCTACACCGACTCGAAGGGACTTTTCGCACCCCGCAAGGCTGTGGTGCACCGTACCCAGCAACAAGGCGTACGGGGCGTGGCACTGGAGGACGTGTACCTTGGCAACGGCGCGTCTGAACTGATCGCGATGAGCATGAGCGCGTTGCTTAACGACGGCGACGAAGTTCTGATTCCCTCGCCCGACTTCCCGCTCTACACCGCGGTGGTCGGCCTCTCGGGGGGCAAGCCGGTGCACTACATGTGCGATGAGGCTTCCGACTGGATGCCTGACGTGGCCGACATGAGATCTAAGGTCACCTCGCGAACGCGTGGGATCGTCGTCATCAACCCCAACAACCCGACCGGCGCGCTGTATCCGATCAGCGTTTTGCTCGAGATCATCGAACTCGCGCGCCAGCACGAGCTGGTGATCTTCGCAGACGAGATCTACGACAAGACGGTCTATGACGGACACCAGCACACCAGCATGTCTTCGCTGGCCGACGACGTGCTGTTCGTGACCTACAACGGCCTGTCGAAGAACTACCGTTCGTGCGGCTACCGCGCCGGCTGGATGGTGGTCTCGGGCGAGAAGCGCCACGCGCGCGACTACATCGAGGGCCTGAACATGCTCTCGTCGCTGCGCCTTTGTGCCAATACGCCGGGACAACTCGCGATTCAGACGGCGCTGGGTGGCTACCAGAGCATCAATGATCTGGTGGCGCCGCCCGGTCGGCTTTGCCGCCAGCGCGATCTGGCCTATGAGCTTCTGAGCGCCATTCCGGGGGTCAGCGTGGTCAAGCCGAAGGCTGCGCTTTACATGTTCCCCAAGCTCGACCCGAAGGTCTACCCGATTGCCGACGACCAGCAGTTCGCCTACGAGCTGCTGTCGGAGCAGAAAGTGCTGATCGTGCAGGGCACCGGCTTCAACTGGAAAACGCCCGACCACTTCCGGATCGTCTTCCTGCCAAATTCTGACGACTTGACCGACGCCATCGGCCGCATTGCGCGCTTCCTTGAGCATTACCGCAAACGCCATTCGGCGTAATCCCGAGACAAGACATGAACGCTATCCAAGTCGGCCTGATGGGTCTTGGGACCGTCGGCAGCGGTGTATTCGAGGTGCTGCAACGCAACCAGGAAGAGATCACACGCCGAGCCGGCCGCGGCATTCAACTGACGATGGTGTCGCGCCGAGACGTGGCGAAAGCGTTGGCGCTGGTTGGCGACCACGCGCGGGTCGTCGCCGACCCGCGCGAGATCATCGCCAACCCAGCAATCAACATCGTCGTTGAACTGGTCGGCGGTTGCGGCATTGCGCGCGAGCTGGTTCTGGAGGCGATTGCTGCCGGCAAGCACGTTGTCACCGCGAATAAGGCGCTGCTCGCGGTGCACGGCACTGAAATCTTCGCGGCGGCGCGCGAGCGCGGCGTCATGGTTGCCTTCGAGGCCGCAGTGGCCGGCGGCATTCCCATCATCAAGGCCTTGCGCGAGGGGCTCACCGCCAACCGCATCGAGTGGATCGCCGGGATCATCAACGGCACCACAAACTTCATCCTCTCGGAAATGCGCGCGAAGGGGCTCGACTTCGACGTTGCGCTTAAAGAAGCTCAGCGTCTCGGTTATGCCGAAGCTGATCCGACGTTCGACATCGAAGGTGTTGATGCGGCCCACAAGGCGACCATCATGAGCGCCATCGCATTCGGCACGCCGGTGCAGTTCGACAAGGCGCACGTCGAAGGCATTACCAAACTCAACGCGGCCGACATCCGCTATGCCGAGCAACTCGGCTACCGCATCAAGCTGCTGGGGATCACTAAGCGCCGCGCCGAGGGCATTGAGCTGCGCGTGCACCCGACGCTGGTGCCTGCCAAACGCCTGATCGCCAACGTCGAAGGGGCGATGAACGCGGTGGTGGTGCAGGGCGACGCCGTCGGCACAACGCTCTACTACGGCAAGGGCGCGGGTTCGGAGCCCACCGCTTCGGCCGTCATTGCCGACCTGGTTGACATCACCCGGTTGCACACCGCCGACCCTGACCACCGCGTGCCGCACCTGGCGTTTCAGCCGGGCGAGCTGCACGACACGCGCATCCTGCCGATCAGCGAAGTCGTGACCGCGTACTACCTGCGCTTGCAGGTGGCAGACCAGGCCGGCGTGCTGGCGCGCATCACCGGCATCCTGGCCGAGCTAGACATTTCGATTGATGCGCTGCTGCAGCGGGAATCGGCTGAAGGCGAAGCGCAGACAGACGTGATCATCCTGACGCACGACACCGTCGAAGGCCGCATGAACGAGGCAATTGCACAGATGCAGGCCTTGCCAACAGTGCTTGCGCCAATCGTTCGCATTCGCAAGGAGGAACTGAGTTGAAGTACATCAGCACGCGCGGAGACAAGACCGAACGCGCCTTCTGCGAGATCTTGCTCGAAGGCCTGGCACCCGATGGCGGCCTGTACCTGCCAACGCACTACCCAAAGATCGATGCCGTGACGCTCACGCGCTGGCGCGCGCTGAAATACCAAGATATGGCGTTCGAGCTCCTGTCGCTCTTCATCGACGACATTCCGGCCAACGACCTGCGTGCGCTGGTCACGAAGACCTACACGCCTGCGGTTTTCGGCAGCGAGCAGATCGTGCCCTTGCGGCCGCTGGAATCCGGTGTTTACCTTCAAGCCTTGTCGAACGGCCCGACCCTGGCCTTCAAAGATATGGCGATGCAGCTGCTTGGCAACCTGTTCGAATATCAACTCGCAAGGCAGGGCCAGTCGCTCAACATTCTGGGCGCCACGTCTGGCGACACCGGCAGCGCCGCCGAATACGCGATGCGCGGCAAGGCGGGCGTCCAGGTTTTTATGCTGTCGCCAAAAGGCCGCATGAGCCCGTTCCAGCAGGCCCAGATGTTCAGCCTGCAAGACCCCAACATCCACAACATCGCAATCGAAGGCGTGTTCGACGATTGCCAAGACATCGTCAAGGCTGTCTCTAACGACCTGGCCTTCAAGCGTGCTCATCGCATCGGCACCGTGAACTCGATCAACTGGGCGCGCTTGCTGGCGCAGGTGGTGTACTACTTCGCGGGCTACTTTCAAGCAACGAAAACAAACGAAGAGCGTGTGAGCTTCGCAGTGCCTTCGGGAAATTTCGGCAACATCTGCGCTGGCCACGTGGCTCGTTCGATGGGTCTGCCGATCAAGTGGCTCGTGCTCGCCACCAACGAAAACAACGTGCTCGACGAGTTCTTCCGCACGGGCACCTACCGCGTGCGCGCGAGCACTGAGACGCAAGAGACTTCGAGCCCGTCGATGGACATTTCCAAAGCCTCGAACTTCGAGCGCTTCGTGTTCGACTTGCTCCGCCGGGACGCGCCACGCACCCGCGCGCTGTTCACGCACGAGCTCGACCGCAGCGGCGCTTTCACGCTGACGGCGGAGGAATTCGCGCGCATCGCTGATTACGGCTTTGTATCGGGCACCAGCACCCACGCCGACCGACTGGCGACCATACGCGACACGCACGCGCGCTTCGGCACTGTGATCGACCCCCACACCGCCGACGGCCTGAAGGTCGGGCGCGAACACCTCACGCTGGGCGCGCCTACCCTGGTGCTCGAGACAGCATTGCCGGCCAAGTTCGCCGAGACCATCGTCGAGGCGATCGGCCGCGAACCCGACCGCCCGGCGGCAATGCAAGGCATTGAGCAACTGCCCAAGCGCTTCGTGGTGATGGCCGCCGACGCTCAGACGGTTAAGCGTTTCATCACACAAAATGCCTGAATGAAAGTCGTCGGCTTCTGCGGATACTCGGGTTCGGGCAAGACCACGCTGGTCGAGCAGCTCATCGGGTGCATGAAGCTGGCCGGCCAGCGTGTGTCGGTCGTCAAGCATGCACACCACTCGTTCGACATCGACCACGCAGGCAAAGACTCGTGGCGCCACCGGCAAGCGGGCGCGTTCGAGGTGGTTATCGCGTCTGATCGGCGGTTGGCGAAGATCCGAGAATTCGAAGTGCACGCCGAGCCCACAGTGCAGCAGCTGATCAGCGAGCTCTGCGAATGCGATTGGGTGCTGGTTGAAGGCTTCAAGCACGCGTCGCTGCCGAAGGTCGAAGTCTGGCGCGCTTCCACCGGCCAGCCAGCGCATTACCCCGACGACCCGTATGTCGTGGCGGTCTGCACCGACACGCCCACGTTGTTCCCGCAGCCCACCGGCTTGCCGGTGCTCGACCTCAACCATGCCGACGCGGTCGCTGAGTTCCTGTTGGCTCACCCTGGACGTTATGAGTACACCTCACCCTGTGCCGGCGAGACCGCCCATGCTTTCGCTGGACGAAGCGCTGAGCCGCCTGCTCGGCGCAGTTCGGCCGCTGCCGGCGACTGAACTTCAAGCGCTCTCCACCTTCGACGCGCTCGGGCGAGTTCTGGGCGAAGACGTGCGTTCCGCACTCGACGTGCCGCCTGCCGACAACACCTCGATGGACGGTTACGCGCTGCGCTGTGCCGACGTCCCGGCCGCCGGCGCGCTGCTGCCGGTCAGCCAGCGCCTTCCTGCTGGCGTGATCGGCGAGGCCTTGAAGCCCGGCACGGCAGCGCGCATCTTCACCGGCGCGCAGGTGCCGGCGGGCGCTGATGCGGTGGTGATGCAGGAGCAGTGCGAAGCGCAGGGCGACAGCGTGCGGGTCGATGCCGTTCCGACTCCTGGCCAGTGGGTCCGGCGACGCGGTGAAGACGTGCTGCAAGGCCAGGTCGTCCTCAAGGCCGGCGCGCGCCTCACGCCACAGGCTCTCGGTCTCGCAGCCTCGGTCGGTCTGGCCACGCTGCGAGTGATGAGGCGCCCACGTGTCGCGCTGTTGTCCACCGGCGACGAACTCGTTATGCCTGGCGAGCCGCTCAAGCCCGGCGCCATCTACAACTCCAACCGGTTCACATTGCGCGCGCTGATCCAGGCGATGGGCTGCGACTGCGCCGACCTGGGCATCGTGCCCGACAAGCCGGGCGCTACCCGCGAAGCGCTGCGCCGCGCCGCGACGGGCAACGACCTGATCGTGAGCTCGGGCGGTGTGTCGGTCGGCGAAGAAGACCACTTGCGCGCGGCCGTGCAAGCCGAAGGCCGAATCGACCTGTGGCAGATCGCGATCAAGCCGGGCAAGCCGCTCGCGTTTGGCGAAGTGAGCCGGGCTGACGGATCGGCCTCGTACATCGTCGGCCTGCCCGGCAACCCGGTCGCAAGCTTCGTCACCTTCATGTTGATAGTTCGCCCAGTGTTGTTGCATCTGCAGGGCGCTCTCGACCTTCAACGGCGCCACGCCCTCGTTCGTGCCGACTTCGACTGGCCCCGCCCCGACAAGCGCCGCGAATTCCTGCGCGTGCGGCGCAACGAGGCTGGCGGGCTCGACCTGTTCCCGAACCAGAGTTCGGGCGTGTTGACGTCGGCGGTCTGGGGCGATGGCTTGGTTGACAACCCGAGCGGCAACGTCATTCGGCGCGGCGATGCGGTACGCTTTCTGGCCTTCAACGACTTGCAATGATGAAACTCACTGTGCGCTATTTCGCCTCGATCCGCGAGGCCTTGGGCTCGACCGAAACCATCGAGATCGCGGCTAACACCACGGTCGGCAGCGTGCGTGACACCTTGATCGCGCGAGGCGGCGCCTACGCCGCGACGCTGGCGCGCAACCGTGCATTGCGAAGCGCGTTGAACCACCAGATGTGCGGCGACGAGGTGCTTGTTCCCGCCGACGCCGAAGTGGCGTTCTTTCCGCCCGTGACCGGGGGTTGAAATGGTCGGCCCGCGCGTCTCGGTGCAGACGGCCGACTTCGACCTTGGGGTCGAAGTGGCTGCGCTGCGCGCAAGCGACGCCGGTGTCGGCGCGGTGGTGAGCTTCATCGGCACGGTGCGCGACAGCAATGACGGCATCAGCGTCAGCGCGTTGGAACTTGAGCACTACCCCGGCATGACCGAGCTCGCCATCGAAACGATGATCGACGAGTCCCAGCGACGCTTTGACATTCTTGGTGCGCGCGTTATCCACCGTGTCGGCAAGCTGCAGCCGCTCGACCAGATCATGATGGTCGCCGTGACTTCGGAACACCGCGGTCAGGCTTTCCTGGCTTGCGAATTCCTGATGGATTACCTGAAAACCCAGGCCCCGTTCTGGAAGAAAGAACAAACGCCCGAAGGTGCGCGCTGGGTCGATGCCCGCAGCAGCGACGATGCGGACTTGCTGCGCTGGGGCTTGCCGGCTGGCAACGCGGCCCGGCCAAAGGCCTGATCCTGTGGGCGCTACGCTGCCTTGGGCTCACGTTCTGGCCGTTGCCGTGGGTGCCGCCCTAGGGGCGCTCACGCGCTGGTTCGCGGCGCTTTGGCTCAACGGGCAATGGGCAGGTCTGCCCCTCGGCACATTGCTCGTCAACTGTGTCGGAGGCCTGCTGATCGGCGTGGCGCTGGCGTGGTTCGAGCGTTCGCCCGACGAATTTTTGCGGCTGCTTTTGGTGACGGGTTTTCTGGGTGGCCTGACGACCTTTTCGGCGTTTTCTGGTGAGTCGCTGGTGCTGCTGCAACGTGGCCAGTTCGGGCTGGCGGTGGCGCACACTGCGGCACACCTCTTCGGGTCACTGGGCTGCACCGCACTCGGGTACGCGTTGTTGCGAGGAGCTTGGCGCTGATCGCGGAATTCACCGTCGGCTGACGACCCCTCTGCCGAATCAGCCGAGCAGCCGCCAAAGCGCCGCCGGCAAGTCTGCAAGGCCATGCACCGTCGCGGCGCCGCGCCTGCCGAAGATTCGCGCGGCATCGCCATGGTCGTCGGGCTCGAAGACGAGGCAGGCGATGCGCACGCCATGCCGTGCTGCGCTTGACAGAGCGTGCCGGGCGTCTTCGATCAGGTACGCCGGGTCGTGCACGTCGATGTCGTGCGGGCTGCCGTCGGACAGCAGCAACACCCAACGCTGCGTGCCACGCTGCGCAGCCGTGCGCCGGGTCGCGTGGCGCAGCACGGCGCCCAGGCGCGTGGAGCCCTCGGGTCGCAGCGCCTGGATTCGGCCGACCATGCCGTCATCAGTCGGCTGGGCGAACGACTTCAGGGTCTGCCAGCGCACCGCGTGGCGCCCGTTTGAGCTGAAGGCAGCTACACCGAACGAAATGCCGCGTGCCTGCAATGCAAGCCCCAGCGCAAGTGCCGCCTGCGCCGCAAGTTTTAGTGCGCCCCCGTTGACCGACTGCCCATTGGCTGCAGTCGATGCCGACTGGTCGACGAGCAAGCACAGAGACGTGCGTGCCGCCACCGTGCGCTGGGTGCGGTAGACCCGGGCGGGGGTGGCCCGGCGCAAGCGGTGGCCGAGCTGCCAATGGACCAGGGCGTCGAGGTCGAACGTGTCGCCGGTGTCGCTGCAACCGGGGCGCAGCGTGCGGCGAGCGAGGGCGTGCACCGGCCCCAGCAGCTGCCGGGCGGCCGAGCGCGCAGTGCTGGGAATAGTGACCGCCGGTGCGGCGGGTGCGTCGCTTTCGATGACGCGACACCAGGCCGGTCGCAGGCGTGTGATGAGTCGGTCCCACTCCGGGTGCTGCATGGCGTTCGACGCGTCGGCGATGACCTCGTCGGGCTTGTTCGGGTCGGGCTGCGCCGAGCCGAGCGGAGGTGGCGGTGCCGCGGGTGGCACGTTCGCCATTACGTCGGCTGCCCACATCCAGCGGTGATCGTCGCGGTAGGCCGGCAGCGGCAGCGCGGCCTTGCCGTTGAAGGGCAGCCGCAACTGCCCGATGTCGTGACCAAGGCGCGTGGCCACCTCGCGCAGTTCGGCCGGGGTGCGCATCGCGCACACGCCGAGATCAACATCGAGGCAGCACAGTTCGCGCCCCTTGCGCACCCACGGGTCGGGGTCGTCGTAGGCGGGGTCGCAGAGACAGCGCGCCAGACGCACGGCAAGGCCTTCGAAGCCGCCCCCAACTTCGGGCGTGGCGGTGTGCAGCGGCCGCCACAGGCGCGCCAGGCCAGGCAGCTCGCGCCCGGCCAGTGTCTCGACGCGGGCGTCCTCGAGCAGCGCCAGCAGCACGCGCGCTATCGGCCCGAGGCCGGCGCCGTCGAAGCGCTGCGGCGAGTAGACGAGGTGGGCTGCTGCATGCGCCGCAGCCGCCGTGTGGTGCTGCCAGTGCGTGCTTGGAGGCAGGTGAACCTCGCCGGCGGAGATGTAGGCGCACTCGCTGTCGAAGGCGAGACGCGGCGCTGTGCCCCAGAGCAGCCGCAGCCAATGAGTCAGCGGCGTGTGCATGCGCTTTAGAACGCGGTGTCGAGTGCAGAGCGCAACGCCACGTGCACGTCGGGGTCGTCGCTGAGCGCGTCGACGATCGCGAGGCGGCACGCCTTCGCGATCGACAGCCCCTGCATCACGAGCAGCGCCGCGTGCACCAGCATGCGTGTGGACGCGCCTTCGTCGAGGCCGAACCCCTCTAGCCGTCGGGTGCGCAGACCGAATGCGACGATCGCGGCCGCACGTGGGACCTCCAGGCCCGCCTCCTGGGCCACGATTCCGACCTCCAGCTCAGGGCTCGGGTAGCCGAACTCAAGCGCGCAGAAGCGCTGGCGCGTCGACGCTTTCATCTCCCGCGCCGAGGGCGACGGGTTGTACGAGACGACAAGCTGGAAGTCCGGGTGCGCGTGCACCAGCTCGTTGCGCTGTGCGAGCGGCAGTTGCCGGCGCGTATCGGTCAGCGGGTGGATGACGACGAGCATGTCGGCACGGGCCTCGATCAGCTCGTCGAGGTAGCACAGGCCGCCGTGGCGAACCGCCTGGGTCAGCGGCCCGTCCTGCCAGCGGGTGCCTTCGCTGTCGAGCAACCAGCGCCCGACCAGGTCGCCGGCACTCAGCTCCTCGTGGCAAGCCACCGTGACCAGTGGCCTCTTCAGCCGCCACGCCATGTGCTCGACGAAACGGGTCTTGCCACAACCGGTCGGTCCTTTAAGCACCAGCGGCAACCGTCGAGCGTGTGTCGCCTCGAACATCGCCACCTCGTCGCCGCTGGACTGGTAGAAGGGCTCGCGCACCACGCGGTAGGCGGCCAGGGCGTCGTGCGGGTCCGGGGTCATGGTGGGCGCGTGTTGCTCGGCGATGAAGACATGCCGTGTCGGTTGGCTGTGTAAGAGGAAGGCGGTGCCGCCGCGGCGCAGTGCGAGGCGGGTTTGCGCGGGGTTACTGGACGTCAGCGGTGACCCACTGTCGACGGGTTCGGAATGCCCTTGATCGGCGCCTCGTCGGTGCCGACGGTGGCGCGCGTAAAGGCCTCGACGCGCTTGCGCGTGCCTTCCGGGTCGTTGATCCACTCGCTGTAGAAGTTGTACGGACACGCGGCCACACCCTGGTCGCCTTCGCGCGAGTTGATGAGGCCGGTATAGCCGCGGTGCAGCAACTTAAACAGGTGGTTCTCGCTCTGCCCGTTCTTGCGGAAGTCGCGGATCAGGTGTTTGGAGAGCGCCGCGTACTGGATGCCCATGTCCTCCTCGCCGCATTCGCCCAGCGTCCGACCGTCGAAGCCGATGATCGCGCTGTGCCCGAAGTACGAGTAAACGCCGTCGAACCCGGCCGCGTTGGCCACCGCCACGTAGGTGTTGTTGGCGAAGGCCATCGCCTTGGAGATCATGATCTGCTGCTCCTTGGCCGGGTACATGTAGCCCTGGCAACGGATGATCAGTTCGGCCCCCTTCATCGCGCAGTCGCGCCAGATCTCGGGGTAGTTGCCGTCGTCGCAGATGATGAGGCTCACCTTCATTCCCTTCGGGCCGTCCGACACGTAGGTGCAGTTGCCCGGGTACCAGCCTTCGATCGGCACCCACGGCATGATCTTGCGGTACTTCTGGACGATCTCACCCTGGTCGTTCATGAGAATCAGGGTGTTGTACGGCGCCTTGTTCGGGTGCTCCTCGTGACGCTCGCCGGTCAGAGAGAACACGCCCCAGACCTTCGCCTTGCGGCAGGCCTCGGCAAAGATCTCGGTCTCGAAGCCGGGTACCGAGGCCGCGTTCTCGTACATCTCCTTCGAGTCGTACATGATCCCGTGGGTGCTGTATTCGGGAAAGACCACCAGGTCCATGCCAGGCAGGCCCTGCTTCATGCCGAGGACCATGCTCGCGATGTTCTTCGCGTTGGCGATCACTTCCGCCCTGCTGTGCAAGCGCGGCATTTTGTAGTTGACCACGGCCACGCCCACGGTGTCCTTGCTGCTCGATATGTCGCCGTGATGCATCTGGGTTTCCTCGTTTCATGAAGGTGGCGGATACCAGCCGTCAGTGGCTGATCATCCAGGGGCGTTTGCTCGGAAACGCCTTGTTCCCGTTCGCGCCGGTGAGCGTGGCGCTGCGTGTTCCGTTACTGCAGCAACCGCAGCCGGCCGGATGCTTGAGCCGCGCGTAGTCGCGCGAGCTTTTCGGCTCGAAGCGGGCGCGCTCGTTGGTCGCCAGTGCGGTGCGCGTGTTGCCGTCCATCAGCGCCAGCCGCGGCGCGGCGACGAAGACACGCGGTGCTGCCGCACCGCAGTCAGGGCAGGCGGCGGCTTCGTCGCGCGCCTCAAGCGACCGGATCGCGTCGAAGCCGCCGCAGCCGGAACATGCGTAGTCGTAGGTTGGCATGGTTGTGAACTCGGGAGTCAGGCCTTGTCCTGCGACAACGGCATCACAACCGACCCGTCGAGGAACTTCGTTGGACCCAGTGCGTTCGGGTTGATGTCGAAGTCGAAGATCTGGGTCGGCAGCCACAGCGTCGCGCAGGCGTTCGGTACGTCGACCACACCGCTGATGTGGCCCTGCACCGGCGCGGTTCCAAGGATCGAGTAGGCCTGCGCGCCCGAGTAGCCGAATTTCTTCAGGTACTCAATCGCGTTCAGGCAGGCCTGGCGATAGGCGACGTTGACGTCGAGGTAGTGTTGCTTGCCACTCTCGTCAACCGACACGCCTTCGAAGATCAGGTAGTCGTTGTAGGTTGGCGTGATCGGGCTCGGCTTGAAGATCGGGTTCTTGATGCCGTACATGGCCATGCCGCCCTTGATCAGGCTGACCTTCATGTGCACCCATCCGGCCATCTCGATCGCGCCGCAGAAGGTGATCTCGCCGTCGCCCTGGCTGAAGTGCAGGTCACCTACGGAGAGGCCAGCACCTTCGACGTAGACCGGGAAGAACACCTTGGCGCCGCGCGACAGGTCCTTGATGTCGCAGTTGCCGCCGTGCTCGCGGCCCGGTACGGTGCGCGCGCCTTCAGCCGCCGCCTTCTCCTTGGCTGCGCCGGTCAGCTTGCCCATGTGCGCGGTCGGCACGAAGGGCGGGTTGGCGAGCCCGCCCGTCGGGTTGGTGTCGATCAGCGCCTGCTCGCGCGTGTTCCACATGTCCAGCATCGGCTTGTCGGGCAGACAGCCGATGAGGCCGGGGTGGATCAGGCCCGCGTACTTCACGCCGGGTACGTGGCGCGACTCGGTGAACATGCCCTTGATGTCCCAGATCGACTTCTGCGCGAGCGGGAAGTGCTCGGTCAGAAAGCCGCCGCCGTTCTTCTTGCTGAAGAAGCCGTTGAAGCCCCACAAACTGTCTTGCTTGGCGCCGATGTCGAGCAGTTCGACAACCAGCAGGTCGCCGGGTTGCGCGCCCTTCACGCCGACCGGGCCCGAGAGGTAGTGCACCGTCGTCAGGTCGATGTCGCGCACGTCGTCGGCGCTGTCGTTGTTCTTGATGAAGCCGCCGGTCCAGTCGAAGGTCTCGAGGATGAAGTCGTCCCCCGGCTTGACCCAGCAGGCCATCGGAATGTCCGGGTGCCAGCGGTTGTGGATGTTCTCGTTCTCGGTGGGCGACTTGGTGAGGTCGACCTTGATCAGCGTTTCAGCCATGGGGCGTCTCCTGCGGGGTGGGAATTAAGAGAGATCAGACGGACAAGTACTGCTTGATATGGCTGACATCGGTGTCGGCGCGCGAGGTCTCGTGCACGAGCCGACCGCCCTCGATCACGAACAGGCGGTCAGCGACGTCCATCGCAAAACTCAGCACCTGCTCGGAGACGATGATCGTGATCTCGCGCAGCTTGCGGATCTCATTCAGCGCCTTGGCGATGTCCTTGATGATCGACGGCTGGATGCCCTCGGTCGGCTCGTCGAGCAGCAGCACTTTGGGCTCGGTGACGAGAGCGCGCGCGATGGCGAGTTGTTGCTGTTGACCGCCTGAGAGGTTTCCGCCCTTGCGGCGCTTCATGTCCCACAGCACCGGAAACAGGGCATAGATCTCGTCGGGGATGCGGCGCGTCTTCGAGTTCTCGAGGCCGGTCTGGATGTTCTCCTCGACCGTCAGCGTCGGGAAGATCATGCGGCCCTGCGGGACGTAGGCGATGCCCTTGGCCACGCGGCGGAAGCTTTCTTCCTTCGAAACCTCTCCGCCGGCGACCTCGATGCTGCCGCTGCGGACCGGCAACACGCCCATCAGGCTTTTGAACAGCGTGGTCTTGCCCATGCCGTTGCGCCCCATGATCGCGACCGTCTCGTTCTTGCGACCCTCGAACGAGATGCCGTGCAGGGCCTCGCTCTGGCCGTAGGCGACGAACAGGTCGGTGACTTTGAGCATGGGGTGGGTGTCGGTGGTCATGGTGGGTGTGACGGCTCGCAATCAGTGGCCGAGGTAGACGTCGATCACCCTCGGATCGGCCTGCACCTGCTCCATCGGCCCCTCGGCGAGGATCTTTCCCTGGTGCATCACGGTCACCTTGTGGGCGATGCGCTTGACGAATTCCATGTCGTGCTCAATGACGATCACAGAGCGGTTCTTGCAGATGCGCTGCAGCAGCTCCGCGGTGAGCTCGCGCTCGCGGGCGCTCATGCCGGCGATCGGCTCGTCGAGCAGCAGCAGCTCGGGCTCCTGCATCAGCAACATGCCGATCTCGAGCCATTGCTTCTGGCCGTGGCTGAGCAGTCCGGCTTCGAGGTCAAGGCGGTCGGAAAGAAAGATGTCTTCGGCGACGACCTGCACGCGCGCCGTCACCTCGTCGGTGCACTTGAAGGCCAGCGCTCCCAGCACCGAACGGCCTTTCGGGAACGAGACCTCGAGGTTCTGGAAGACCGTCAGGTTCTCGTAGATCGAGGGCGTCTGGAACTTGCGGCCAATCCCTAAGCGCACGCGCTTGAATTCGGCCATCTTCGTGAGTTCGGTGTTCTTGAACTTGATGCTGCCCGATCCGGTCTTGGTCCGGCCGCAGATCAGGTCGAGCAGAGTGGTCTTGCCCGCACCGTTCGGGCCGATGATGACGCGCAGCTCGTTCTTGTCGATGTACAGCGTCAGCGTATCGATGGCCTTGAAGCCGTCGAACGAGACCGTCAGGTCTTCGATCGCAAGGGCGAAATCGGTGTTGCTCATCGGTCGCTTTCGGTGTCAGGCCTGCTGGCCGGAGATGCCGGCCGGCAGCTTCGAAGGCTCGGCCGGCAACGCCGGGTTGAGACGATTCGACCTCGGGTTGGGGGCGCTTGTGCCGACAGGTGCCACTCGACCGCGGTGCTTCGCCCACCACGGCACCACGTGGCTTTCCCACAGACCGGCCAGACCCATCGGGAAGGCCATGGTCACGCCGATGAAGAGCGCTGCCATCATGAACAGCCACAGATCCGGAAAACTCTCCGAGAAGAAGGTCTTGCCCGCGTTGACGAGCAGCGTGCCGTAGACCGCGCCGACCAGGCTCATGCGGCCGCCGACTGCGGCGAAGATGACCATCTCCACCGAGGGCACGATGCCGACGAAGCTCGGCGACATGAAGCCCACTTGGAGCGAGAACAGCGCGCCGCCGATGCCCGACAAGGCCGCGGCCAGGCAGAAGGTGAAGATTCGAAAATTGGCGACGTCGTAGCCGGAGAAGCGCACGCGGTCCTCCTTGTCGCGCATCGCCAACAGCAGGGTGCCGGCCTTGCCGGTCTGGATCCAGCGACACAGCAAAATGCTCGCCAGCAGCAAGGCCACGCACAGGTAGTACAGGACGTACTTGGCGTGGTCGGTGCGGGTGTCCCAGCCAAGCACGGTCTTCAGGTCGGTCATGCCATTGACGCCGCCGGTGTAGCCCTGCTGCCCGATGATCAGCACTGTGACGATGAGCGCCACCGCCTGCGTGATGATGGCGAAGTACACGCCGCCGACGCGCCGCTTGAACATCGCAAAGCTCACGATCCAGGCGAGCAGCGTCGGCACGGCCACCACCGCCACCAGCGCGAACGGAAGGTACTTGAACGGCACCCACAGGGCCGGCAACTCGGTGATCTGGTTCCAGTCCATGAAGTCCGGAATGCCCGGGGTCGACTGGATCTTGGTGGTGATCGGGTCCGAGGCCTCCAGCTTCAGAAACATCGCCATGGCGTAGCCGCCCAGGCCAAAAAACACGCCCTGGCCGAGGCTTAGCACCCCGCCGTAGCCCCACACCATGACGAGCCCAACGGCCACGAAGGCGTAGGTCAAATATTTGCCCACCAGGTTGAGGCGGAAGATGTCGAGCGCCAGCGGCAGCACGATGGCGAGCAGCACCGTGAGCACCAGCACGCTGGCGAGTTGGTAGCGCTTGATCAGGGCTTGGACGGTGTTCATCGGTTCGGTTTCCGGGAGAAGAGGTGCTCGTTCAACGCCTCACCTTGCTGGCGAACAGGCCCTGTGGGCGCATCATCAGGATCAGCACGATCAGCGACAGCGTGAGTACCTTCGCCATCGAACCGGCCATGAAAAACTCGGTAAGCGACTGCGTCTGCGCGATGCCGAAGGCCGACACCACGGTGCCGAGCAGGCTGGCCGCACCGCCAAACGTAACCACAAGAAAGGAGTCAACGATGTAGAGCTGCCCCGAGGTCGGGCCAGTCGAGCCGATCGTCGTGAATGCGGCGCCGGCCATGCCAGCGATGCCGCAGCCGATCGCAAACGTCAGCCGGTCGGTCTTCATCGTGTCGATGCCGATTGCGTTGGCCATCACCCGGTTGCTCACCGTGGCGCGAACGCGAAGACCCCAGCGGCTCTTGCTCAGTGCGATCAGCACGCCAACGGTGACGACGGTCGTCAGTGCCAGCACGAACATGCCATTGATCGGGATGTCGAGGCCCGGCGACGGTGACCACGACCCGAGCAGCCAGTCGGGCAGCGTCGGGCTCACCTCTTTGGGGCCGATGAAGGTGCGGAAACACTGCTGCATCGCCAGGCTGATGCCCCAGGTCGCGAGAAGGGTGTCGAGCGGGCGCTTGTAGAGGTGACGGATGAGACCCCACTCAACCAGCCAGCCGCCGACGAAGGCGAAGCCAAACGCCAGTAAAACAGCGAACGGAAAGTAGTAGGGCACCAGCGACGGTGCGTAGTGGCTCGTGAGGTGCGAGCCGAGGTAGATGGTGTAGGCGCCAATGGTCATGAACTCGCCGTGCGCCATGTTGATGACGCCCATCTGCCCGAAGATGATGGCCAAGCCGAGGCCCATCAGCAGCAACACCGCGAACAGGCTCAGCCCCGCGAAGCCCTGCATGAGGCCGATGTTCAGCATCTCGGAAACGGTCATCGGGCAACTCCATTGCAACCAATTCATGCAGCGAGCGCTGCTGAGCCGGCGCCGCCGGTCCGCAGGTGATGCTTGCGCCGTGAGGAGGGCGGCAGGCCCTCCTCGGGGTGGGCTACTGATAGCCCTTCGGGAATGGATCGGGTTTGATCAACTGCGGTGACTCGGAGACAACCTTGAACGAACCGTCAGGCATGCCCATCGCGATGCGCGACTTGCTCCACAGGTGGTGGTTGGCGTCGAGCTTGACGTAGCCCTCCGGCGCCGTCTTCAGTTCAATGCCATCGGCTGAGGCGAGGACGACCTTGTCGACGTCGAAGCTCTTGGCCTTCTCGACCGCCGCCTTCCACAGCCACGGGCCGAGGTAGCCGGCCTGCGTTACGTCGCCAATCACCGCGTCCTTGCCGTACTTGGCCTTGAACGCCGCCACGAACTTCTTGTTATTGGCATTGTCGAGCGACTGAAAGTACTTCATCGACGAGAAGAAGCCGGCGAAGTTCTCGCCTCCCACGCCGGTCATCTCGTCCTCGGTGACGGCCAGCGTCACCAGCAGCTGCTTGTCGCCGGTGATGCCGGCGGCCTTCAGCGCTTTGTAGAACGCGACGTTCGAGCCCCCGACCACCGCGGCGTATATGCAGTCGGGCTTTTGCACCTTGATCTTGTTCATCAGCGAACCGAAGTTCGTGCTGCCCAGCGGGTAGTACTCCTCGCCGACGACCTTGCCCTTCTGAAAGTTCTCGATGTGCTTGCGCGCGATCTTCATTGAGGTGCGCGGCCAGATGTAGTCGGAGCCGATCAGAAAGAAGGTCTTGGCATTCTTCTCGGTCTTTGCCCACTCCAGGCTGTACAGGATCTGCTGCGTTGCCTCTTGCCCGGTGTAGAAGACGTTCTTCGACTGCTCAAGGCCCTCGTAGAAGGTCGGGTAGTACAGCAGGCCGTTCTCCTTCTCGAATACCGGCAGCACCGCCTTGCGCGAGGCCGAGGTCCAGCAGCCGAAGACGGCGGCGCAATGGTCGTTGATCAGCAGCTTCTTCGACTTTTCAGCGAATGTCGGCCAGTCGGAGGCGCCGTCTTCCTTGATGACCTTGATCTTGCGGCCCAAGATGCCGCCCATCGCGTTGATCTCGTCGATGGCGAGCTGTTCAGCCTGAATCGAACCGGTCTCGGAGATCGCCATCGTTCCGGTGGACGAGTGCAGCTGCCCGACCGTGACTTCGGTGTCGGTCACGGCGAGCTTGGTCGTGTTGACCGAGGCGGTGGACTGGCCGAAGCTCAAACCGCCGAGACCCAACATCGGCAGTGCGGCGGCGCCTTGCAACAGGCGGCGGCGGTTCGAGTCGGGCGAAGAGGGATCGTTGTCGTGGGACATGGTGAGAAGTTCTCCAGGCAGGTGGATGGGTCGAGCTTTGAACCGACGGTCATGGCATCGAATCGATGCGGTCACGTTGGTCTGGCTTGCATGTTGCTTGCCCGCTCGCATTCGGCGAATACGTCAATCAACGTAGTTCCGCTCGCGGCACCGTCAACCACGCTTGGCTCCGCCCGGGGGCGGGTGCACGCTTCTTGCTTCGTGGAGTGACCCGACCTGCAAAACCTGACCAGGAGAGTTCGTTTCGTGTCTTCGCAGCCCCAGCGCATCTTTCGAATCCGACGCGACTACAACTCCTGGGTGGCCAACGAGTCGATGGAGGACTACGCGCTGCGCTATACGCCGCGCAGCTTCCGCAAGTGGAGCGAGTTCCGCGTTGCGAACACCGCGTTGGGCGCCACGTCGTTCCTCGCGCTTGAGGCAATTGGCGCCGCCATCGCGCTGAACTACGGCTTCACGAACGCCTTGTGGGCGATCCTCGTCGTTGGCCTCGTCACCTTCCTGACGGGTCTGCCGATCAGCTATTACGCGGCCAAGTACGGCGTCGACATGGATCTTCTGACGCGCGGAGCCGGCTTCGGCTACCTCGGCTCGACGATCACGTCGCTCGTGTACGCCTCGTTCACTTTCATCTTCTTCGCGCTGGAGGCGGCGATTCTCGCGCTCGCGCTGCGGCTCTACTTCGGCTGGCCGATCGCGATGTGCTACCTCGTTTCGTCGCTCGGGGTCGTTCCGCTGGTCATGCACGGTGTGACGCTGATCCAGCGTCTGCAATGGTGGACGCAGCCGGTCTGGATGCTGCTGTTCGTGCTTCCCTACCTGGCGGTGCTGGTCAAGCAGCCGGAAGCCTTCGCCGACTTCACCACGCTGGTCGGTGGCGTCTCGCACAGCAACGGCTTCGACGCAGTGATGTTCGGCGCCGCTGCGACAGTGGCGTTTTCGCTCGTGGTACAGATCGGCGAGCAGGTCGACTACCTGCGCTTCTTGCCGGAGAAGACCGCGGCGAACCGGCTGCGCTGGTGGGGTGCCGTGCTCGTGGCAGGACCCGGCTGGGTCTTGCCCGGAATGCCGAAAATGCTCGGCGGCGCATTTCTAGCGTTTCTGGCCATGCAGCACGAGATCGGCGTTGACAAGGCGATCGAGCCGACGCAGATGTACCTCGCTGGCTTCGGCTACGTGTTCGATTCGCCGGCCTGGGTGATCGGCGTGACCACGCTGTTCATCGTTGTCTCGCAGGTCAAGATTAACCTGACCAATGCCTACGCCGGGTCGCTCGCCTGGTCGAACTTCTTCGCGCGGCTCACCCACAGCCACCCGGGCCGCGTGGTCTGGTTGGTGTTCAACGTGCTGATCGCGGTGCTGTTGATGACGCTCGGGGTGTTCGAGGCGCTCGAGGGCGTGCTTGGCCTGTACAGCAACGTGGCAATCGCCTGGGTGGGCGCGCTCGTCGCCGACCTCGTCATCAACAAGCCGCTCGGCTGGAGCCCACCGCACATCGAGTTCAAGCGCGCCCACCTCTACGACATCAATCCCGTTGGCCTCGGTGCCATGTTGATTGCGGCCGCGCTTGGCATCGCTGCCTACGTGGGTAGTTTCGGCACGGTGGCCAAAGCGTTCGCGCCATTCATCGCGCTGGTCACGTCGATGTTGATCTCCCCGCTGCTGGCCTGGTGGACGCGCGGTCGCTACTACGAGGCGCGGCCTAACCGGGCGCCGTGGAAGCCTGGCGAACTCGTCAAGTGCTCGGTCTGCGACAACGCCTTCGAGTCGGAAGACATGGCGCAGTGCCCGGCCTACGCCGCACCGATCTGCTCGCTGTGCTGCACGCTCGAGTCACGCTGCCATGACCGTTGCAAGACAAACTCGCGTGCGACCGAGCAGGTGCAAGCTGCACTCAGCTCGGTACTGCCAGTGGCACTGAGCCGGCGCATCAACTTCCGCGTGGTGCACTACGTGGTGGTGGCGCTGTCGTTGGTCGCCTTGTTCGCGGTGATCCTCGGGGTGGTCTACCAACAGCAGGGCGCGTTAAACAACGTGGCGCACCTGCTGCTGCGTGAGCCACTGCTGCAAGCCTTCGCGCTGCTGTCGCTGGCGGCCGCCGTCGGTGCGTGGTGGATGGTTCTCGGCAACGAAAGCCGCCACATGGCCGAGGACGAATCGATGCGCCACAACGAGCTGCTGGTGCGCGAAATCGACGCCCACCGCCGTACCTCCTCCGCGCTGCAGGCGGCGAAGGATCTCGCTGAAGCCGCCAACCAGGCCAAAACGCGCTATGTGACCGGCATGACGCACGAGCTGCGCACGCCGCTCAACGGCATCCTCGGCTATGCGCAGATCCTGTTGAAGGACGAACAGATCCGCGGCGCCCAGCGCGCGGCGATCGACACCATCCACCACAGCGGTGAACACCTGCACGGGTTGATCGACGGGCTGCTCGACCTGGCGCGCATCGAGGCTGGCAAGTTGAGGCTGGATATCGCGCCGCTGCCGCTGCGCGACTTCCTCGACGATGTGGTGCGCATGGTTGCGCCGCAGGCGGCGAGCAAGGGCCTCGCGTTTGAGCTGCGCACGCTCGGCCGTGTGCCGACCTGCGTGCGCGCGGACGCCCGTCGGCTGCGCCAGATCCTTATCAACCTGCTCGGCAATGCGGTGCGCTTCACCGACCACGGCAGCATCACGCTGCTCCTCGACCACAGCCGCGAGGTTGCACGTTTCCACGTCATCGACACCGGCATCGGCATCGCGCCGCAGGACCTGGAGCGCATCTTCCTGCCCTTCGAGCGCGGCAGTGCCGGCCGGCGTACCGGCGAACCTGGCACGGGCCTGGGACTCACGATCACCCACCTGCTGACCCAGCTGATGGGCGGCGAGCTGACAGTGCGCAGCGTGCCGGGCGAAGGCAGTACCTTCACGGCACGCCTGTACCTCAGCGAGACGTCCGAACCCGGCCACAGCCGTGCGGCGCCGCACCGCCCCGTCAGCGGCTACATCGGCGAGCGGCGCACCCTGCTCATCGTCGACGATCACCCGACGCAGCGCCAGATGCTCGCCGGCATGTTGCTGCCGCTAGGCTTTCGCATCCGCGAGGCGGCCAGCGGACGGGAGTGCGTCGAGAGCGTCCTGCAGTCGGCACCCGACGCGCTGCTGCTCGACATCTCAATGGACGACATGAACGGCTGGGAAACCGCCCGCAATATTCGCAAACAAGGCATCAACGACATGCCGATCATCATGGTCTCGGCCAACGCGTTCGAAAATCAACTGGATCGGCTCGTCGAGGCTGGGTGCCAGGGTTTCGTCGACAAGCCGGTGATTGAGTCGGAGTTGCTGGCCGTACTGCAGCAACACCTCGAGCTCGAGTGGGTTGCCGAATTCGCGGTACCGAGCTGGGCGCCTGCCGAGTCGGCGCCGGTGGACAGCGACGCAGCGCTGCCGCCCGACCGGGCCCAGGCCCTGCTGCGTCTGGCGCGGCTCGGCCACGCGCAGGGCCTGCAACGCGCGCTGGATGCGCTCGCCACCGACCACCGCGAGTGCGTGGGTGAGGTGGTCGTGCTGCGTGCGATGGTTGCCCGCTTTGCCTGGGACGACCTGATCGAACGGCTGAGCGCGGCCCTCGACCTGAACGATCAGGCCATTGCACCGTGAAGGCTGACCTTCCCGCGACCGCCGCGAGCGGCAGCATCGTGCTCGTCGTCGACGACACGCCGCAATCGCTCGGCGCGCTGTGCATTGAGCTCGACCGGGCGGGCTACACCGTTCTCGTGGCGACCGACGGCGCATCGGCACTGGCGCGGCTCGACATCGTGAGCCCCGACGCCATCTTGCTCGACGCACTGATGCCCGGGCTGGACGGCTTCGACCTGTGCCGCCGCATCAAGTCGGTCCCGGCGTGGTCGCACATCCCGGTGATCTTTATGACCGGCCTGTCGGAGACCAGCCACATCGTCCGGGGCTTCGACGCTGGCGGCGTCGACTACGTGGTCAAGCCGCTGCGGGCCGAGGAAGTGCTCGCGCGTCTGGCCACCCACGTGCGCAATGCGCGCGCGGTGCGCATGGCGCGCGATGCGATCGACATCGGCGGGCACGGCGTGCTGATGATCGATGCGCGCCAGCGCCTCGCCTGGCGCTCGCCGCGGGCACAGCAATGGCTCGCCGAGTTCTTCGGTGCTCAGGGAGACGCCACCTGCACGGCGTGGTTCGCTCAGAAGGTCGACGGTCGCGACAACGGCCTGTGCACGCTCTCGCACGCGGGCCGCACGCTCACCGCGCGCCGTCTGGGCAGTGCAGGTCTGGGCGAGATAATGTGGCTGCTCGGGCTGCGCACCGCCGACGCTGCGGCCGTTTCGCGCTTGGCGACCGCCTCATTAACCCAGCGCGAGACCGAGGTGTTGTCGTGGATCGCCAAGGGCAAGACCAACCGCGACGTTGGAGAAATTCTGGGCGTGAGCCCGCGCACCGTCAACAAGCATCTCGAACACGTGTTCGAGAAGCTCGGTGTCGAGACGCGCGCCGCCGCGGCGGCGATGGCAAGCCGTGAGTTAGGGTGACCGATTCGATCCCGGCGCACCGCGCCACGATCTTCAACCCGCTGGTAGGCTACTGCTTGGCAGTTTATTGGATGCCACAGGTCAAGCGGCTTGTCGCGGCCCGTTGAGCTTGAAGTGGAGGACTGGATCGCGGCCGCACGAGCGCAGGCGTGCGGTGCGCCCAGAAATTAGAGATGCCTTCGACATGCCTTAATTTGGTTCGCTGTTCTATCGCTTCCCGAACCCCTGTTCTACGTGGTCGAACTCTGAACGCGACAAGCGAAGCGCCCACGCTTTGAAAAATTCAAACCCGCCAAGTCTGGCCGGGCCGGCTGCGCCGCCTTGAAACCTCGGCGGATTGCCTCATCTCCATCGAAATCGGAGGTTCTTTTCCATGCGTATCGACAAGCTAACCACCAAGTTCCAAGAAGCGCTGGCTGACGCCCAGAGTCTGGCTGTCTCGCGCGACAACCCCTACATCGAGCCGGCGCATCTGCTGGCTGCCATGCTCGCTCAGGCCGACGGCCCCAAGGCGCTGCTCGAACGTGCCGGTGCCAATAGCGCCGCGCTGAAGACCGCGCTCGACACGGCCATCAACGGCCTGCCGCAAGTGCAGGGCAGCGGCCAGCTCGTGCAACCCGGGCGTGACCTGACCGTGCTGCTGCAAGCCACCGAAAAAGAAGCCGGTAAGCGCGGAGATCAGTTCATCGCGAGCGAAATGTTCCTGTTGGCGCTGGCCGATGCCAAGACCGACATGGGCGGCATCGTGCGCGGCCACGGGCTCACGCGCAAAGCACTCGAAGCCGCGATCGATGCGGTGCGCGGCGGCGCAACCGTCGACAGCGCTGAAGCCGAAGGCCAGCGCGAAGCCCTGAAGAAATACACACTCGACCTGACCGAGCGCGCACTCAAGGGCAAGCTCGACCCGGTGATCGGCCGCGACGACGAGATCCGCCGGGTGATCCAGGTGCTTCAACGCCGCACCAAGAACAACCCGGTGTTGATCGGCGAGCCCGGCGTGGGCAAGACTGCCATCGTCGAAGGACTGGCGCAGCGCATCGTTGCCGGCGAGGTTCCCGATTCGCTGAAAAACAAGCGCGTGCTTGTGCTCGACATGGCGCTGCTGCTGGCCGGCGCCAAGTTTCGGGGCGAATTTGAAGAGCGGCTCAAGGGCGTGCTGAAAGAAGTGGCCGCCGACGAAGGCCGGACCATCGTCTTCATTGACGAGATCCACACCATGGTCGGTGCCGGCAAGGCCGAAGGTGCGATCGACGCTGGCAACATGCTCAAGCCGGCGCTTGCGCGCGGCGAACTGCACTGCGTCGGTGCGACCACGCTGAACGAGTACCGCAAATACGTCGAAAAAGACGCCGCCCTGGAGCGGCGCTTCCAAAAAGTGCTGGTCGGCGAGCCGAGCGTGGAGGCCACGATTGCGATCCTGCGTGGTTTGCAGGAAAAGTACGAAGTGCATCATGGCGTTGAAATCACCGACCCGGCGATCGTGGCTGCGGCCGAGTTGAGCCACCGCTACATCACCGACCGTTTCCTGCCCGACAAGGCGATTGACCTGATCGACGAAGCAGCCGCCAAGGTCAAGATCGAAATCGACTCCAAGCCCGAGGTGATGGACAAGGTCGACCGGCGTTTGATCCAGCTGCAGATCGAGCGGGCAGCCGTCACGCGCGAGAAAGACGAAGCCTCGAAGAAGCGGCTGGCTTTGATAGAAGATGAAATCACGAGGGTGCAGCGCGAGGCGGTCGACTTGGAGGAGATTTGGAAGGCTGAGAAGGCCGCGGCACAAGGCTCTGACCTGGTGCGCAAGGAGATCGACCACATGCGCACCGAGATCGAAGAAGGCAAGCGCAAGGGCGACTTCAACAGGGTGGCCGAATTGCAGTATGGCAAGCTGCCCGAGCTCGAAAAAAAGCTCAAAGACGCGCAGGCAAAAGAATCGAAGAAGGGCGCCACCAAGGGACGGCCACAGCTGCTGCGCACGAGCGTTGGTGTCGACGAGATCGCCGAGGTTGTGGCGCGGGCGACCGGCATCCCCGTGTCCAAGCTGATGCAGGGCGAGCGCGACAAGCTGCTGCAGATGGAAGCCAAGCTGCACGAGCGTGTGATCGGCCAAGACGAAGCGATCACCGCGGTCGCCAACGCAATCCGCCGCTCGCGCTCTGGCCTGTCGGACCCGAACCGCCCGACCGGCTCGTTCTTGTTTCTTGGCCCCACCGGCGTTGGAAAGACCGAGCTGTGCAAAGCGCTCGCGGGCTTCCTGTTCGACAGCGAAGATCACTTGATCCGGCTCGACATGAGCGAGTTCATGGAGAAACATTCAGTGGCACGCATGATCGGCGCGCCGCCAGGCTATGTGGGTTACGACGAAGGTGGTTACTTGACCGAGGCGGTGCGCCGCAAGCCCTACTGCGTGCTCCTGCTCGACGAGGTGGAGAAAGCCCACCCCGATGTCTTCAACGTGCTGCTCCAGGTGCTCGACGATGGCCGCCTGACCGATGGCCAGGGCCGCACGGTCGACTTCAAGAACACTGTGATCGTGATGACCAGCAACCTCGGCTCACACCAGATCATGCAGATGGCCGGGCAGAGCAATGAGGCGATTCACGACGCGGTCTGGGTCGAGGTCAAGCAGCACTTCCGCCCGGAGTTCCTGAACCGGATCGATGAGGCCGTTGTGTTCCACGCGCTCGATGCCAAAAATATCGAGATGATCGCGAAGATCCAGCTCAAGGTTCTAGAGGCGCGATTAGAGAAGATGGAGATGAGGCTCGACGTGTCTGCGCGCGCGCTGGCCGAGCTGGCGAAAGCCGGCTTCGACCCTGTATTCGGCGCGCGGCCGCTGAAGCGGGCGATCCAAAGGCAAATCGAGAATCCTGTGGCGAAGCTGATTCTCGAAGGCCGTTTTGCCCCGAAAGACGTTATCCCGGTCGACTTCCAGGCTGGCCAGTTCGTCTTCGAACGCGTGGTGCACTGAAGCATTAAAGGCCCGGAAGTCGCCTCGCTTCTGCACGGTGCCAGTGCATTGATTCGTGCTGTCTGTAGTTCAATAAAACCGTGCATTTGGTCGTTGGCTGGGTGCAAACTGCCGCGATGCTTTGTGGCATCGCGAGCATGCTCAGTGGCGTCGGGCGGCCAAGGTCGCGGTTTCATTTTTCACACATTGCGAAACGCGGCACCGGCGGTGCCGGCCGCAGATTCGATGTTGCCCGCCGCCGGCTCAGCGGTCGTCGGCGGCGCTAGATTGGCTGTGGGCGTCTTCGAACACAGAGTCGAGCCGCAGCACCTGAAGGCGGGCCAATGTGAGGTTGGCCTGTGCCTTGTCTAGCACTGCGTGCAACGCGAGCCCTGGGTGACGCGGCACCGCACGGATCAGCAGGTGATGGCAGCCGAGCGTGATCGCCACATCGGGCAGGGTGTGCCCCAGCCCAGCTTGCGGCTGCTGGTGCCAATGGCCGCCAACAGTTCGGTTCCGTCGGTGGCCAGTTCCGCGGCGCTGGGGCTAGCACCGGCGTGCGCGAGTTCTCGGCCGGTGGCTACATCGAAGACGCAGCAGCTCACCATGCCACCAAGTTCGATCAATTGATGCACGTAGCGATCAAGCACGTTCTCGGGCTCGGCAACGGCGGGCGCGCCCACTGCCGGCACCGCGGGCATCGGGCGCATCGCCAGCTGAGGTGCAGCTCGCGATGGCGGCGGTGATGCCGCTGGGTGGGGGGTGCTGGCCACCTCAGGTTTTGCTGCCGCAGCGGGCGCCGATGTTGTGCTGACCAGCGCCGGAATCACTCGACCGTCGGGCTGAGTCTGCTCGCGCAAGCGGTTCCAGGTGCCGTTGATGAAACCCCAGGCGTCGGCAGGACGTGTGACCTGTGGCGCGGTTCGCACGCTCACGCCGGTTTCGCGCGAGAGGGCCATGCCCTTCGATACAAGGGGGCTTGCCGAGCCAAGCGGTAGCAGCAACATCTGCCGGTTCGGCCAAGGGCCGGCCAGCATCGATTCCTGCAATGGTTTGATGGCCGACGAGATTGCGTGCGCAGGCAGGTCGCCAACCATCACCACTCCGAGCCGGCTGAAACCCAGCAATATGCGCGCTATGGCGTGGCGGGCCGCGGTGTCGGCGTCGACTTCGGTCGAGTAGATGCGCAGCAAAGAGCCGTCAGCAGCGGGCAGTTCGATGAATTCGAGCGTGGCCAGAGTGCGAGCATGGTCGAACGCCCAGGGCCGCTAGCGCCGCCGGTGTGGCGGCAAGCACAAGCGGGTTTGGCGCTGAAGCCATTGTTTCAAGCGTCACCAACTCGCGGTAACCGTGAAAGCCTGACAGGCTCCTCGCCAAGGAGGGCCGACCGCTTCCGCTATACTTTTCGTCTCTACGGTGGTTGTAGCTCAGTTGGTAGAGTCCAGGATTGTGATTCCTGTTGTCGTGGGTTCGAGCCCCATCAGCCACCCCAAGTACCCGCTTCATATGGTCTCGCCCGGGACCAACTTCCACGGTAAATCAACGACCTGTCTGGTCGGTTGTCTTCGGAAGAATCCTGCCGTCTCGCGGCAGTTCAACGGATGGGTGGGGCACGAATGGCGGTATCTGCCCCATTCGGAGTTTTGTTCCCCCATGCTCACCGACAAACAGCGCAAAATCGCCTCGCGCTTGGACGGGATCGCCCACTATCCAAGCGTTGGCTGTATCGGTTGGCCACGGATGTTTTCCCCTGGCTCGGAAAGTGGGCCACGGCGGTGCCGAGTACGACGCATGGCTCATTCGAATCAACGACGGAGACCAGTTCGGCAGCGGATTTGTGGGCGCCAACCCCAACTCCAAGATCCCGGCATTGGTGGATCACAGCGGTGAAACAGCGGTGCGGGTGTTCGAGTCCGGAGCGATTTTGCAGTACCTGGCCGAGAAGTTTGGTGTCTTCTTGCCCGCCGGTGGTGCGGCGCGCGCCGAATGCTTGTCTTGGCTGTTCTGGCAGATGGGAAGTGCGCCCTTTCTGGGAGGCGGCTTTGGCCATTTCTATGCCTACGCTCCTGCCAAATTGGAGTATCCAATCAACCGGTACGCCATGGAAGTCAAACGCCAGCTCGACGTGCTGGACCGCCAGCTGGCAGAGCACCGTTTTGTAGCAGGCAACGACTACAACATCGCCGACATCGCGGTGTGGCCCTGGTACGGCACCTTGGTCAAGGGCGAGCTTTACGAGGCCGGCGAGTTCCTGAGCGTGCACGAGTACACGCATGTGCTGCGTTGGTCTAACGAGATTGCGCTGCGCCCAGCCGTGCAGCGTGGGCGCAAGGTCAACCGTGCGTGGGGTGAGCCGTCCAGCCAGCTGCTCGAGCGCCACAACGCCGGCGACTTCGATACCAACACCCAGGACAAGGGATCCGTTCCCACCCCCGCCTGATCCGAGGCCCGAAGGTTCGGCCAGCTGATTGACCGCCAAGCTGACCGGTTCCGCAGATGCTCGTTCGTGCACTCGCTACCGGCCGCTTGGTCCTTTTAGATTGGCTGCGCCTCATCGGTGCCCACGCCGGCCCGCGCCACTGACTCAGACCCTCGCAGTCGTTTGCTTGAGCCCTTCGGGGTGTGGCTCAGGGGCTTGCTCACGCTCGGCGAGCGCTTGAACGGCGACCTCCGCGGGGCACTTCTTGCGCCTGCCCGCCAGGCGCTTATCAAACGTTGACCGCTGCGGGCGATCATTCTTCTCGCTGTGGGCGGGCCTCTTGAGGCCCTGTTGGCTGAAAGTACGTGCCTCGCCTTGCGTACTGGCTGCTAGCGCTGGCCGCTTTGCCAAAGGCAACCGCCTCGGAACGACCACCGCAGCCCCAATCTTCTCGTCGCGCGATGCGCGTGGATGAACCCTGCAGGTCCTACGACAAACGTGCGCTTTTTGGGAAAGAAGAACCCTTTGCCGCTTCAGTTTTCGTTCGGCCTGCCGAAAGCGTCCTCAGAGGACCGAAATTGGCATGTTGGCCAAGGGGCTCTCGTGGTCATCCTAAGACTTGGGACTGACGCAGCAGACAAAGTAGACAAGGTAGGCGACGTCGGCTCCCGCAACGGCGGCAAACACGTCAAAGGGCGACCAAGCATTGGAGAAGTCAGCGCGGACCCCCAGCACGATCCGCAGGAAGCAAAAAGATGAACAAGATTTTCCGGGTGGTGTGGTCCAAGGCGCGGCGCGCGTGGGTGGCCGCACCCGAATCTGCACGCGGCACGACCAAGAGCTCCGAGGCTGCCAAGCCAAGCCGCGCGGGCTGCCACGCGGGCGGCCGCTTTGTCGTTCAGCTGATCGGGATTTTGCTTTTTGCAGCGCAGCCCTCAGCCTGGGCCGACACCCCGGCCCCAACGCAGCTACCCACCGGCGCCCAGGTCAGCGCGGGCTCGGCCACGGTCGTCCAAGGGGCTGGTGCCACCCTGAACGTCAACCAGTCGAGCACCCGCGCGGTGGTGAACTGGAACACCTTCGACGTGGGCAGCGCCGCCCAAGTCAACTTCAATCAACCGTCTTCGTCGTCCATCACGCTCAACCGGGTGTTGGACAGCAACCCCAGCCAGATTCTCGGCCGCATCGTGGCACCTGGGCAGGTGGTGCTGTCCAACCCGAACGGCGTGCTGTTCGGCAACAGCGCCACCGTCGATGTTGGGGCGCTAACAGCCACCACCCATTCGATCAGCGACGCCGACTTCATGGCCGGCAAAAGCACCTACACGCGCAGCGGCGCCACCGGCAGCGTTATCAACGAGGGGCAATTGCGTGCAGCCCTGGGCGGCTACATCGCACTGCTGGCGCCCGAGGTGCGAAACGACGGCGTGATCATTGCGCAGGCGGGCACGGTGGCCTTGGCCGCCGGTGAGGCCTTCACGCTGAACTTCGGTACCGGCAACACATTAACGGGCATCACGGTGGCGCCCGGCAGCCTGCGCGCGCTCGTGAGCAACCGCCATGCGGTGCTGGCCCCCGGCGGGCTGATCATCCTGAGCGCCCGTGCGGCCGATGGCTTGCAAGGGGCGGTGGTCAACAGCGGCACGCTCAGCGCCACCAGCCTCATCGCCAAGGGCGGGCGCATTGTGCTGGAGGCCGACAACATCACCCTGGCCTCCGGCTCGAAGACAGAAGCCAGCGGCGCCACCGGCGGCGGCACCGTGCTGGTGGGCGGCGACTGGCAGGGCAGCAACGGCAACACCAACCCGATGCACCAGGCAACCACCGCAACGGTGGAGGCCAACGCCACCATCGACGCCAGCGCAAGCCAGCGCGGCGACGGCGGCAAGATTGTGGTGTGGAGCGACACGCGCAACAGCAAAAGTGCCACCGCAGTGCGTGGCACCGTGACCGCCACGGGCGCGGGCGGTGGCCAAGGTGGCCAGATCGAAACCTCGGGCCATCAGCTGGACGTTGAGGGCAGCCGCGTCAACGCGGGAGCGGGTGGCGACTGGTTGCTTGACCCGACGGACGTGACCATCAGCAGTGGCGGATCCGACACCAACGGCAGCGGCGTCACGGGCGGTGCAGGAGGCACCTGGACCCCGAGCGCCACCGGGTCGACCATCTCCAACACCACCATCAACACGGCGCTGAGCAACGGTCAAAACGTGACCGTCACCACAACCAGTGGCGGCGCGGAAGCCGGCAACATCACCGTGAACGGGGCTATTAGCAAAACGGCCGGGGGCAACGCGAGCTTGAGTCTGAACGCCGATGGGTCGGTCATTGTGAATGCGGGCATATCGTCGAGCACAGGGCAGTTGGCCACCAGCCTCAACGCGACCGCTGGGGGCGTGAGTGGCGCCGGGGCGATCAACACCAACGGCGGCTTGCTGGCGGTGTCGAGCGCCACGACCGGCACGCTGTCGGGGGTGATTAGTGGGGCGGGCGGGCTGACGAAAAATGGGGCGGGGACGCTGACGCTGTCTGGAGTCAACACCTACACGGGTGCAACGACGGTGAGCGCGGGCACGCTGCAACTCGGCGGCGCTGGATCTTTGGGCAGCGGCTCCTATGCCGGCGCCATCTCAATGGCCGCAGGTGCGACGCTGCAAGATTCGAGCAGTGCTGCACAGACCCTGACGGGCGTGATCTCTGGCGCCGGGGCGTTGACCAAGGACACCAGCACCACCTCCACCTTGATGCTGCATGGCACCAACACCTACACCGGCGCGACCACATTGAGCGCAGGCACGCTGCAACTCGCCTTCTCTGGGTCGTTGGGCAGCGGCAACTATGCGGGCGCCATCTCAATTGCCTCAGGTGCGGCGCTGCAACACCTCAGCAATGCTTCGCAGACCTTATCGGGCGTGATCTCCGGCGCCGGGGCGCTGCTCAAGAGCACCAGCCTAGCTTCCACCTTGACGCTGTCGGGCACCAACACCTTCACGGGCACGACCACTGTAGGCGCAGGCGTGCTTGAGTTCACAGCGCCTGGCGCGCTCTACAACGCCACGACCGCGAACTGGACTGCCTCGAACATCAAGGCCACCAACAACGGGACGCTTTCGCTCGTTTATGGCGGCAGCGGCTTCTCGGCCGCAGATGTCGCGATCATCGCGGCCCTTGGCACGAACACCGGCGGGTTTCTCACCGGCTCCGCTCTCGGCCTCAACACGAGCGCAGGCAGCCAGACCTATTCGTCGGTGCTGGCAAATACCAATGCAGGCGCCAACACCTTTAGCCTGGTCAAGCGCGGCTCCAATACGCTGACGCTGTCCGGCGTCAACACCTACACCGGCTCAACGAGCGTCAACGCGGGCACGCTGCAACTCGGCGGCGCTGGATCTTTGGGCAGCGGCTCCTATGCCGGCGCCATCTCAATGGCCGGAGGTGCGACGCTGCAAAACTCGAGCAGTGCTGCGCAGACCCTGTCGGGCGTGATCTCTGGCGCCGGGGCGCTGACCAAGGACACCAGCACCACCTCCACCTTGACGCTGACCGGCACCAACACCTACAGCGGCGCGACGACGGTGAACGCAGGCACATTGCAGGTCAGCGGGGCTGGCTCGCTGGGTAGCGGGTCTTACGCTGGCGCCCTGACCACGGCCTCTGGCGCGACATTCACCGACAGCAGCAGTGTGAACCAGACGTTCAGCAACCTCGCCGCCGGGACAGGGACGGTCAACCTCAGCGGAAGCGGTACGGACACCATCAGCGGTACGCAGGCGTTTACAGGTACGTTGAACATCAGCCAAGCGACCAACATCTCCGGCGGTGGCAACACCGGGAAGTCGGGTGTCGGCAATGCCGCCGCAGTCAACATCACCGGCGCGACCGTTACGCTGGCTGGCGGCGTTAATTCGTTCACCGGAAATTCCGCCGCCAACACCACGGTAGTGACGCTGAACGCCGGGGGCGTTTTATACAGTCCCGCCGCATTTGGGTTCCATTTGCCCTTTCTAACCCTGAACGGGGGCACGCTGGCAAGCGCTGCGAGCCTTTCGGGCGGCGCGGCGACTGATGGCAGCTATTTGCTCGATAGAGGGGTTAACGTCACCGCGAATTCGGCAATCTCCGCAGTCGGCATCAACCTCTACCAAAGCGGTGGAACGACATTTAATGTCTCGCCAGGTATGACGCTGACCGTTTCCGGCGATATCCGGTATTTCAGTGTGATTCCCGGCACGGGTCTAAGCCTCACCGGCGGCGGAACGATGATTTTGGCCGGCACAAACACCTACATCACCGGGACGACGGTGAGCGCGGGCACGCTGCAGCTTGGCAGCGCAGCATCTTTGGGCAGCGGCTCTTATGCCGGTGCGATCTCGATTGCCTCGGGTGCGACGCTGCGAGATTCGAGCAGTGCTGCGCAGACCCTGTCGGGCGTGATCTCTGGCGCCGGGGCGTTGACCAAGGACACCAGTGCCACTTCCACCTTGACGCTGTCCGGCGCCAACACTTACACCGGCGCGACGACGGTGAGCGCAGGCACGCTTGAGTTCACAGCCCCAGGCGCGCTCTACAACGCCACGCCGGCGAGCTGGACTGACACGAACATCACGGTGAACTCCGGCGCAACGCTGTCGCTCCGCTATGGCGGTACCGGCTTCTCGGCCGCCAATGTCGCGACCATCGCGGCCCTTGGAACGAATACTGGCGGGTTTCTTTCCGGCTCTAATCTCGGCCTGAACACGAGCGCGGGCAGCCAGACCTATTCGTCGGTGCTGGCAAATACCAATGCAGGCGCCAACGCCTTGGGCCTGGTCAAGCTCGGCGCCAATACGCTGACTCTTTCCGGAAACAACACCTACACCGGCGCGACCACGGTGAGCGCGGGCACGCTGGCACTTGCCAGCGCTGGCGCCATCGGCGGAGCCTCCGCGGTCGCGGTGAATTCCGGTGGAGTGCTTGCGGTCTCTGGTGTTGGCGCCACGCTCGGTTCAGGCGCCTCGCTGGCGCTCAATTCCGGCTCGACGCTGAGCGGCACTGGGAGCCTGACGATTCCGGCTCGGATTGGCACCCCCTTGAGTTTGACCGGCAATGTGGCGATCGATGGTGGGGCTGGACTGACGCTCAGTAGCACCAACTCTGGCGCGGGTAGTTACGGCGTATGGCTGAACAGTGGCGTCAATCTGACCACGACAGGCGCGGTGGCGCTCAACGCAACCGGAACCGGCAGCTCGAGCTTTAATCACGCATTTGAAGTCCGCGGGCCGGTGAATATTAATGCTGCATCCGGAGCATTGACGTTCAACATCACGGCGACCGCCGGAGACACAGGGGCCCATTTTCTAGGTGTTCCGACCTTTGGCGGGGCCGTGACAATGAACACCGCCTCCAACATTGGGTCCTACGCGTTTGCCGACACTTCGACCGCTTTGACGCTGCTTGCAAATGCCCAGCTCACGGTAAACGTCACCGGAGGAACGGCCCCCTACGCCATAGCCACAAACGGCACGACATGGACGCTGGGAACGGGCGCGGGCGTCACAGTCAATGGATCAAAGCCTATCCTCGGGAACGGGACCTGGACCGTCACCGGCGGCACAGTGAACATCAACACGCCGGTCAACCTAACTGCCGCGACCGCGATCTCTGACACCGGGTTGATGAATATCGGGGGCGTCATCTCGGGAACCGGTGCGCTCACTTTGAGCGGCGGCACTTTCAACCTCACCGGCGTCAATACCTACACCGGCGCGACGACGGTGAGCGCGGGCACGCTGCAACTTGGTGGCGCTGGGTCGTTGGGCAGCGGCACCTATGCCGGCGCCATCTCGATTGCATCCGGTGCGACGCTGCAAGATTCGAGCAGTGCTGCACAGACCCTGTCGGTGAGTGCGATCACCCAATTCGATGGACCGCTGATCGAGTTTGATGATGGACGGCGAGGCCATCGCTGAGCGTGATCGCCGGCGGCGATCCTGCCGATGGCGCCATTGCTATCGAGATCGAGGATGCCCATCAAGACCGT